>NZ_JBITDL010000008.1:0-265440 GCF_044454225.1 Streptomyces sp. NPDC051563
TCCAGGCCTTCGACATCGCCTTCGACGGACGCCTCACCAACAACCGAATCTGAGCCTACAAACCAACCCAGTTACACCGAAAACTTTACAGACCCCCTGAGCAAGAACTTCTTCCTCTCGGAGCAGTGGATGAAGTTCTCCAAGCCGCTTGTCTACAGCAAGGAGCTGGTGGAGATTGAGGTGTGGGTGACAAGCTTGAAGGGCGTCTCCTTCGAACTCGCCTATGAGATTAAGGACAGTGGAGGCGTGTACGTGTCAGCAACCTCCAAGATGGCTGGCTTCGACTCAGTTGCCGGACGCGTTCGTCGCTTTGATGACGACGAACGAGCTGTCCTTGGCAGCTTCCTGGACGGGTCGTAGGGCTGGGTTGAGATACAGGACGCTGCGGCGGCCACGGCCCCACGACACGGTTCTTCGCGCCGCCGAGCGCGACCACGAGCGCTGCGCATTGGAAGCTGCCGTCGGCATTTCCAGCGCCGAGTGCGGGGCCATCGCGCGAGGGAGGGCCGCCAGCAGCACCGCTGCGCACATACCGGTGACGGCCTGGAATGCGACCAGGAGTTGGACGGCCGCCGGTCGCTCCGCAACGACAATCAGCCAGCCCGCGGTAGGTGATCTCCGCCGGCGGAGGCGGTGTGCCGGTCGGTCTGCTGTCCGCTTGGGACTGAGCGGGGGTGGCAAGTCGCCCACCAGTGGGTCAGGGAATGCTCGCCGTTGACGGGGGTCTCGGAATAGCCCTCTGGTCATGTCGGCCATCCGTTCCATCAGGCGACGCAGGATGCCTCTCGGCGTGGCGTTGACTGGGGCCTCCCACGGGAGGCCCCATGCTTGCTTCCGGCTACCCCTTCATGGCGCCCACCAGGGCCGCTCGCTCGGTCAGCGTGCGGACAGCCTGGATCTTTGCGTGGGGTTTCAACCTACGTCGCATCGTGTCGAAGTGCTCGTCTCCCCTCGACGAGGAGAGATGCTCGTACTCGTCCAGGAACCTGTTCCAAGAGTCGCACGCAGCCTCCACGTGTCCGTAGGAGTGCTGGCGTTGCGCGAGGACTGCATAGGAGTGGAGGCGGCCTTGCCGCTGTCCTGACGGCTGAATGCGGATGGATTCCTTCAGTGCACGGATGGATCCGGAAAGGTCACCCGTTTCGTTGAGTACGTGCGCTTCGTGAAAGAGGAGGGCGGTCCGGTCATACCCGCCGACGGAGTCTTTGCCGTCGTCAGCCCTCGCCAGAGCATCGCCGGCTTCCTTCAGTCGGTTGAAGGCCTGCCGCTGGTCTCCGACCATTGCGGCCCCGTGGGCCTGTTGGCCTCTCAGGAAGGCTGTCAGGCGCGGTCCGGCAACCGGTGCTGCCTCGGCTGCCGAGTCGGCCAGCTCCAGCGCTCGCCGTCCGTAGCCGAGGTTCGAGGCCTGCAGCGACATCCCGCGGAGCGTCCGGCAGTACGTGACGTGGTCTTCCGCCTCACCGGCCAGTTTGAGGGCGGACACGTAGTACTGCTGGCCCAGGCTATGGGCCCGTTCGTACATGGCCATCCAGCCGGTGAGATAGGTCAGGTCGGAGGCAGCCGCGAGCATGTCGCGTCGCACCTCGTCGGAGGCTTGCGCCTTCAGCCATGGGCCGACTGAGTTCACCAGGAAGGCCGCAGCCATCGGGCGGGCATGCCCCGCGCCCAGCTCATCGAGGATGTCAGCTATCCGGTCGGTCATCGTTCGCACGATGGCAACCTGGCCGGTTCCGATCCTCGTAGTGGCTTTGCCCGGCAGTACCGGAGCAGGCTCAGCAGCCACGGCCAGGTCAGGGAACAGGGGAACGATCAACGCAGCGGAGAAGATTCCGGCGGCGAGAATGCCGCGCCGGGACGGGTCCATATCGGCCTTTCCGAGGTCTACGAGTTCCCCCACAGTGTCCTGGGCTGTCGCAGACCGCGGTGGCGTGAGACCAGCCTCGGAGAAGGTGACAGGGCGGCACAGTTTCCGGGCGAAGGCCTCGATGATCAACGCTCTGACCTGTGAACGAGGCTGATGGCCAGCGATCCACTGGGAGACAGCCGGCTGGCCGTAGGTGAGGCTCAACCCGGCCTCGGCGCCAAGCCGGTTGATGATGCTTGCGAACTGAGACCGGGACCAATTCGCCTGGTCAAGGAGCGAGGGCAAGCCCGCGTTGGGCGTGCGTGAGCGTTCCGCCATGTGCAACTCCCGACATTGCATGGCTTGCATACTCTGCTGACCTCTCCACGGTACTCGCGGAGCGTGCTGGTGCGGTTACCTCTTCACAGACCCGAGCAGGCTGTGACGAGGGAGGCCCAGGTGACCACGGTTGCCCCCGATCAGAATGAACAGACCGACATCGAGCATGACTTGTGCTCCGACGACCTTCCGGTTGATCTGGAGACGATCCGCCAGACCATCACCCTGGCGAAGGCCCTCGGGCTGCTCGCGCCCCGGGCGGAGATCGACGAACTCGCCCTGCACATGCGGGCCCACTTGGCGCTGCTCCTAGCCGAGGACATCGGCGATGAGTCCCAGCTCCGTGAGTTCTACCGGCGCGGGTACCGGCTTCTGGAGAGCGCCCGCCGGGTGACCGGGGCGACAGCGAACTTCGTGGCGTGGGAACACCTGCAGCGGGTTACGTCGACCACCGAGAGCTGTGCCCGCCTGTGGGAGATTCGCCATCAGCACCCGGGCGCCGCATGAGCGCGGTTGAGGATCGGCCGAAACTGCCCGCGGGAGAGCCGCGGTGATCCGCAGCGCGGCCGGACCGACCGAGCACCGCCAGGCAGGGTTCCGGCCGATCTCCTGGGGCCGTTGGCCCCGCGGTGCATACCTCGGCCGTGTGGACGGTGTCCCGACCAGAGGGACCACACACCGTTCCACGGCGCCTGGCTGTTCTCCGCGTACGACGCCCCGGCCGGCACCCCCATAGGGGCGGTCAGCTCGGGGGTCCGCAGGGTCAAGCACGACTAGAAGCATCACCTCATCCGGAGCGCGAAGTTCGTCCGGATGCGCCAGGACTGAACGACAGGGAGCCAGCACGTGACCGAGACCGTCGAAGAATCCACCACGTCCGCCGAAGAGCTGCGTACCGCGATGACGGACCAGCTCGTCAGGGCGGGCACGATCCGCAGCAAGGAGGTCGAGGCCGCGTTTCTGGCCGTTGCCCGTCACGACTTCGCTCCGGACGCGCCCCTCGTTGAGGCGTACGCCGCGCACGAGGCCGTGCGCACGAAGAGGGACGAGTACGGCATCGCCATCAGCTCCGTCTCGGCCCCCGACATCCAGGCGATGATGCTGGAGCAGGCACAGGCTCAGGTGGGGATGAGGGTCGGTGAGGTCGGCTCGGGGGGATACAACGCGGCCCTGCTGGCAGAGATCGTTGGTCCGGAAGGATCGGTCGTCACCATCGACATCGACTCCTACGTCACCGACCGGGCGCGCACCCTGCTGGATGCGACCGGCTACGGCCGGGTGGAGGTGTTCCTCGCCGACGCAGAGCACGGCCTGCCCGACCACGGGACGGTGGACCGGCTGATGGTCACCGTCGGCGCCTGGGACATCCCCCCTGCGTGGACCGATCAGCTTGCAGAGGACGGGCGGTTGATCGTGCCGCTGCGGATGCGCGGCCTGACCCGCTCGGTCGCCTTCGACCGTGACGGCGACCGGCTCGTCTCCCGGTCAGCGGAGGTGTGCGGGTTCGTCACCATGCAGGGCGAGGGAGAGCACGCGGAGCGGCTGTTGCTGATTCGGGGCAAGGAGATCGCCCTCCGTTTCGATGACGGCTGGCCGGCCGACCCTGAAGCCCTGAACGGGGTGTTCGACACCGAGCGAGTGGAGAAGTGGGCGGGGGTCAGCGTCGCGCGTACCGAGCCGTTCACCGGCCTGCAGATGTGGCTGGCGACCGCCCTGGACGGCTTCTGTCTGATGGCCGTGGACGCCGAACTGGACACCGGCCTCGTCGGTCCGCAGAACAAGCAGTCCAACCTCGCACTCCTCGACGGCGACTCCTTTTCCTACCTGGTCATCCGCCGGGACGGGGACCGGGCCGAGTTCGGTGTGCACGGCTACGGCCCGCACGCCGAGGAGGTGGCCGAGGCCCTTGCGGAGCAGATCCGGACGTGGGACCGCGACCACCGGCGGGACGAGCCGGTGATCTACGCCTACCCGATCAGCACCCCCGAGACCGACCTGCCCGCCGGGCGGGTTATCACCAAGCGGCACCGCCGCATCATCATCTCCTGGCCCCACGAGGGTCAGGCCGACCACCGCACCACCGACGACAAGGAGAACTGATCATGACCCACCAGATCGAACAGGCCACCACCAACCTCGGCGACTTCAGCCTCGACCTGCGCGTGGTCGAGTCCGCCGCCCCGATCGCGAACCTCCTGCGTGCCACCGACGACGGCTGCGGGTCTTCCTGCGGTGGTTCCAACACCGCGTGCACCTCCTTCACCGGCGACCCCTCCTGACCGGGACCGTCGCGAGGGGGCCGAGCCTTCACCGCCGGCCGCGGTGAACCACGGCACCTGATCTATCCCGCCGCCGGGCACACGGTCGTGTGCCCGGCGGCGCCACGACCACACCAGGACGGCGAAGGGGGCATGGGGCTATGGCGGGTCGAGGACGGCTGTACCGGGCTACGGAGGTTGTGCTGGTGCGGGCCACCACCCACCCCGGGCACGGGGTTCCGGCGGTGGACGTGGACCTGTCCGGGCCAGGTGGAGTCCAGCGGGGCCGGGCTTGGCTGGCGGCTGTCCGCGCCCACGAGCAGGGCCGCCAGGCGTTGGAGGAGGCGAGCCCGGTCCTAGCCACGCAGACCACCGCTGTTCTGGCTTCCCCCGACCCGGACGGGCGGGAAGTACGACGGCTGGTGCACTCCACGGCTGCCTACTTGCTGCGCTGGCGCGGCCGGGCGACCCCGTTCGGGCGCTTCGCTGGGATCGCTCCCGTTCGCATCGGCCCCGACCCGCGGGCGGACTGGGGAGAGGAGCATCGGGTGGTGCTGCGGCCGGATGCTGACTGGCTCGGTGCCGTGGCCGACCAGCTTGCAGCCCGACCGGGGGTGCTGGAGGGGCTGTTCGTGGCGGTGAACCCGGCCGCCGCCGTCCGGGGAGGGCGCATCGTTGCCCCAGGCCGGGCACCCGCCGAGGGCCTGGCACCACTGGAGGTGTCCGTGGCGGCCACCGGGCCCATCCGGACCGCGCTGGACGCCGCCCGCGTCCCGGCCGTTTTCGCGGACGTCGCCAATGCCGTCGCCGCCGCCTTCCCTCATGCCGACACGACCACGGTCCATGCGCTCCTCTCGCAATTGGTGGACAGCGGTGTCCTGCTGTCCTCCTTGGACGCGGTGGCCACCGACCCCGAACCCATCGCCGTCCTGCGGGCGGCGTCTGGCGGCCCAACCGTCTACAGCGGACCGCTTCCGGCGCCCACGGAGGAGGTCACCGGAAGCATCCCGCCAGCGTGGCCGGACACTGTCCTCACTGCCCAGATCACGATCCCCGCCGACGTGCTGTCCGAGGCGGAGAAGGCCGCCTCCACCTTGCTGCGGCTCTCCCCGTACCCGTTCGGCGCCCCGGCCTGGCGCGACTACCACCAGCGGTTCCGGCAGACGTACGGTCACGGTGCGGCGGTGCCATTGGCTGACCTGGTCGCCGACTCCGGGCTCGGGTTGCCGTCCGGCTACCTCGGCGCCGCCTGCCCATCGCCGGCACGGACGCTGTCCGCCCGCGACGAGACGTTCCTCGCTCTCGCCCAGCAGGCCGCCCTCGACCGGGCCCGCGAAGTCGTCCTCACCGAGGAACTGCTCGCATCGCTCGGCTTGGTCGAGGCCGCCGATCTGATGCCGCCGCCGTGTGTGGAGCTGGCCTTCCACCTCCAGGCCGACAGCGCCGAGGATGTGCGGCGGGGGCGGTTCGAGGTGTGGGCGACGTCCGCCGCCCGCCCGTCCTCATCCATGGCCGGACGCTTCACCGACCTACTGCCGGAGGACGACCGCGACGCGTGGATGGCCGCGCTGGCAGGTCCGAGCGGACCGCTGCCTGCGCAGCTGCTGTTCCCGGCACGTAGGCGCCGTAGCGGCAATGTGGTCCGCACCCCGGTCGCGACCGGCCACACCATCGCCCTCGACTGGCCCGACCCCGGCGGTATCCCACTCGCCGACCTCGCCGTCACCTGCGACGCTCGGCACCTGTACCTGATCCGGTCCTCCACCGGCCAGGTGGTGGAGCCGCGCGTGCTTCACGCACTGGAGCCGACCGTACTGACGCCGCCCCTGGCCCGGTTCATCGCCGAACTCGCCGGGGCCAGGCGCACCGCATGGCGACTGCCCGACTGGGGTGCCGCCTCCCGCCTTCCCTACCTGCCCCGGCTGCGGCACGGCCGCGCGGTCCTGGCCCCGGCACGGTGGCTCCTGGATGCCGCCGCTCTGCCTGGCCCGGCCGCCGCATCCGCTGCCTGGGAGGATGCGCTCGACCAGTGGCGGACTCGCCGCGACGTCCCGTCCTCCGTGGTTCTCGTCGAAGCCGAGATGCGTCTGCCCCTCGACCTTGACGTGCCCCTGCACCGGGATCTGTTGCGCGCCCGACTGGCTGGGACGGGGGAGTTGACGTTGCGGGAATCACCTGAGCCGGCAAGCAGGCCCACCGCACGTTCCGCAGGCGGATTCATGGGCCGTGCCCACGAATTCCTGACCGTCCTGCACGCCTCTGAACCAGCCCCGATACCGCGGCGCTGGTCCACCGTTGCGGCCGCGGCCCCAGAACAGCCTGGTCTATCCCGCGCGCTGTGCGTCCGCCTGCACGGGCACCCGGGGAGGCAAGACGAGATCCTCACCGAGCACCTGCCCCGGCTACTGGCCGGCTGGAATCCGGTGCCCCGCTGGTGGTTCACCCGACATCACGACAGCAGCCACCCCGAACTCGACCGCCCCCTGACCTTCACCATGCAGGTCGACGAGCTCGGGTTCGGACCGACAGCCGCCCGCCTCGGCGACTGGGCTGACGGACTACGCTGCCAGGGCCTGGCCTCCCGGCTCGATCTGGTCGCCCACCAGAGCCAGGACGGCCGGTACGGGTATGGGCCCGCTCGCGCGGCCGCCGAGAAGGTGTTCGCGGCCGACAGTGCCGCTGCCGTCGCCCAGATCACGTACGCCGCCCACACCGGCATCCCCGCCGAGGCGCTCACCGCCGCATCCCTTACCGACCTCGCCACCGCCTACGCCCCCACGCTGGGCGAAGGCTGGGCCTGGCTGTCAGACAACCTGCCGCGCGAGTCCGGGCCCGTGGACGCCACCCTGGTTCGGCAGTCACTCGCGCTGGCCGACCCCGACGCGTTCCGCCACGAAGCCGCCGCCCGCCCGCTGGTGGTCGCGTGGACTGCCCGCGCCGACGCCCTGGCCACCTACCGCCGGGTTCTGGCCGATCAGCGCGAAGACCCCCTGGCCGTCCTCCGGTCGCTCCTCCACCTCCACCACGTTCGCGCCCTCGGCGGCGGGCCCGGCCCTGAGTCCCTCACCATCCGCCTCGCCCGCACCGCCGCCCTCGCTCGCACCCATCGCACCGACCGTCGCAGGGGTCGCTCGTGAACGCCACCGTCCTCGCGGCCCGGTACGGCCGCCGCCTACAGACCCCCGACCCGGCCGCAGACCCGGTGCTGGGTCAGTCCCTCAGCCAGGGACCGGCCGGGATCGCGCTGTGGCACGTGGAGAACGCACGGTGCGGGGCCGGGTCGTGGGAACCGGTCAAGGCGTGGCTGGCGGCAGCGACCCGCACCGACGTGACGGCTGCCGACTCCGCCTGCCTCTCCTACGGGGCGCCGGCGCTCGCGTTCGTCATGCACGCCGCCGGGGCCGACGGCACCGCCCGCGACCGTCTCGACGCCGCGACCGCCACCCTGGCCCACCGCCGTGTGGCCGCCGCCTGGGCCCGTATCCGGTCCGGCGCCCTCCCGGCCATGGCCGAGTACGACCTCCTGCACGGCCTGACCGGAATCGGCGTCCACCTCCTCCACCACACCCCCGGTGATGACGCGCTTGCCGCCGTCCTCGGTTACCTCGTCGCGCTCACCTGCCCTGTAACCGTGCACGGCGAACAGATGCCGGGCTGGTGGTGCATCCATGACCCGGCCCGCCGCTACACGCCGGGCGGGCACGCGAACTTCGGGATGGCCCACGGCATCACCGGTCCTCTCGCCCTCCTTGCCCAAGCGACACTCCGAGGAATCTCCGTGGACGGCCAGACGGACGCCATCGCCACTTTGACGGCCTGGTTCGACCGGTGGCGTCAGGAGGGTGAGGGCGGCCCGTGGTGGCCGGAGACGATCACACGCACCGAAATGGCTACCGGCCGCCCGCACAGCACAGGCCCCGGGCGCCCATCGTGGTGCTACGGCATCCCGGGAATCTCGCGGGCCCTTCAACTCGCCGCCCTGGCCACCGCCGACACCGTCCGCCAGGAGGCGGCCGAGAATGCGCTGGCCGCATGCCTCGCCGACGCTCGCCAGATCGGCCGGATCACCGACACGGGCCTGTGCCACGGCACCGCTGGACTGTTCCAGACCGTCTGGAGGACCGCCCAGTACGCCCGCACGCCCGACCTGTCCGTCGCCGTCGATGAGCTCGCCACCGTCCTCGAGGGTCAGGCGGCCGAGCCCGACCCCGGGCTCCTCGAAGGCGCCGCCGGACAGGCCCTCGCCCTGGCCACGGCCGCCCGCGGCCGACCGCCCGCTTCCGGCTGGGACGCCTACCTCCTCATCAACTGACCCCGGCCGCAGCAAGTGAGGACAGCATTCGCGTCGCCGGCCACGTGTGTCTCGTCACCCTTCGCGGAGAGGAACCACCCCAGATGACCACCCCTCACGTCCCTCAGCAGACCGAACAAGCCGTTCTGGCAGTGCTGCGCGGGCAGTCCATCGCCGCAGCCGCCGCCCACGCCGGGATCGACGCCGAAGAACTCCACGACGCAGCCGCCCTCTACCGGGCAGCCGGACAAGCCGCTCTCGCCGAGCAGGCCTCCCGACGCGACTGGCACCAGTCCCGAATCGAGTTCGCGGACTTCGACCGGGCCGAGGACGTCGCCGCCAACCACCTCGTCCCCCACCTGCGTCTCCTGGAGGACTCCGGGCTCCTCGCCGCCTGGTGGTTCATCCGCAAGGCGCCCTGCTGGCGGCTGAGGCTCCTACCCGCCGCCGATACTGATCCCGGCCACCTCCACGCGGCCCTGTCCGAGGTCCTCGGAACCCTCGTTCACTCCGCCGAAGTCGTGCGCTGGTGGCCGACCGTGTACGAGCCGGAGGTTGCGGCCTTCGGTGGACTCGAAGGCATCGACATCGCCCACAAGCTCTTCCACGCCGACTCCCGCCACTTTCTCGACCGCACCCGGCGTGTATCGGGCCTGGGGCGGCGTGAGACGTCGCTTCTCCTGGTCACGGCCCTCCTGCGGGCGGCTGGGCTCGACTGGTACGAACAGGGCGACGTGTGGGACCGGGTCTCCCGTCTACGCACTCTGCCCGTCGACGTCACCTCCGACAACCTGGCCCAGACCTCTGCAGGGATACACCGCCTCCTGGCCCTCGCCACCCGACCGTTGACGGCCGCTGGAGGGTCGATGGAGGCCATCACCCCGTGGCTCGTCGCCTTCGAAGAGGCAGGGAAGGGCATCGGTCATGCTGCACAGATCGGCATCCTCCAGCGTGGCCCCCGCAACGTCCTGGCCCACCATGTGATCTTCCACTGGAACCGACACGGCCTGTCCGCCCGCACTCAGGCAGTCCTCGCCCACGCTGCCCGCGCCGCGATCCTGGCTCCCACCGCGAACACCTGACCAGCGGCAGGTGCGGAACAGTCACCTCGATACCTCAGCAGGCCAGGCTGACCCACGGCGTCGTGGCAGGTATGCGACTAGGGCGCGTATTTGGTCGTGATCAAGGGCCGGTCCGGGTGAGGTCCTTGATCCAGATCATTGAGGCGCGCAGGTGGAGGCCGGCGAGGTAGCTCTCGGGCGTTTTGTCGTATCGAGTGGCGATGCCTCGCCAGGCCTTCAGCTTGTTGATCAGGCGCTCGACGGTGTTCCGCTCCTTGTAGAGGTCGGCGTCGTGGGTGACCGGCCGACCACCTCTGCGGCCTTTGTTCTTCCGGTTGGATGCCTGATCCTTCTTCTCCGGGATGACTGCCTTGATACGGCGTTTACGCAGGTAGGCGCGGTTGCCGCGGGACGAGTAGGCCTAATGGGAGGCGAAGGCCAGCGGGTGTTGGCCCTCGTGGACGCGAGTCGAGCCTTTGAGTATGCCCGGGCCTCGAGCCCTGTTGACAAGACGAGGCCGGCTCGCGCCCAACACTCCGGGCAGGAGTGCTCGGAACCAGGTGCGGTTCGTTCGGCATGAGCCTCGAAGAGGTCCTGTTTCTGCGGGGCAGCCCGCTGACGGTTCTCGGGCGCTTGGCTGTTCGTAGTCCGAGCCGGTTGCGCGGATCACCTCTCAGCTCTGCCTTGAGCTTTCAGCTCTGACACGGACCGAGGGCCGCGTGACTCGTTGGGGTTGCGAACGGCTGGTGGGATGACGTGCCTTGAGCACTTCCATTAGGGAGCACGCGCACCCTGCACAGGCTCTGACCTGGGAAGAGACTCGTCACGAAGGAGGGCCGGATGACAATCACCGGGTTACCGACGCCAGTGTTCTGTGGGGTCGACTGGGCCGAAGATCACCACGACATCGCGGTGGTCGATGCGGGTGGGCAGCAGCTCGCAAAGATGCGGATCGGCGACGATGCCACGGGGTTTGCCCAGCTCATGGCTCTGCTAGCCGAGCACGGTGACAGCGAGGGCAGCCCGATTCCGGTGGCGATCGAGACGTCACGCGGACTGCTTGTCTCGTGTCTGCGTGCCACCGGCCGGCCCGTCTTCTCGATCAATCCGTTGGCGGTCGCCCGCTACCGGGATCGACATTCCGTCGCTCGCAAGAAGTCGGACGCCGTCGACGCCGCGGCCCTGGCCAACATCCTGCGAACCGACATGGCCGCCCACCGGTCACTTCCGGCGGACTCCGAGCTCGTCCAAGCCATCGCCGTGCTCGCCCGGGCCCAGCAGGACGCCGTCTGGGCCCGCGGCCAGGCCAACAACAAGCTTCGCTCCCAGCTCAGAGAGTTCTATCCGGCGATCCTCAACGCCTTCGCCCAGCACAAGCAGGGACTGTGCGCAAGGGAAGCCCGCAGCATCCTGGCCGCAGCACCAACCCCTACATCGGCTGCGAAGCTGACTCGGCGACGCCTGCAATCGCTGCTCAAGCAGGCCGGCCGCGTCCGCGGCATCCAGGCCGAAGCCGAAAGGCTCCACGAGGTCTTCAAGCGCGACTACCTCCACCAGCTCCCGCAGGTCGAAGCGGCTCTCGGCCATCAGACTTCCGCTCTGCTCAGGCAGCTGAACACCGCCTGCGACAACGCCGCCCAGCTCGAAGAAGCCGTCACCCGGGCCTTCGAAGAACATCCGGACGCAGCGGTCATCCGCAGCTTTCCGGGTCTCGCCGCACTGACCGGCGCCCGGGTCCTGGCGGAGATCGGCGACGACCGCACCCGCTTCGCCACCGCCGGATCCCTCAAGGCCTACGCCGGTAGCGCCCCCGTCACCAGAGCCAGCGGCAAGAGCTGCAAAGTCATGAACCGGAAGGTCAAGAACCAGAGACTCGCCGCAGTCGGCTACGTCTGGGCCTTCAACTCTCTGACCAGGTCGCCAGGCGCCAGAGCCCACTACGACCGCCGAAGAGCAGCCGGCGACCGCCACGTCGCAGCACAGCGGAACCTCTTCAATCGGTTCATGGGCATGTTGTTCCACTGTCTTCAGAACGGTCAGGGCTACGACGAAGCAGTCGCGTTCCCGCTGGCCTCAGCCGGACTCAGAGCGACGGCGGCTTGACGCTTATCCGCGTGGGATGTCTTGTCTCCGGCGACCGCGCCGGGCCTGGTGCGGGGACGGCCGACGGGCCCGCGGACCCGTACCTTCTTGAGCACGGGGATGAACTGCGGGCTGTCCGCGGCCTGCCCTGCGGTCAGGATCAGGGCCAGGGGCCGAGACCTGCGGTCGGCAGCCAGGTGGATCTTGCTGGTCTGTCCGCCTCGTGAGCGCCCGAGCAAAGCAGCTTTCAAACGGAGCTTGCGCCGTCGCCGGACGCGCCGCCGTTCGGCCCGGCCGGGATCAGCGACGTCGCCGTGTCCGTCTTGTTCCGCCGCGCCGCCCCCTTTTGGCGGGCCGCCTCCGCCTCGACGGCAGCCTTTTCCAGAGCGTCCAAAACGTCCTCCTCCATGCGTATCCCGGCCGCGTCGTGATGGGCACGGACAGTCGTGGAGTCCACGCTGACCAGCGACATATCCACCCGGCCCCGCCCGGCCGCCTCGGCTATCACCCCCTCCAGCAGCGCATCGAAAACCCCGGCGTCCCGCCACTGCCTGAACCTGTTGTGCACGGTGGACCAGGCGCCGAACCGCTCCGGCATCTCCCGCCACTGCCCTCCCGAGCGGAACTTCCAGATCACGCCCTCGAACTGCTGCCGCAGCCGCTCGGGATACGGGCCGTACTCACCGACCGGCAGATACGGCTCGACGAACCCCCACTCGTCGTCCGTCAGTTGCACACGCGTCATATGTATCGGCCTACCGGATCTGCCCTCACAGCGAGGCCAGATTCGGCAAACCGATCACGACTCAATACAGGCCCTAAAGGGTGTCGCCGAAGGTCCGTCTCAGGCAGGTCGGAGTGGTGGTTGACCTGCTGTTTCATCCCGCCAGGGCGAGGTTGTGCATGGTGGCGACGGCCTGGACTGCGTGGTGGAGGCCGTCTCCCTTCTGGCGGCAGTCGCGGAGGATCTTTCAGCTCTTCATGCGGGCGAAGGTGTGTTCGACGCGGGCGCGGACGCCTCGGTGTTCGGCGTTGTCCTCTTCCTGGCTTCGCAGGAGCGGGCGTCCGGCTCGTCTACGGCGCGGGACGATCAGTTCGGTGCCCAGGTAGGCGCCGTCCGCGATGACCGTCGTCCCAGCCGCCGCGGCTGGCAGGTCCGACTCGCGACAGACACGGGCGTCGGCCTTGTTGCCCGGCGCCGGGCGGGAAGACGCGATGACCAGGCGGCTGTCCGCGTCGATGATTACCTGCACGTTCGCGGAGAAGCGGTAGTTGCGGGACGACGCCGCGTCGGTGCTGCCGCGGACGGGGATCAAGGTTGCGTCCACGATCCAGAACCGGTCCACGTCGGCGACCGGCCGCGGGGCCGGCTCCAGCGCCAGCAGCGGCCGCAGGAGCTGGATGACTCGGCAGACGGTGGCCGAAGAGACCCCGAACAACGGGCCGAGCTGCCGCATCGTGAGGTTCGTCCGGTAGTACACAGCCCCCAGCAGCACCCGGTCCGCCAGTGGCAGCCACCACGGGCGGCCGCCACCGGGCCCGTTCCCGCCCCGCTCCCGCACCACCTTCACCAGCTTCACGAACCAGTCCATCCGCGAGCCCGTGAAGGTCTCCACCCACACCGGCTTAGCCCGCAACACCCCACCCATACAGGGAAAATGCCCAACACTGGACCCTCTGCAACACCCTTTAGAGCCACCGGCCAGGAATTTTCGACTCCTTGAGGGATGGCGTGGTATCGGATCGGCCCAGGCAGTGGTAATTCACCTTCCTGGAGCGACCGGTTGTGTGTAGTTCGCTCATGGCGGACATGCTGGCTGGCTAGACCTGTGGCGAGCTCGATGCAATCCATGTGAATGTACTGACCTGCCGAAAAGAGGGCGAGGTTGGGTCTTCGTCTCGATGTCGCACACGTTAGGAGGTTGGGGTGTCGGGTTGTGTTTGTATCAGGTGATCCGAGACTTCGGAAATCCCGGATAGGCCGGATAATTGGGTTCTGTCTGCACCAGCTATGGGTGTGTCGAACTGGGGAAGGGACGTTTCTTGGCGCGCGGAGGGAGCTACGTGTTGATGACACCAGCTGAGGTAGCTGACTGGTTGAAGGTCAGTGAGGTGACGGTTAAGAACAAGTACAGGGCGTGGGGTCTGAGGCCGCAGAAGGTAGGGCGCCTCCTGCGTTTTCGTGAGCGTGATGTCGTGGACTACCTCGACCGGCGGTACGGATAGATGATGGCTCTCCACTTGATGTGGACTTAAGTAAGGCGGGCTAGCTAGTTTGGCTGCGGTTTTTCAGAAGTGCAAGGAGCAGGTACGGGATAAGAACTATCCCTGTGAGGGTGTCCGCTGCGGCCACCCCTGGACCGTCAGATATAGAGAGCCCGGTGGTCGTAGCGGTCGCCAGCGTCAGGAATCCTTTGAGAAGAAGGGAGTGGCAGAAGCGTTCGCGGCGAAGATTGAACGGGAAAAGGATCTTGGCACCTATATAGAGCCGCTCGGATTCATGACGCCGCTCGTCGAGGTATACCGGGAGTTCATCGCCTCAGGCGAGCGTGTCAATGGCACCCGCTATCAGTACGAGACCAGCCTTCGTCTACACGTCAGGCCCTACTTCCAGGGCAAGCCGATCGGAGCGGTCAAGCCGAAGGACCTCACTGCCTGGCTCCGATGGATGGTCGAGGATCGGGGCTACGAACTGAGTACGGCGGTGAACCGCTACGAGACCCTCAGTGGGGTGTTCAGCTTCGCCGTCGCCAACGACTACATCGTCAAGAACCCCTGTCGTCATGTCCAAGCCGGCCGCAGGAGGGCGAAGCGGAGGATCAAGAAGACGATCCACCTGCCTACGCTGGAAGAGATCACGGCCATCGCCGCGCACCTGCCCGGGCCGTACCATCTCCTGGTGTGGTTGATGGCTGGGTGTGGCCTACGTATAGGCGAGGCCAGTGCGGTGTGCCTGCAGCAGATCGACTTCGACGCCGGAGTCCTATACGTCGACAGGCAGATAACGCAGGACGGAGAGAACGAGAAGCCAAAGACCCGCCGGCAGAAGGCTGCCACGAAGGGGCGGGGGCGAGCTCACTGCATCCGTCACTTGAAATGGCGTGACCAGGATGAAGGGCGCGCCGTCCCGATCCCGACAAGCATCGTGGTGAAGATCCGGCAGCACGTCGAGCACCATGGGACCTTTCGGGTCGCGACCGGCCTGAACCGGATCGAGGGTGACTACCTGTTCTCGAACGTGGGTGGCACCAACATCCTCATGTACTCGCTCGTGGACCGGCTCTGGCGGTCGGCTAAGGCTGCTGCCGGCATCACCAGGAAGATCACTCCCCACTGGCTCCGGCACTTCTTCGCTTCGGCTGGACTGTCCAAGGGTGTCCCGGTGACCGACATGGCCGAATGGCTCGGACACCGAGATCCCAAGATCACGTACCAGACCTACGCTCACGTGATGCCGGACGCTCCGCAGCGCTTGCGCACGGTCATGGACTCGGTGTTCGCCCTCGAATCGGAGCTGACCCTCCCCCTGTCGTTCGAGGCACTCGCCGAAGCCGCCTAATAGCGACGGGTGTCCCAGACCCGATTCGCCTGCCTGAACACTCGAGGAAATCGACTGCGTGCTCCTACCCCCTGTTGGGTTCTTCAGTGCTGCGTTTCGGGACTGGGTAGGTCGGTTCCCAGGTAGCGTTGGGCGGGTCGGGTCCTGTCGACCTTGAGCCGTACGGTTGCGTGGCCCTCACTTGCAAGCGCCTGCCGGGCTTCGCGTACGTTGAGGACCCTCTCGATCGTCATCAGCTCGATGCCCGGCCCCAGGTCGATCTGGTGCTCCCCAAACGTGACGACCATGGCCTGGTACTTCGCGGCGAAGGCAAGATTTCCCCTGGACACCTGGTCAAGGGATTCGGGTCGATCGACACCGAGGGAGACGACGGTGTTGGGCATGTCGACCTTCTCTCCGCGTAGCAGGGAGATTGCATTCCGTGCGTCGTGCGCGTCCTTCAAGTTGTAGTCCGGCGGAGTAGCGAAGAACTGGCCTGTCATCCGTTGCAGGGTGGCCAGGTAGTCGAAGGCGTCAGCCCAGGTCTCTGCTTCGTCCGTGTCCCAGCTGTCGGGCATGGCGGAGTGGGTGATGGGGGCTGTCAGTTGAGTGACGGTGGGGCCGTGGATCGTCAGCTCCATCGACTGCCCCGGATTGGCGCGACTGATGAAGCGGAGGACTGGCACCATCTCCTGGGGCAGGGAGATTTCCGGCGGTGCGAAGGAGAGAGTCTGGCTCCATGCCTCTCTGCGCCGGTCATAGCGCATCTGTATCCGGATGAAGCCCGTGATGTCCTGCCCGAAGAGGCTGCCTCCGTCGACGCCGGCCATGCGCCGAGTGAATTCCACTGGTAGAGACGCCGTGAGGACCCCTGCCGGCGTCCGGATCGTCAGCTGTCCTCGCATCGCCGGGCTTAATGTCTCCCGGTGCGCGGCGATCTTCAGTGATGCGAGAGGGAAGGAGCCGCTGATGCCCAGCTCGGATGGTGCGTCGACGGTGAGTTCTTCCAGGTTGGCTGCGGCCAACTCGACCTCGCCGCCGAAGCGTATGGCTTCTTCGAACTGCTGCCGCCGCTGTTCATCCTGTGGTTCGTTGCGCCGGAACGAAACTCTGCCTGTGAAGCGGATCGGCCTCTGACCCTGGGCGGCGTCCGACTTGGGCAGGAGGTGGATGGCCGTCTCGCCGTCTGGCCCCAGAACTGTGCGGATGGCGTAGGCGGGGGAGATTTCCTGCGCTCTCAGCTGGAGGGCCCGATAGCGTGCGGCGAGATCAGGAATTCCGCGCAGGAGTGTGTCGCGTTCCGCGCGCGCTTCGGCAATCCGGTCGAGGATGTAGTCACCAGACTCCTGCAGGGCGTACCGGATCAGGTCCTGGTGGGCAGCGAACTGCTGATTGAGCCAGTTCAGCCCCCGCCAGTCACGCACGAAGGGGAACTCCTCGCGGAGGCCGTCGAACCAGGCGAGCTCACCGGGGTTCGGACTGATCGGAACGAGTAGGTCCCAGTGGTCGGGCTGGTGTCGTGCCGTGGAGATCAGCGATCGCACGACCTGCTGTCTGCGGCCCGACGTCATCCGCCCCGTGAACGACTTCGCCTCGTAGTTGATGAGTTCGCCGGTCTCGGCGTACTCGAGGAGGTCTCGGCCGCCGTCTCCGCCTGATCCGTCGACTTCCTGCGCTCGTGGGCGCAGCCTCAATAGCAGCATGGTCACCAGAGCCTCCGATGCCTTCGGATTCTCCGCCAGCTTTTCCCACGGCACGCCTACCATCCACCCACGGTACGGGCACGGGCACTGGCGCTATAGACCTTCGCCCGAACGCAGGTTACCGGCCAGGCGGTATGAGGTCCCGGCCCGGCTGGTTACGCCTGTCCGGGGTTGCTTCCTCGGTCTCGAAGGTGCGGAATCCGCGGCGGTGGTAGTTGGACAGGGCATTCGGATTGTCGGCCGATGAGGTGTGCAGCCATACCCGGCGTAGGTCCGGTCACAGTTCCCAACCCTGCTCGACCGCGAGCGTCAGTCGTCGCTTCGCGGGCGGTGACGAGCCGGCCCGGTCTGATGCCGGCCCTGGGCATGGCCCGCCGCCCGGACCTGGAGGCCGTAGGTGGAGGCGCCCCTGGGAACCTCAGGCCCACGCGGGGACGTTACAGAACGTGACGGAGGCGGGTTCGTCAGGTTCCTCGCCCGGGCATCAGTGCGGTGCCGGAGGAAAGATGGAATGGAGGACTCTGAATCCCGTGCTGGTTCGGTACTGACTCATACGTCCTGTGCGAGGGAAACCTGCAGGTGGTAGCTCTGACCGGATGAGTGGTCGTACCACTCGATGGTGGTCCCGATGAGGCTCGCGGCGACGATCCGCCGGATTTCGGATGGCGCCTTCGGGGCGGCTGCGGTGGAGGCCATGTGAACCACTTCCAGGGGTCTGCGCGGACGTCGGGTGTGGGCACAACGTAGAAGTCCGCAGGTCGGCGGCATATGTGGCGTGCCATCACAATCAACCCCACCTGAGTGTGCAGCGACACCATACGAACCGAACCGATCCCCTCGGCCTCCTCCGGAAGTTCATTGGCTGCGAAGGACGGGGGTGGTCGCCGCTGCGCCTGCGGCTCCTGCAATCGTGCCTTCGGGCCTGACAGGAGAGCGTGATCCGTGCATGGAGTGTGCCTGGTTGACGTGGTCAAGATCGAAGGGCAGCATCCAGGTGTTGCCGGACCGGCGCGAAGAGTCCGTACGGGATGTACTGCGGGATCTCCGACAGGGTCACCCACGCAACCTCAGCGATTTCGTCAGGGTCCGCCACGTGCGCGGCCCCGCCGGCCACCTTGCAGGCTGTGTAGGACACGTGCCGACCGGTGAGGGGATGGATCCGCTCGCCCAGTCGAACAATGGGGACCACGTCCAGGCCGGCTTCCTCCTTCGTCTCGCGGACGGCGGCTTCGTCGCATGACTCGCCCGGTTCGACTTTGCCCGCCGGGAATTGCCACAAGAGTCGACCCTCTGCAACTCGTCGTCGTACGAGCAGTACTCGACCCTCATGAACCACAACGGCCCCGGCAACCCGAGGCTGAGGTGGAGCATTGCCATGGAGTGACGTCTCTCGATCACTCACGGCAGCCGCCGTCGCCAGGGGCGGGAGGCTGTGAGAGTCGGCCGGCGTATCCGATCCGTTTGGTGGGCAGCAAGGGGTGCGGAACGGAGCAGGAGGGGCAAAGAGCCTTCGGGAGGGTCGCCATGTCACCACGATGGCCCCGTTGGTCCCGGCGCGGCAGGGAGCGCACGAGCGCGTACCGTGGCACGTGTGTGAGCAGCTTCCTGCCGCCTATCTTGATGATTGAGGCCGCGCCCCGATGATCCCAGGCTGAGGGCGCCGGTGCCCGGCCTGCCGGGACCCATGCTGGCTGTGGTGACAGTTCGGCAGGTCCGCCGGGTGTCGCGATATGACGCCCGAGCCGGTATTCGAGCGCGATGTTGAAGCCGGCGCGGATGTGCCGATACCTACCTGAAACACGGCCGTGCGGTGCTCGAAGCGGGGCCCTGATCGGCTGGAAGCGTCCCGGCGCGAATCTGTGGCGGTACCCGATCCCCGGTGTACGTGATGCCGGGAGGCCGTTGTCGTGCTGAGCACTTCGAACCGTACCGGGCCCACCGTCGAGGTGGGGTCCGACGCCGGGCCACAGGGCGCCGAAGGGGCTCGTGGGCACCGTAGCGCCAGGGGCCGACGAGGGTGGCTGGTGGCCGCTGCCGCGCTGTGCGGGGCCCTGGTCATGGCGCTGCATGCCCACGTCCCGAACGGGTTCGGGAACCTGGGCAGTTTGTTCCAGACGTTCCTGCCCTGGGCCGGGCTGAGCGTCCCCGCGCTGCTGGCGCTGGCGGCGGTGAGACGTTCACGGCTCGCGGCGGTCGCCGTACTGGCGCCCGCGGTCGTCTGGGTCTCTCTCTTCGGCGTAATGCTCACCGACAAGCGCGCCGCGGGAGGGGACCTCACCGTGGTCAGCCACAACGTCGACGAGGAGAACCCCGACCCCCCGCGCACCGCGCGGGCCCTCGCCGGGTCGGGCGCGGACGTGCTCGCGCTGCAGGAGCTGTCCACGAAGGCGACGCCCGTGTACGAGCGCGAGCTGGCCGGCCGCTACCCGTACCACTCGGTGCACCTGGGCGTCGGGCTGTGGAGCAAGTACCCGCTGCACGGCGTGGAGCCGGTCCCGATCATGCCCTGGACGCGCGCCGTACGGGCCACGGTCGACACCCCGAGCGGGCCCGTCGCCGTGTTCGCCGCCCACCTCGCCTCGGTACGGGTGACCCCGAGCGCCGGTTTCACCACCGCGCGCCGCAACGAGTCGGCCGGGAAGCTGGCCGAGGCCGTACGGGCCGAGGTGCTGCCCCGGGTCGTCGTGATGGGCGACTTCAACGGGACGGCCGAGGACTCGGCACTGGGCCCGGTGACCGCACCGCTCCGCTCGGCGCAGGGGGAGGCTGGGGCCGGCTTCGGATTCACCTGGCCCGCCTCGTTCCCGATCGTCCGTATCGACCAGATCCTGGTGAAGGGGGTGAGCCCGGTCTCCTCGTGGACCCTGCCGGCCACCGGTAGCGACCACCTGCCCGTCGCTGCCTCCGTCCGGCTGTGACCGGGGCCGCACGGTCCACGCACTGACTACGATGGCCGGAATGTATGTCCATGTATGAGCAAGTAGGTGGCGTGTTGGAAACCCGGGTCCCAGTCCCCGTCCCAGTCCCCGTCCCCGTCAACGTACTCGTCGTCGAGGACGACGCCACCATCCGCCGCGCCGTCCAGCTGTCCCTGGAGCGCTACGGCTACCAGGTCGCGGTGGCCGCGGACGGACTCGGCGGCCTGGAGGCGTTCCGGGCCGGCGGGCACGATCTGCTGATCCTGGATGTGATGCTGCCGGAACTGGACGGCATCGGGCTGTGCCGCCGGATCCGCGAGGAGAGCCTGGTCCCGGTCCTGATGATGTCCGCGCGCGGTGACGCCCTCGACGTGGTCGCCGGGCTGGAAGCGGGCGCCGACGACTACGTCGTCAAACCCGTCGACACCTCCGTCCTCGTCGCCCGCATCCGTACGCTGCTGCGCCGTGCGACCTTCCGGCCGGCCGAGCCCGAGGCGGGTTCGGCGGAGTCGCAGGCCCCCTCCGCCGACGCCCCATCTCCCGCGAAGGCCGCCCGGGTACTGGCCTTCGGCGACCTGACCGTTGACACGCTCGGCCTGGAGGTGCGCCGGGGCGGGCGGGCCGTCCCGCTGACCCCCACCGAGCTGCGCCTGCTGTTGGAGTTCGCCGCGGCTCCCGGCGCCGTGCTGGACCGCCGCAGGCTGCTGCGCGACGTCTGGGACTACGGCTGGGAGGGCGACACCCGGGTCGTGGACCTGTGCGTTCTGCGGCTGCGCAAGAAGATCGGCGCCGACCGGATCGAGACCGTCCGCGGCTTCGGCTACAAGCTCGTCCGCACCTGAGGGGCCGGTCGGCACATGGCATTCCTCAACCCGCGCGCCCTGCGCTGGAAGATCGCCGCCCTGACCGCGGCCGCCTGCTGCGCCGTGGCCGCGGTGATCGGCGTACTCGTCCACCAGGCGATGGCCGAACGCGGCGAGCGCACCGGCAACGACCGCATCGCAGCCCGGATGGCCGCCGCGGAACGCGAGTACACCCGCACGGGCACGGCGCCGCTCGACGTCGAGGTCCTGACACCGGGGCAACTCGCCGAGCCGCTCGCGAAGGCGCTGGCCGCCAAGGACAAGAACGGGCTGTACGCGACCTGGTACGACCGCAAACCCCCCAACTGGTACTGGCTGTGGGCAGCCATGCCCGTCGAGGGTGATCGGGTGCTGGTCGCACGGACGGACATGAGCGCCGAGGTGCGCGGTCTCCAGCTCCTGGACCGCAGCATCGTCAAGGCAGTGCTGGCCGCCCTCCTGGTCGTCGTGCCGCTCGCCGCCCTGGCCACCGAGCCGATGAACCGCAGGCTGCGCCGTGGCTCCCGTACCGCCCGGGCCATCGCCGCCGGCGACCTCGACGCCCGGATCGGCCCCGGCGGCCGGGCCCGGGACGAGATCACCGAGATGTCGGCCGCCATGGACGAGATGGCCGCGGCCCTGCAGCTGAAACTTGAGGGCGAGCGGCGTTTCACGGCGGACGTCGCGCACGAACTGCGCACCCCGCTGATGGGCCTCTCCACCGCCGCCGGGCTCCTTCCGGAGGACGACGAGGCGGCCGGACTCGTACGCGACCGGGCCCGGGCCCTGAACGGGCTGGTCGAGGACCTCCTGGAGATCTCCCGGCTCGACGCCGGGGCCGAACAGGCCCGGACCGACGCGGTGCCGCTGGGCGAGCTGGTCGCCGATGTCGTCCGCCGGACGCAGACGCCGACCGTCGTCACGGTCGGGGCCGCCCCCGTCGTCGAGACCGACCCGCGCAGGGTGGAACGGATCGTGGTCAACCTCGTGACCAACGCGCACCGCCACGGAGCGGCCCCCGTCGAGGTCACCGTCACGGGCGCACGGATGGCCGTAAGGGACCACGGCCCGGGGTTTCCCGCCGAGCTGCTCGACGAGGGCCCGCAGCGTTTTCGTACGGGATCGGCCGAGCGGGGTCGCGGGCACGGTCTCGGGCTCACCATCGCGCTCGGGCAAGCCGGCGTCCTCGGGGCCCGCCTGACGTTCGCGAACGCCCCGGACGGGGGCGCGGTCGCCACCCTCGACCTGGCTCCCGGACCGGACTGAGACAGAACCGCAACAGGACCTCATGGCGACGGAAGCAGGGGCGCACCGGTCCGGAAGCACGACTCCTCGAAGGTGAACTCGGGTGCGGGAACCGCACTCGTTTCCTTCTGGAGGTGCCCCCCCATGTCCGCCACCCGCCGCCGCTCCGGCTTGCGCAGGTCGCTCACCCTCTCGCTGTCCGCCGCCGTCCTGGTGACCGGTGCGGGCACCTGGTACGCCTTCGACGGCGACGAACACCCCAGCCCGGAGGCTGCCTTCGGCACCTCCCTGGCCAGGTCGATGGACCTGCCGTGGCCGATGGAAGGCCAGGCGAGCGCCGAGGTCGAGGGAATCGGCGGCCTCGGCACCAAGGGCGAGCAGACGCCGGTACCGATCGCCAGCGTTACCAAGGTCATGACCGCCTACGTGATCCTGGCCGGCCACCCGATGCCCGGCGACGCCCCCGGCGCACAAGTGATCGCCGATCAGCGGGCGGCCGACGAGTCCTACTCCTCGACCGAGTCGACCGCCCCCGTTGTGGCGGGGCGCGCATACACGCAGCGCCAGCTCCTGGAACTCATGATGCTGCCCTCCGGCAACAACGTCGCCAGGCTTCTGGCCCGCTGGGACGCGGGCGGCCAGGAAGAGTTCGCCCAGAAGATGAACAAGGCCGCCGCGGCACTCGGCATGGACCGCACCACCTACACCGGGGCGTCCGGCATCGAGTCCAGCACGACGAGCACGGCGGCCGATCAGCTGAAGCTGGCCCGCGCAGTCATGAAGAACGAGGCCTTCCGTCAGATCGTGGCCACGCCCACGGTCACGGCCCCCGGTGTCGGCGTGCAGATACACAACAGCAACAAGCTCCTCGGGCAGGACGGGGTCATCGGCTTGAAGACCGGCTCCTCCACCCCGGCCGGCGGCAACCTCATGTGGGCCGCCACCCAGGAGGTGGCGGGCGTCCCCCGCCTCATCCTCGGAGTCGTCCTCCACCAGCGGGCCGACACCAACCCCACCGCCGGCATGGCCGCAGCCTTCGACTCCAGCCGCGCCCTGATCACCGCCATCCGCGCAGCCCTCCCGCAGGCCCTCGCCGCACAGACCCCGCAGACCTGACCTACCACTCGATGGTGGTCCCGACCCAAGTGTGCCGCACCACCCACACGGCCCGAACCGATCCCCCTCGCCCCCACCGGGAGTCTGCGGTGTAGGGCGGTTGCGTGCCGGAGGCCCGCTGCTTCGGGATACCGGCACCTTCGTATTCGGGTGCCCGCGTGGAAGATATTCGGTGTTCTGCGCGCCCCGTGAGGACACAAGATGGTGCGCATGACTTTGGCCACGCCTGTACTGCACACCGATCGCCTGCGACTACGGAAGCCGCGCACGCCGTGCTGGAGTGGGCATTCGACACGCTGGACCTGAACCGAGTTCAGGCCGAGGCCGATACGCGCAACGTGGCATCTGCCCGGGTCCTGGAGAAGATCGGCTTCGTGCGTGAAGGGACGTTGCGGGAGGACTGCGTGGTGAACGGCGAGGTCTCCGACTCGTGGGTGTTCGGTTTGCTCAGGCGAGAGTGGCGGCCGACGGCCTTGACGAAAGGAACCCTTGGCGTGACGTCCTCTCAGGAGGAAGCATTGGCGACTCCGAAGGGCACGTGAACGCTGGGTGTGGCTGGTGCCGTTCCGTTCAGGTGGGCGATCTGGTCGTCGAAGAAGAGATGCGGATCGAGCGCGCGCATGACGGCGGCCTTGTCGATGCCGCCCAGGAAGAAGGCGTCGTTGACCCGAAGTCCCCACTGCTTGAGACTCCGCACGGCACGTTCATGGGAAGGGGCGTCCCGGGCGGTGACCAGGGAGACTCGCAGGCGGGGCCGGTAGGTGGGATCGGCAAGGCGCGTTTCCTCTTCGAGGCGCTGGATTCGATTGATTCCGGCGAGGAAATTCCTCAAGGGGCCGGGGTCGTGCGCAGTGGTCGCGTTGCGGGCTTCATGCGCGCGGAATCCGTCGATGCCCTCGATTCGGAAGATCCGCTCGGAAGCATCACCCGCCAGTACGCCGTCGAAGTCGAAGGCGATGCGGAGGTCCTGGTCGGCATCGTCATCGACGCGTTCCGTACGGAGCACATGTCCGGCCGGCAGTCCGTCGGCCATCGCTTCACGCACGTCGGAGCCGTTGGCTGACAGGAACAAGGACATGTTCAGCGCCGGCATGAAACGGTGTGCTGATCGGCCTTGTTGGAACACGGCCCGACTGATGTGGAGGTCGTGAGCCGCGATGGAGCGCATGACGCGGAGCCCGGTGTCCGGGTCGTTGCGCGACAGGATGATGACCTCGGCCAACGGGTCGCGGTGATCCACGTGGCTGTTCAGCGACAGCAGGCGCCGGATGAAGGGGAAGGCCACGCCCTTTTCCAGGATGTCGTCGGCATGGGTCCCCTGGTAGGCGCGGTAGGCGTCCTCACCCTGCTCCCGGAACACCGCATCGCCCTCGGTGAGGTCGAACAGGGCGCTGGAGGCGATCCCCACGACCAGGCGGTCGGACAGGTCGTACTTCATCGCGCCCCCTGCTGGAACACACGCATCATCGAAGGGGATATCGCCGTTTCGAATATGCCGAAAACATGTGCGGCTACACGGGCGAGAAATCATGCCCAGGCTGCGATCACAGCGTGGACAAGCGTGGACAAGCGTGGACAAACGTGTGACGGAGAACGACGCCGACGGCCACCTGGAAGACGATGTAGACGAGCTGGTTGACGGCGGTGTGGGCGGCGAGCGCGTCGGCCCCGAAGGAGCCGGCCATCAGGGCGGTGAGGGAGAAGACGCCGGCCTCGGAGCCGTAGGTCGCCGCGATCGGGACGCCCAGGCCGATCAGGCGCTTGATCACGACGGGGTCGGCCCGGGTGATGTTCAGGGAGAGCAGCGGTGCGAGCTCCTTGTCCTTCTTCGCGGAGGCGTAGAGCGCCAGGAAGGTGAGGAGGTAGACGCTGGAGGTGGCGATGCCGATGCCGGTCAGGCCGAGCTGGGGCAGGCCGAAGGAGCCGCGGACGAGAGCCCAGTTCAGCCCCGCGTTGACGGCTACGGAGGCGATCGTGATCTGCAGGAGGGCTTGGGGCCGTCGCATGCCTACGGTGAACTGGTGGACGGCCTGGAACCAGAGGCAGGGGAGCAGACCGGGGCGAGTGCGTAGAGCATGGTCTTGGTGAGATCGACGACGGCTGCTTCCTGTCCGAGCCAGGAAAGGGCCTGTCCGATGAGGACCATGAGGATGGCGCCCACGAGGCCGGCGAGGGTTGCCACTGCGAGGGCGGCCCGGACGATCGCCCGTATCTCCTCGTGTGCTGACGAAGGCCCTTCTTCGGAGACCGCTGTGTCCGTGGTGCTCTGGTCCTGGTCGTTGCCGGTGTGCTGTTCGGCGCGGGCGGCTGCGGCGGCTATCTGGTTGCCGACGGAGGTCACGAGGCCGACGCCCATGGTGCGCAGCTGGTTGAAGGAGGGGCGCGCACGCCTCCCGCGGTGGCAGGAGCGAGGCCAGCCGCCGCGCGGCGGCGGTCGCACCCCACGGCAGTACGAAGGCCGGCGCCACCACGGCCAGCACCAAGGTCACGCGCCGTCCTCGGACTCCAGGAGCAGGCGCCGCAGTGCCTCCTCATCGTCTCCGGACAGTGAGGACACGAACTGCTTCAGCACCACGTCGCGCTGCGGCTCCCGCTCCGGCTCCCGCCGCAGGCGACTGGCCGCCAACCCCAGGCATCATCCGCAGCCGCGTAGGCGAAGCCCCGACCCGCGCGGGATCGCACGAGCGTCCCCTTCTCGTGCAGGCGATACAGGATCGTCGTGACCGTCGTCCTGGCCAGGTCCCGCCCGAGCGCGGCATTGATCTGCAGCGGCGTCAACGGCTCGGCGGCCTGCCACAAGATCGCCAGCACGTCCGCGACGAGCTCCCCGTGCGGGCGCCGCGCTTCCCGGCCGTCCCAGCCCAAGACCCTGCGTGTCAGCGGGTTTCGCCCTGGGCCACTTCGATGCCGTCGTGGAGGTTGTCGGCTGCTTGGAGGGATGCGCCGGCGGAGAGCGCCAGGCATGCCACCAGCACCAGCGCCGCGGCCCGCCGGGCGAGATGCCGGGCCATTCTGTCCTCGGCGCCGTGGCCGAGGAGGGCGGCGACGCGGCGGGGCACGGGCCCGGCGGTCGCCGAGAGGGCCGAGGCGGGACGCGTACGGACCGCCGCGGCGGAGGAGCGGGTGGCGAGAGCGGCCCGGCCGATGGCCCGGGCGGTCAGGCGCCGGCTGCCGACGGCGCCGGCCGCGGCTTCGTCGGCGCTGCGTTCCAGCGCGTAGGCCAGCGGCTCGCGCAGGGTCCGCAGTGCGGGGTGGCACAGGCCGGCCAGGTCGACCACGGCGGTGAAGAGGTGGTGGCGCTCCCGGAGGTGGGCACGCTCGTGGGCGAGCAGGACTTCACGCTCGGGCGCCGAGAGTGCGCGGAGCATGCCGGTCGTCACGACGATGCGGCCGGGGGTTCCGGGGAGTGCGTAGGCGTCGGGGTGCTCGTCCGGCAGGACGACCAGTTCGCCGTCCGCCTCGGCGGCGAGCCTGCCGGCGTGGCGGAGCTGGGTCCAGCGCCGGCGTACGCCGCGCACCAGCCGGGCCGTGCACCAGACGAGCAGGGCCGCGGCGGTGACGGCGGTCGCGATGACGGAGTCGGGTGATCCGCTGCTCAGCGGAGTGAGCAGGTCGCCCAGCGCGGCGACGACGTGGAGGTGGGTCGCACCGGGGACGATCAGCAGGGCCAGCGCGCAGGTGCTCGCGGCCGCGAGACCGGCCGCGGTCGCCGTCAGCAGCCACATGGCCTGCCGCGGCGGCAGGTTCGAGGCCAGCCGCTTGCCCGCCGGTGAGACCAGGAACGGAACGAGGAGGGGGATCCAGGCGGTGTGGAGCACGAAGATCACGTCGATCACGCCGGTCACATCGATCACGTCCGTCACGCCGGTCACGTCGCGTCGCCTTCCCCGTCGAGCAGGGCGCGCAGCAGGCGCTCGTCCTCGGTGCTCAGCTGGGAGACGAAGCGGCTCAATACCGCCTCGCGGTCTTCGTCCTTCGCGAGTTCGGCGTGCATGCGCCGGGCGGTGAGCCCGGAGGCGTCCTCGGTGGGGGCGTAGGCAAAGCCGCGGCCGGACCGCGATCGGCTCACGGTCCCCTTCTCGTACAAGCGGGACAGGGTCGTCGTCACGGTCGTACGGGCGAGTGACCCGCCCAATATCTCCTGGACCTGGCCCGGGGACAGCGGGCCGTCCGCAGCCCAGAGCGCCGCCAGTACGCAGGCCTCGAGCTCGCCGGCGGGGCGTCGCTCCGCGTTCCTGTCGCCCATGAGTGCGTTCCTCCACACATCAATCGTCTACAGTGCTGTAGACCGTCTACGGAACTGTAGTCGCCAGCGGGCAGGGTGTCGCCATGGAGCCTGCCCCTCTCATCCAAGGGGAGCCGTCCGTCATGACCTGGCCCGATCTCGCCGCGGCATCGCAGGCGCTCAGTCCGCAGGCCGTCAACCTACTGGATGCCGGTTCCCTCCTCTCGGCCTTCGGCGCCCTCGGCGTCGCGGTCGTGCTGTTCGCCGAGACGGGCCTGCTCGTCGGCTTCTTCCTCCCCGGCGACTCGCTCCTCTTCACCGCCGGCCTGCTCTGCGTGCCGGGCAACCACGGTCCGGTCCATCTCTCGCTCCCGCAGGTGCTGTGCGCGGCCGTGGCCGGCGCCCTGCTCGGGGCCCAGGCCGGCTACCTCCTCGGGCGGCGCGGCGGACGCACCCTGCTGGCGCGCAGCCGCAGCCGCAAACTCCACGAGGGCGCCGCGAAGGCCGAGGAGCTCCTCGACCGGTACGGACATGCCAAGGCCATCGTCCTGGCCCGCTTCGTGCCGATCGTGCGCACCGTCCTGAACCCGATGGCGGGGGCGCTCAACGTCCCGGCCCGCGTCTTCACGCTCTGGCAGGTGACCGGCGGGCTGATCTGGACGGTGGGTCTGGTGCTGGCCGGCTACGCACTCGGCTCCTCCGTACCCAACGTCGACCGCTACCTTCTCCCGATCGTCGCCCTCGTCGTACTGATCTCCCTCGCCCCGCTCGCCGTGGAAGTCATCCGCCGGCGGGGCGGCCGCACTTCGAACGGAAGCTCGCATTGAGCCTGCTCGCCCTGGACGGCCCCGCCGTCGGCGGAAACCTGTACACCTGGCTCACCGACCTGGCCCAGCAGGCCCCCGGCTGGCTCGACGGCCTGGTCACCGCTTGGTCGACGTACGGCCTCGCCCTGTTCGCCCTGCTGATGCTGGTCGCCTGGTGGCGCGCCCGGGCGGCAGCCGATCCGGCCAGGACCGCCATGGTGCTGGCGGCGCCCCTGGTCGTGGTCATCGCCTTCCTCGCCGACACCGGCATCAAATCGGTCTTCCGGGAGCAGCGCCCCTGCCAGACCCTGCACACGGTGACGCTGGAGGCCTGCCCGCCGCTGGGCGACTGGTCGTTCCCGAGCAACCACGCCGCCATCGCCGCCGCCGCTGCCGCCGCCCTCTGGGCCGCCGACCGCCGTGTCGCGGCGATCGCGGTGCCGGCCGCACTCCTGATGGCGTTCTCGCGGGTCTGGGTGGGTGCCCACTACCCCCACGACGTCGTACTCGGCCTGGTCGTCGGGGCAGTCATCGCCTGGCTGCTGACCCGTGCCGCACGCCGTGCGGCCCCCCTCGTGCAGCGGATGGGTGCCACGCCGCTACGCCCCCTGGTCGCCGCACGGTGAGGGTCCCCGCCACATCACGGGCCACTCGCTGGGGCCTGGCCGCAGTCCTGTGCGCGGGCCTGTTCGCCGTACTGACCGTGCTCGTCGCGGCCCGCCACGGCAGCCCGTACGCGGTCGACGAGGGCGTGCACCACTGGTCGGTACGGCATCGTCCCGCCGTTGCGGTCGCCCTCGCGCGCGGCGTCACCGCGACCGGGACCGGCCCCTTCCCGTACCTGTGCGCCGTGACCGCCGGACTCGTCGCGGGTTGGGGCCGGGGCGCCAGGGGCCGGCTGCTGACGGCCGCGGGCGCGCTCGGATTCCTGGTGCTGGCGCAGGGTGTGCGCTACGCCGTCCTGAACGGTGTGGCCCGGCCGCGTCCGCCGGTCGCCGAGTGGGAGACGCACGCGTCCGGGTTTTCCTTCCCCTCCGGCCACACCGCCACCTCGGCGCTCGTCGCGGGTCTGCTGGCCTGGGCGGTATGGCGCGCGGCCTCGCCGGCCGCGGCCCGGCTCTGGTGGGCCCTGTTCGCCTGCTGGGCCGTCGCGGTCGGTCTGACCCGCGTCTACCTCGGCGTGCACTGGCCCACCGACGTCCTCGGCGGCTGGCTCTACGCCCTCACCTGGCTCGCCGGGGCCATGGCCGTGGTCGTCGGGATCGAGCCAAGGCCGGAAGCCACGAGCGGGCGTTGAGCGCTCTGAGGCCTGCCGCGGCTTTGCCGTCCCGCCCTGCCCGGGAGCACCCGTGTCTTCATCCGCCCGCTCGGCGCTTCTCGCGGCCGCCTGTCTCGCGACAGATGACCGCATCGTCGCCGAGCGCGAGAACATCGGCCCGGGCACCAAGGCCGCCATCACCACCGAACTCAAGTCGGGCGACTACGAGTTCGCGTGCCGGCCCGGCATGAAGGGCGACGGGATCCGCACCAAGGTCAAGGCCACGGGCAGCGGCGGCGAGACGCGCAGCCCCGAACTGGACGCCGCCGTCGCGGCCTACCGCGGCACGTGTGAGGCCGGGTTGCTGCCGGGTGCCGGATGGTGAGGCTGGTTCAGGGGCCCGTCGGTGGCTCCGTGCGGGTGACCAACTCACGAACGGTGGCCAGGGTTTCGTCGGGGTGGTCGAGGTGCACGCTGTGCGTCGCTCCGGGCCAGCTCACGAGCGGGGCGTCGAAGGCCTGCGCGAGCCGTGCGTGGGCGCGCCGGACGTGGCTTCGCGGTGCGCGGTCGGCGGTGACGACCACGGCGGGGATGCGCGGGAGGTCGGATTCGCGCAGGTTCCGGGACAGGTGTGTGATGCCTCGGACGGCCCGGGCCAGGGTGGGGACGTCGAGGCGGGCGGTGCGTGCCAGGGCGGCCGCGCAATCGGGCCGCAGCGTGCTGCGGCGGGCGACCCGGGCCGCGGCGGCCCGCACCATCGCGGAGAGCAAGGAGCGCACGCCGGGTACGGCTGCGGCTCCCGCGAGGATGCGCGTGGTGCGTTCCAGCCTCGCGCACGTGCGCGGGTCGTTGACGGGTGTGGGATCGAGCAGGACCAGGCCGGCGACGTTGTGGGGGTGGTCGCGGGCGAGGAGGACGGCCACGGCGCCGCCGAGGCTCTGGCCCACGGCCACGACCGGACCGCAGCCCAGGCGGTCGATGAGGCCGCTCAGGTGTGAGGCCGCGTCGGCGAGCGCGCCGTCGGCGGGGGAGGTGCCGGTGCCCGGGCGGTCGTAGACGATCACCTGGCAGCCGGGATCGGCGGTGAGGCCCTCGATCAGGCCCGGGAAGAAGCCGTCGCCGGATTCGGCTCCGCCGGGCAGGAGGAGGACAGGGCGTCCCACCCCGTGCAGCCGGACGTTGTTGATCTCCATGGGGCTCCTCGACGTCGGACGCGCGACAACGGTGGGGAAGGGAGGAGGCGAGACGCGCCAGCGCTGCATTGCGCATCAATGTGTAGGGGATTGTTCCACAATCACGAGGTGTAGTGTGGTCGGTCGACCGGCAGTGAGTCGGTCACGTCGGACAAAGGGGAGCCATGGCCGGCCCATCCGCCCGTACGGCCGGTGCGCAGGCGGCGCCCGAGCGGATCGCCGGGGCATTGCGCGGTGAACTGCTCGACGGGGCCCATCCGGTCGGCACGCGCTTTCGCGAGGAGGAGCTGGCGGAGCGCTTCGACGTCGGGCGGCACACGATCCGTACGGCGCTGCGGCTGCTGGTGGAGCGGGGCCTGCTCGTGCACGAACGCCACCGGGGGGCCGTCGTCGCCCCCTTGAGCAAGCAGCGGATCGACGAGGTCTTCGACTACCGCAAGGTGCTCGAACTCGGCGCGCTGCGGATGGTGTTGGAAGCGGACGCGGACCTGGGGCAGGTCCTCGTGGAAGTGGAGCGACTGGAGGCCCTCGCCGCGCGGCCCTCGCCGGGGCCCTCGTGGCGCGAACTCACCAGCGTGCACAGTGCCGTTCACCGGGCCATCGTCGCGGCAGCCGGTAACAAGCACGTGCTGGAGAGCTATCAGCGCTGCGAGGACGAGGTCCGGCTGCTCCTCACCTTCGTCAGGCCGGACTTCGATGCCGTGAGCCTCGCCGCGATCCACCGCGACCTGATCGAGAAGCTCCGGCTGGGCGGGCAGGCCGCGGCCGACGCCCTGATCGAGGACATCGACTGCACGGGCCGGGCGGCGTTGCTCGCCACGCTGCGCCGCGCCGAGGAGGGTGCGCGCCTCCTCGGGCGCTGAGCGGCGGTCGCCGCCGCAGGCCCGTGGGGTCGGGGTCGGTCGGATCCGCCGGATCACAGGCGGTCCACCAGCTCGATGAGGGTGCGCACGCCGTAGCCGGTACCCCCGGCGGGGACGCCGTCGTAGGGCTCGCCCATGTTGTAGGCGGGACCCGCCAGGTCGACGTGCAGATAGGGCACGCCGGCCGGTGCGAAGTGCCGCAGGAACTCCGCGGCCACCATCGACTGCCCCTGCGGCGTGCCCACGTTGGACAGGTCGGCGATGTGCGAGCGCAGGGATTCGGCCAGGTAGGGCAGGTGGGGCAGCCGCCACGCGCTTTCCCCTGCCGCAGCCGCGGAGTCGAGCAGCTGGGCGCTGAGCCGGTCGTCGGCAGAGTGGACGGCGGCGGTGCGGGGGCCCAGGCTCATGATCGCCGAACCGGTCAGGGTGGCGACGGTGAGGAGCGCCGCAGCGTTCCCGGCGTCGGCGATGCTCATCGCGTCGGCCAGTGCCAGGCGTCCTTCGGCGTCGGTGTTGGTCACCTCGACGCTCGTTCCCGCGTGCATGCGTAGGACGTCGCCGGTGAGGTACGACGTCGCCGACATCAGGTTCTCGGCGAGAGCGATCCAGGCCACCACGGTACGTCCGCGCGGTCGGCGGCCGGCGTGGAACACCGCGCCCGCGCAGGCGGCCGCCCCACCCATGTCGAGCTTCATGTGTTCCAGCCAGGTGGTCTTGAGGTTGACGCCCCCGGCGTCGTACGTGAGCCCCTTGCCGATCAGGACCAGGGGAGGGCCCCCGTTGGTGCCGCGGGCGGTGAGGCGCACGAGCCGGGCGGGTTCGGCCGAGCCCTGACCGACCCCGACGAGGCCGCCGGCGCCCAAGGCGGCCAGCTCCTCGGTGGTCCACACCCGTGCCTCGACCCCGGAGCTGCCGGCCTCTTCGAGCAGGAGCGCGGTACTGGCCTCCGGGCGCTTGTGCCCACCGGGCAGGTTGACCCAGTCCCGGGCGAAGCACACCGAGCGCAGCCGCGACGACAGCTCCGCGAGCTCGTCCTCGCCGGGCAGCCGGGCGCAGCTGACGAGGAGTTCGGCGGGGCGCGGCCGGTCGCTGTACCGGTCGAAGCGGTAGGTCGCCAGGGCTGCGGCCTCGACGAGCAGGGTGTCCCACGCACCGCCCGCACACACGGCGACGCGGCCGCCGGTCAGGCCGGCCACCCCGGCCGCGAGCGCGTGCCGCCGTTCGCGCAGGGTGACGCGCAGCGCGCCCGGATCACCGCCCGCCGGGCCGGTCTCCCGGCCGCCTTCCGGGCCCGTTCCGACCACGAGCACCGCACCGAAGGGGGTGCCGGGCAGGTTGACGAACCGCTGTGCGGCCCACGCGGGGCGAAACCCGCCGCGCTCCAACGCCGCCCGCAGCGCGCCCCCGGAGGCCCGGTCGATCGCCAGCGCGTCCTCGGCGAGCGCGAGCACTCCGGAGGCATCGGTCCCGGCGGTCACCACGACGACGTCGGCGTCCAGTTCGGCCAAGGGCGATGAGGTGGGGGTGAGCTCGGCGCACTGTTCCGGAGCCAGGGTGCGGGGCATGGATGGCCGTCCTTACTGGTGCGTACCGCACCGGAGGTGGTGGCGGGGTCCGAGTGACACGTGCGCGGGCACGAGGTGGTCCGGGGACGGGGCGCCGAGGAGGCAGAGGCTCCGCCGGGTCTCGGCGGCGAGGATCTCCAGCGCGCGGTCCACGCCGCGTTCGCCGCCGGCCATGAGCCCGTAGAGGTAGCCGCGGCCCACGAGCACCGCCGTGGCGCCCAGGGCCACCGCGGCGACGACGTCCGCGCCGCGGAGCACCCCTGAGTCGAGGAAGACCTCGGCCTCGTCCCCGACGGCGGCGACGCACGCGGGGAGCAGGGCGAGGGGGAGCGGGGCCTGGTCGAGCTGGCGGCCACCGTGGTGGGAGACGACGATGCCGTCCGCGCCCGCGTCGACCACCGCGCGGGCGTCGTCGACGTGCTGGATTCCCTTCACCACCAGCTTCCCGTCCCACTGGGAGCGCAGCCAGTCCAGGTCGTCCAGCGTCACCGAAGGGTCGAACATGTGGTTGACGAGATCGGCGACCGTGCCCTTCCAGTTCCGCAGGGAGGCGAACTCGAGGGGCCCGGTGGTGAGCAGGTTGATCCACCACGCGGGGTGGCGAGCCATGTCGGCCAGGGTGCGCGCGCCGAGCATCGGCGGAATGGTCATCCCGTTGCGCACGTCCCGCAGGCGCGCTCCGGCCACGGGGGTGTCGACGGTGAGCACCAGCGTGTCGTACCCGGCCGCACGGGCGCGGTCGATCAGATCCCGGCTCGCGGCCCGGTCGCGCCACAGGTAGAGCTGGAACCAGCGCCGTGCGTCCGGCGCGGCGGCCGCCACGTCCTCGATCGAGGTGGTCCCCATCGTGGACAGCGTGTACGGAACTCCGGCCCGGGCGGCGGCCCGGATGACTGCGGCCTCGCCCGCGTGGTGCATCATCCGGGTGAACCCGGTGGGCGCGAGCACCAAGGGCAGGGCCGAGGCCGTGCCGAGGATCCGCCGGCCGGTGGTCACCTCGGACACGTCGTGCAACACCCGGGGGCGGAATTCGAGCGCCCGGAATGCGTTCCGCGCCGTCCTGAGCGACACCTCCTCCTCGGCGGCTCCGTCGACGTAGTCGAACACCGAGCGCGGTGTCCGCTGCCGGGCGATGGTCCGCAGGTCCGCGAGGGTGTGGGCCCGTCCCAGTCGGCGGCGCGTCGGATTCACCTCGGGCAGGTGCGGGTTGAGCAGCGGGGCGATGTCCGACCAGCGCGGCAGACGCCGGCGAACGGGTGGTGCGGGGGTGGCGGCGCGGGCGGCCGGGGGCGGGTACGTCCGGGGTGCAGGTGCGGGCACGACGATCTCTCATCTCGCTTCTTCGTAGCGCGGTGCGGTGCGGTGCGGTGCGGGGCGGTGCGGTCGGACGACGGGAGAAGTCCCGGTCACGCCCCACACCGCGGCGCGGCGCGTCCGCTGTGCAGGTAGAGCGCCCGTCCTTCGGGGTCGGCGCCGGCCAGTACGTAGACCTCGTGGCGGCCCGCGCGCTCCTCGACCGCGATCAGACGGTCCTCGTCCAGCCGCACCAGGCGGGCCGTCCGGCCGTCGCCGAACAGCAGCCGGGACTCGGCCGTCCGCGGGATGACGGTGAGCGAGGCGGAGCCGTCGTCGTGCACGGCGAGATCGAGGTCGACCAGCGCGTCACGGTAGGAGCCCGCAGCACGATGGGCATCGATCGGTGCCGGGTCCGAGGGGACCCGGGGCGGCTCGGGCAGGTGCACACCGGCGAGTTCGCGCAGGAGGTGAGCCCCCACCGCCCTGAAGAGGGCGGGAGCGTTGCCGCCGTTGGTGAGCACCACGACGGCCACACCGGCCTCCGGGACGACCCGCAGGAACGCGTACTGCCCGATCGTGCCGCCGTCGTGCCCGATGACCGAACCGCCGGGGCACTCCCAGAGCATCCACCCCAGCCCCCAGCGATCGCCCAGAGCGGCCAGCTTCGGCACGGGCACCTGGGGCTCGCGCATGGCGTCGAAGGCCGGGTCGGTCAGGTGCATCCGTACGAACCCGAGCAGGCTGCGCGCCGACATCGCCAGCGTGGCGCCGGCGGGCGCGGCGGAAGCCGGGAGCCCGTACACGGGTGCGGGGCGGACCTCCGGCCCGATGTGGCCGATGGCCGCGAGCTGCAGGACGGCCTCACCCGCATGGGTGGAGACATGGGTGAGGCCGAGGGGCGCGATCAAGTGGCGGCGCAGCGCGGCGCCGTAGGGCTCGCCGCGCAGGACTTCGACGATCCTGCCGAGCAGGACGAAACCGCTGTTGCAGTACGAGAACCGCTCGCCGGGAGGGAAAAGCTGAACGGCGTCGCCCAGCGTGCCGACGTAGCGCCCGACCGCGTCGTCGTTCGTCCCGGTGTCGGTGAAGCGGTCGCCCTCGAGGCCGCAGGTGTGGGACAGCAGATGCCGGGTGGTGATGGCGGCGCAGGCGCCTTCGTCGGCGGCGGCGAAGTCCGGCAGATACTCCCGTACGGGCCGGTCGAGATCGAGGAGCCCCTCGTTCACCAACTGCTGCACCAGGGTGGCCGTCCAGACCTTGGTGATCGATCCGATCTGGAAGACCGCCTCGTCGGTCGCGGGGACCCCGGTGGCCTTGTTCACCACACCGGCGGCCGCACCGACGACCTCGCCGTCCACCAGCACGGCGACCTGGGCGCCGGGTACGTCGTGCAGGGCGATCAGGTCCGCCAGGTTCGCGGTGATCCAGTCCTTCGCGGTGCGGGCTTGCGACACGACTGCCTTCCCTTCGGAGGTTCTGGCCCACGCGGGCGCCACGGGTCGAGCAGACGAGATGTGAGCCCGCCCGCCTCTTTGTCGCGCAATCATCGTACGGATTGTGGAACAAAAGCGAGGGGGTGAGAGGCGTGAGTTTGCGGGACCCACGGGGAGAGCGCCGAGCCCACTGGTGTTCGGGCGCGAGGCGGCCACGGTGTCGGGGTGCCCTGGTGCGGATCGGTGGCGTCGGTCGCGTCGTTCGCCGTCGGCCCGGTCCGAGTTGGTTGGATGCGAGCATGAGTTCAGTGCACTGGTTGTTCGGAGACCAGCTCGGCCCGCACTTCACCGCCACCGCCGGCGGCGGGACCCCGAGGAACGTCCGGTGGCTGCTGATCGAATCCCGCGCCGTGCTGCGGCGGCGCCGGTTCCACCGGGCCAAGGCCCATCTCGTGCTCAGTGCCATGCGCCACCGGGCCGCGGACCTGGGTGAGCGAGCTCAATACGTCACGGCGGAGACCTACCGGGAAGGGCTGATGCAGGCCGTCGGTGACGCACCGGTCTCCGTCCACCACCCCACGTCCCGTGCCGCCCTCGCCCTGGTGACCTCGCTCCCGCAGGTCACCGTCCACCCGGCCCGCGGCTTTCTGGTCGGACACCGGGAGTTCGCCGACTGGGCCGCGCGGCAGCAGGGGCGGCGGCTCCTGCAGGAGAACCTCTACCAGCACACCCGACGCGCCCACGACATCCTCATGGAAGGAGACGGGCCGGCGGGCGGGCGGTGGAACCTGGACCACGACAACCGCGAGCCACCGCCGCGAGGCCGGACCACGCTCGGTGCGTCACCGCCGTACCGGCCCCGGGAGGACGAGATCGACGAGGGAGTCCGGCGGGACCTGGACCGCTGGGAGCGGGAGGAGGGCATCACCTTCGTGGGGCGCGACGGCCCCCGCCTCTTCCCCGCGAGCCGCCGCGAGGCACTGGCCGCGCTCGACCACTTCGTCACCCACCGGCTCGCAGACTTCGGCGCGCACGAGGACGCCATGCTGGCCGCCGACCCCGTGATGAGCCACAGTCTGCTGTCCTCCTCCCTCAACCTCGGCCTCCTCGACCCGTGGGAGTGCGTGAGCCGGGCGGAGGAGGCCTTCAGGGCCGGTCTGGTACCGCTCAACAGCGCCGAGGGCTTCATCCGGCAGGTATGCGGCTGGCGCGAGTACGTGTGGAACCTCTACTGGCACCTCGGCGAGGACTACCGGCACCGCAACGAACTGCGCCACACCACATCGGTCCCGGCATGGTTCGCCGAGCTGGATGCGGACGCGGTGGAGGCCCGCTGCCTGTCCACGGTGCTGGCGCAGGTTCGGGATACGGGGTGGACGCACCACATCCCCCGCCTGATGGTCCTCGGCAGCCACGCCCTGCAGCGGGGCTGGGATCCCGCTGAGGTGACGGACTGGTTCCACCGGTGCTTCGTGGACGGCTACGACTGGGTGATGCTGCCCAATGTGGTGGGGATGTCCCAGTACGCGGACGGCGGGCTGATGACCACCAAGCCCTACACCTCGGGCGGTGCCTACATCCACCGGATGAGCGACCTGTGCGGGGGCTGCCGGTACAGGCCCACGGACCGCACTGGTGAACGGGCCTGTCCCTTCACCGTCGGCTACTGGTCCTTCCTGGATCGGCATCGCGCAAGGCTGGAGGACAATCCCCGCATGGCCCGAGCCGTGAAGGGCCTGGACCGGCTCGGCGACGTCGAGCAGGTGATCCGGGCCCACCGCGCCGCCGGCAACACACCCCCCTGAGCCGATCTGGTCGTCGGCCGGCACAGCTCAGGGGGGACCGGCCACCGCTATCCCCCGGGCACGTGGACGAGGAAGACCTCGTCCACGAAACACCACGCCCAGGCCTCGTCGGGATCCATGGACAGGACCACGGGGTGCCCCGTCTGCGCATGATGCGCGTACGCGTGGCGCCCTCGCGAAGTGTCGCAGCACCCCACGTGCCCGCACGTCGCACACCACCGCAGCCGGGCCCAAGTCCACCCGCGTTCGCGGCACTCCGCGCACGCCCCCACAGGTATCGCCGGTCGACCGGGCAGCGCGGCGAGGTGGGAACACGTACGTTCTTCGAGACGGCCGCCGTCAGGCGATACCGCCCATGAGGAGAGCTCCCGTCGCGGACTCTCGCGATCGGCGCCGATGTCATCCACCTCGTTTCCTTTCCGCGGCCCACGGGGGGACACAGGCCGGCTGAGTGCGTTCTCCGCTGCGGGTGCTGAATCAGATGCCCTGTTCGGGGTAAACCCGCAGGTGGTAGCTCTGATCGGGTGGGTTGTCGTACCACTCGATGGTAGTCCCGATGGGACTGGCGGCGGCGATCCGCCGGATTCCGGGGGGAGGGTGCGGGGGCGGTCGGTCACTCCACCCAGGGCTTCCAGGCGTTCTCGTTGTGTTCCACCCACTTCTTCGCCGCCTCCTGGGGCGACAGCTTCTCCTCGGCGATCATCAGGGACACCTCGTTCTGCTGCGCCTTGGTCCAGTGGAACTTCTTCAGGAAGGCGGCAGCCTTTCCGCCCGACTCCGCGAAGCGCGTGTTCAGGTACTTCTGCAGCGGTGTGTTCGGGTAGGCGCAGGCCACCTTCTGTGCATCGTCCGCGCAGCCCTCGGTGTACTCAGGGAGCTTGACCTCGGTCATCGGGACCCGTTCGAAGAGCCATTGCGGCTCGTACCAGTAGGTCAGGAAGGGCTTGTGCTCCTTGGCGAACTGCTTGATCTGGGTGATCTGGGCCGCCTCGGAGCCGGCGAAGACCACTTCGAAGTCCAGGCCCAGGTTCTTCACCAGGGCCTTGTCGTTCGTGACGTACGACGGCGAACCGTCCATCAGCTGGCCCTTGCCGCGGCTCTCGGGGGTGCGCAGCTGATCGGCGTACTTGTCGAGGTTCTTCCAGTCGGTGACGTCGGGGTGGGCCTCGGCGAAGTACGTGGGGACGAACCAGCCGATGTGGCCCGTCACGCCCAGGTCCCCGCCGGGGGTGATGGTCTTCTTGCCCTCGACGTACCGCTTCTCCTGCTCGGGGTGGCCCCAGTCCTCCAGGATCGCGTCGACGCGGCCCTGGCTGAGGGCGTCCCAGGCGGGGACCTCGTCGACCTGGACGGTGTCCACGCGGTAGCCCAGCTCGTGTTCGAGGAGGTAGGAGGCGACGGCGGTGTTCGCCTGGGCGCCGACCCAGGACTGGACGGAGAGGGTGACGGTCTTCGCGCCCTGTGCGGCGGCGTACGGGGACGACTGGCGGGTCATGTCGGCGGCCCCGCAGCCGGTGAGGACGGCGAGTCCGGTCGCGGCGGCGAGGACGGCCGCGCCGCTTCGGCGGCGCGGGTTGCGCCCGGGAGTTGCGTCGCGCATGTCAGGCCTCCTTCACGGGCTGGGTGACGCGGTCGAGGAGCAGGCCGAGGCAGACGATCGCGGCGCCGGCGACCAGGCCGGTGGCCAGGTCGCCCTGGGCGAGGCCGAGGACGACGTCGTAGCCGAGCGCGCCGCCTCCGACGAGGCCGCCGATGATGACGACGGCGAGGACCAGGACCACGGCCTGGTTGACGGCCAGCAGCAGCGCCGGCCGGGCCAGGGGCAGTTGGACCTGCCGGAGCAGCTGCGAGCGGGTCGCGCCGAGCGAGCGGGCGGATTCGACGACGGTCGGGTCCACCTCGCGCAGGCCCTGGACGGTGATCCGGACGACGGCCGGCAGCGCGTACACGACGGCGGCCGCGGCGGCCGGTGCGCGGCCGACTCCGAACAGCGCGACCACGGGGATGAGGTAGACGAACTGCGGAAGGGTCTGGCACACGTCCAGGACGGGCCGCAGCAGCCGCTCGGCGCGGGCGCTGCGGGCGGCCCCGACGGCGATCGCGAAGCCCAGTACGAGGGTGACCGCCACGGCGGCCAGGACCTGGGAGAGCGTGTCCAGGGACGTTTCCCATACGCCGAGCACCCCGACGGCGCCCAGGGCGAGGACCGCGGTGAGCGCGGTGCGCCAGGTGCCCGCGAGCAGGGCGAGAGCGGCCGCCACGAGCAGGAGCAGCCACCAGGGGGCGGCCTGGAGTCCACTGCGCAGCGGGTCGAGCATCCAGCCTGTGAAGCGGGCGGCCCAGTCGGCGGTGCCGCCGACGACGGGGACGCCGGAGTAGAGGTGATCGGTCATCCAGGCGACGGCCGAGTTCACCGGGGCGGCGAGGGAGACGGTCCAGGACTCGGGCCACAGGGTGCTGCCGGCGATGCGCCCGGCGACGGTCGCGGCGACCGCCGCGAGAAGGGTGAGGAAGCGGCCGTACCAGCCCGAGAACACCCGGCGCAACAGGTTCCGTTCGCCGACGGGCACGGTCGCGCCGATCCGGCGGCCCGCGGCATCGGCGGTACGGTCCAGCACCACGGCGAGCAGCACGATCGGGATGCCCGCGGCCAGGGCGGCTCCGACGTCCACGGAGGCGAGGGCCTGGTAGACGCGGTCGCCGAGGCCGCCCGCGCCGATCACGGAGGCGATGACGGCCATGGACAGGCCCGTCATGATGGCCTGGTTGACGCCGAGCAGGAGCTGCCGGCGCGCGAGCGGGAGGCGGGCGGTCAGCAGCCGCTGGCGTCCCGTGGCGCCGAGCGAGGCGGCGGCCTCCATGACCCCGGCGTCGGCCTCGCGCAGGCCGAGGGCGGTGAGGCGGGCCATGGGCGGGGCGGCGTAGACCACGGTGGCGAGGACGGCGGCGGGCACGCCGATGCCAAAGACCAGCACCATCGGCAGCAGGTACGCGAAGGCCGGCAGGATCTGCATGGTGTCGAGTACGGGGCGCAGGGCGCGGTCGGCGCGCGGGGAGAGCCCCGCGGCGAGGCCCAGCAGCGCGCCGAGTACGACGGAGGCGGCCACGGCGACGGCCATCAGCGCGAGGGTCTGCATGGTCGGCACCCACATGCCGAGCAGTCCGCAGGCGGCGAAGGCGGCGGCGCAGGTCAGGGCGAGCCGGATGCCGGCGAGGCGCCAGGCGACCAGGGCGGCCAGGGCGGTGACCCCGGTCCAGCCGGCGGCGAGCAGGAGCACGTACACGGCGCGGACGGACACCACGACGACATTGCTGACGTGGCCGAAGAAGTAGAGGAACAGCGGGTGGGTGTCGCGGTGGTCGATGATCCAGTCGCCGGCACGGCCGAGCGGGCCGGACAGATCGACGGCCAGGGCCGCGGGCCAGCTGCCGGCGCCCGGGAAGGCCACGGCCAGCGGGATCAGCAGGGCGACGGCGACGCCCATCGGGAGGAGGATCCGGCGGCGCCCGGCACGGCCGGGCACTGCTCTGCGGGGGCGGTTCTGCTGCGTGGACGTGGCGCGTGAGTGACGCGGGCCGGCGGGCCGTTCGGAGGACTGCGGGGCTTCCGAAGGGGCGTCGGCGCGGGCGTCGGCCGGGGTGCGGGTCGGGGTCGCGCTCATGCGCACCACCTCCGGGCATCGGGGACGGGGGGCGCGGTGCGGGCGGGGCGGGTCATGCCGCCACCCCCCGTCCGGTGGCGGCCGGGAGCCCGGCGACGACGGCGAGCAGCCCCGCGTCGTCCACGATGCCCAGGCAGCGGCCGCGGTCGACCACGCGGGCCGGGCCGCCGCTGCGGGCGACGGCCTCGATGGCCTCGACCACGGTGGTGGCGGGGCTCAGCGCGGGGCCCTGGTCGGCCTCGCCGGCGGTGGCGGGGCGCATCGCGGTGCGGACGGTGAGCACCTGTTCGCGCGGGACGTCGCGGACGAAGTCCCGTACGTAGTCGTCGGCGGGCGAGCCGACGATCTCCTCGGGCGTGCCGAGCTGCACGATGCGGCCGTCGCGCATCAGGGCGATCCGGTCTCCCAGGCGCAGGGCCTCGGCGAGGTCGTGGGTGATGAACACCATGGTGCGGCCCTCTTCGTGGTGGAGCCGGGCGACCTCCTCCTGCATCTCGCGGCGGATGAGGGGGTCGAGTGCGCTGAACGGCTCGTCGAACAGGAGCACTTCGGGGTCCGCGGCGAGGGCGCGGGCCAGGCCGACGCGCTGTTGCTGGCCGCCGGAGAGCTGGCCGGGGCGACGCTCCTCCAGCCCTTCGAGCCCGACCTTGGCGACGAGTTCGGCGGCCTTGGCCCGTCGGTCGCCGCGGCCGACGCCCTGGATCTCCAGTCCGTACGCCACGTTGTCGAGGACGGTGCGGTGCGGGAGCAGGCCGAAGTGCTGGAAGACCATGGCGGTGCGGTGGCGGCGCAGGGCGCGCAGCCGGGTGGCGTCCATGGCGAGGACGTCCTCGCCGTCGATGGAGAGGCTTCCGGCGGTGGGTTCGATGAGCCGGGTGAGGCAGCGCACGAGGGTGGACTTGCCGGAGCCCGACAGGCCCATCACGACGAAGACCTCGCCCTTGCGGACGTCGAAGGTGACGTCGCGGACGGCGGCGGTGCATCCGGTGCGCTCGCGCAGCTCGGCGGCGGACAGGTCGGCGTCGGCGGAGCCAGGGACCTTCGCGGCCGCCTTGTCGGGGCCGAAGACCTTCCACAGGCCGTCCACGGCGAAGACGGGGGGCGCGGCGGGCGTGGCAGGGGTGGCAGGGTTCGTGTTCACCGGTTGCCCCCTTCGCGGGCCAGTAGTTCGGCTGCCTTCTCGCCGACCATGAGCACTCCGATCATCGGGTTGACGGCGGGCATCGTGGGGAAGACGGAGGCGTCCGCGATGCGGATGCCTTCGAGCCCGCGGATCCTCAGCTCCGGGTCCACGACGGCGCCCGGGTCGTCGGCGGCGCCCATCCGGCAGGTGCCGGCCGGATGGTAGACGGTGTGCGCGACGGAGCGGGCGTAGGCGCTCAGCTCCTCGTCGCCGGTGATCTCCGGGCCGGGGCACACTTCGCGCTTGAGCCAGCCGGCGAGCGGCTGGGTCGCGGCTATCTCGCGGGCGAGCCTGATGCCGTCCACCAGGGTCCGGCCGTCGTAGTCGTCCTCGTCCGTGAAGTAGCGGAAGTCCAGGGCCGGTTTCACCTCGGGGTCCGCGCTCGTCAGGTAAAGGCGGCCGCGGCTGCGGGGCTTGGGGATGTTGGGGGTCATCGACACGCCGTGCGCGGGCCGTTCGTAGCCGAGGCGCTCGGGGTTGTCGGTGAAGGGGACCTGGTAGAAGTGGAACATCAGGTCGGGTCCGGCGGATTCGGGGTCGCGCCGGACGAACAGCCCCGCGTCGCTGTCCATCGCGGAGTTCTCCGGTATCGGGCCGTCGGTCTCCCAGACGATCACCGACTCGGGGTGGTCGAGCAGGTTCTCGCCCACGCCGGGCAGGTCGTGCACCGGGGCGATGCCGAGGGCTTCCAGGTCCGCGCGCGGCCCGATGCCGGAGTGGAGCAGCAGCCGGGGGGTGTCCACCGCGCCGGCGCACACCAGGACTTCGCGGCGGGCGGTCACCAGGGACTCCGTACCGTCCGAGGCGCGTACGCGGACCCCGCGCGCCCGGGTGCCGTCGAGTTCCAGGCGGTGGGCCCAGGTCTCCAGGAGGATCGTGAGGTTGGGGCGCTGGTCCATGACGGGGTGGAGGTAGGCCACCGACGCGGAGGAGCGTTTGTTGTCCTCGGGGTGGTAGGCGAGGTCGAAGAAGCCGGCGCCCTCGTGGAAGGGCTTGCGGTTGAAGCCCTCGACGCGCGGGACGCCCAGGGCGCTCTGCGCGGAGTCGACGAAGTCGCGCGCGATGGCGTTGCGGTCCTTCTCGTCCACCGGGACGATGTTGTTGAGGAGCCGGTCGAAGTACGGGTCCATGGCGGCCGCGTGCCAGCCCTCGGCTCCGGCCCGCGCCCACTCGTCCCAGTCGGACGGGAGCGGCTTGAACGCGATGAGGGTGTTGTGCGAGGAGCAGCCGCCGAGGACGCGGGCACGGCTGTGGCGGATGTGCGAGTTGCCGCGGGGCTGCTCGGTGGTGGGGTAGTCGTAGTCGAGCTCGCCGCCGAGCAGGCCCATCCAGCGGCGCAGGGTGAGGACTTCGGGGCGGTCGACGTCGCTGGGGCCGCCCTCGATGACGGCGACGGTGACGGCCGGGTCCTCGGTGAGCCGGGAGGCGATCACGGAGCCGGCGGTACCGCCGCCGACGACGACGTAGTCGTACTCCTGCTCCTGCTCCTGCTCCGTGGGGACGGGACGGTGCGTGGGGACGGGACGGTGCGTGGGGGTGGTCATGGGTGCGCTCCTCCTTCAGCCCGCGAACCAGCGCACGGGGCGCGGGGCGAGGTTCTGGTACACGTGCTTGGACTCGCGGTACTCGGCCAGTCCCGACGGGCCCAGTTCGCGTCCGATGCCGGACTTGCCGAAGCCGCCCCACTCCGCCTGCGGGAGGTAGGGATGGAAGTCGTTGATCCAGACGGTGCCGTGGCGCAGCCGGCCGGCCACGCGGCGGCCGCGGCCCGGGTCGGATGTCCACACCGCGCCCGCGAGCCCGTACTCGGTGTCGTTGGCGAGCGCGACGGCTTCGGCCTCGGTACGGAAGGTCTCGACGGTCAGGACTGGCCCGAAGACCTCCTCCCGTACGACGCGCATCCCGCGGTGGCAGCGGTCCAGGACCGTGGGCCGGTAGAAGTAGCCCGGCCCGTCGGGGCGTTCGCCCCCGGAGCGGAGTACGGCTCCCTCGGCGAGGGCGGAGGCCACGTACTCCTCGGTGCGTTCGCGTTGGGCCGCGGACACCAGCGGCCCGCATTCCACGCCCGGGTCGGTGCCCCGACCGAGGCGGATCCGGTCCGCCCGGCGGGCCAGCTCGGCGACGAAGCGCTCGGCGACGCCCTCCTCGACGATGAGCCGTGAGCCGGCGGAGCAGACCTGGCCGCTGTGCATGAAGGCGGCGTTGAGGGCCTGGTCGACGGCGGTGTCGAAGCCTTCCTCGGTGGCGCAGGCGTCGGCGAAGACGACGTTGGGGTTCTTGCCGCCGAGTTCGAGCGCGACCTTCTTCACGGAGTCCGCGGCCGCGCGCATCACCTTCGTACCGCTGGTGAGTCCGCCGGTGAAGGAGACGAGGTCGACGTCGGGGTGGGCGGCGAGGCGCGCGCCGACGGGGTCGCCGGGGCCGGTGACCAGATTCGCGACGCCGGCCGGGAGGCCGGCCTCCGCCAGCAGGCCGATGAGGGCGACCGTGGACAGCGGGGTGATCTCGCTGGGCTTGAGCACGAAGGTGTTGCCCGCGGCGAGGGCGGGAGCGATCTTCCAGGAAGCCTGGAGGAGGGGGTAGTTCCACGGGGTGATCAAGGCGCAGACCCCGACGGGCTCGTGGACGACGACGCTGTGGACGTCGGGGGTGCCTGCGTCGATCACGCGGCCCGCGCTCTCTCCGGCGACGAGGTCGGCGAAATAGCGGAAGGCGTCGGCGACGCAGTCCACGTCCACGCGGCCCTCTTCCAGGGTCTTGCCCGCGTCGCGGCTCTCCAGCAGACCGAGGCTTTCGCGGTCGCGGTGCAGCAGGTCGGCGGTGCGGCGCAGCAGGGCGGCGCGCTGCAGGACGGGGGTCCGGGGCCACTCCCCGCCGTCGAAGGCCGCACGGGCGGCGCCGACGGCCGCGTCGGTGTCCGCGGTGCCGCCCTCGGCGACGACGGCGAGGACCGTGGCGTCCGCCGGGTCGAGGATCTCCCGGGTGGCTCCTGATGCCGCGGAACGCCAGGTCCCGTCGATGTGGATGGTCGTCTGCTCGGACACGACTCGCTTTACCTCCGATTCCACCGCCGCGGCTCACCCGCGGCGGTACTGCTCGTTCCCCGGTGCCCCGGTTCGTGGAAGCCATGTCCCATTCGTCACTGGAAGTGACGGGGGTCACGCCCCGTCACTCCGGGGACGTTCGGTATGTAGCGGGCGATATCGGGCGCATCGAGGGTCGCCGGGACGGCCGTCGCGGGCACGCCGCGGAAGGGCGGCTTGGGGAGCCAGCGCAGGGCGCCGGCTCCGAGTGCGGCGTGCATCAGCGCGGCCACCACCACGACGGCGTGCAGTCCGGTGACGAAGGCGGTCTTCGCGTCCAGGGCCGCCGCCGGTACGAGGGACGGGAGCCGGAGGGTTTCGTCGAGGGTGGGGGCGAGATCCGGGCCCTGAAGGCGGAAGAGCAGCGCGGCGAGCGAGCCGAGGAGCGCGATGCCGAGCGCGTTGCCGATCTCGTTGCTGGTCTCGGCGATCGCGCCGGCCGAACCCGCCCGCTCGGCGGGGACCGCCCCGACCGCGGTGTCGGCGACGACGCTGAAGGAGATGCCGTATCCGACGCCGGCCAGCGCGGTCGAAGCGACGTACCAGCCGATCCCGCCCGTGACCGTGGTGGGAAGAAGCAGCAGCAGGCCGCCCCCGATGGAGAAGTGGCAGGCGACGAGCACGGCCCGCTTGCCGATGCGTTCGACGACGCCGGGCGTGACGATGCAGGCGATCGTGAGGACCGCCGCGCCCGGCAGCGCCAGAAGTGCCGCGTGCAGGACGCGCAGGTCCAGTACGGACTGGAGGTAGATGCCGGACAGGAACGCCGTCGCCGACCACGCGGCCAGGGGCAGCAGCCCCGTGATGATCGCGAGGGTGAAGACGCGGTCGCGGAAGAGGGAGAAGTCGATCAGGGGGTGCGCGAGGCACTTCTGGCGCAGGCCGAAGAACGCGAGCACCATGCTGCCGAGGAGCATCGCCGCGATCGCCGGTGCCGACATGCCGTCCGCGGCCAGGTGCTTGATCCCGTAGATCGTGAGCAGCAGGCCTCCGGCGGAGGTCACGACGCTGAGCGCGTCGATCCGCTTCCCACCGCCCTCCCGGACCTCGCGGAGCAGGACGGGCGCGAACACCAGGAACACGAGGATGACGGGGAGGTTGACGAGGAACACCGAGCCCCACCAGAACTGCCCCAGGAGGGTGCCGCCGACGATCGGGCCGATGGCGAACCCGGCCGCGAAGGCGGCGGCGAAGATGCCGATGGCCCGGGCCCGGCGCCGGGGGTCGGGGAAGAGCTCGCTCAGCACGGCCAGTGCCGAGGGCAGCAGGGTCGCGCCGGCCACCCCCATGAGGGCCCGGCAGCCGATCAGGAGTTCCGGGGTCGGTGCGAACGCGGCCCCGGCGGATCCGAGCCCGAACACGGTGGCGCCGGTCATCAGGAGCTTGAGCCGGCCGTAGCGGTCACCGATGCTGCCGAAGGCGACCAACAGGGAGCCGACAGCGAAGCCGTAGACGTCCAGCGTCCACAGTGCCTGGTCGGCGGTGGGCGAAAGGGCCTGGCTGATCCTCGGCATCGCCAGGAACAGGATCGATCCGTCCATGGAGACCAGGAGGACCGGGCCGAGGACCGTCGCGAGCCCGAGCCAGGCCCGCAGGCCGGGTGCGTCGTGAGCATGCTGTGCAGTCATGTCACCGACGGTCGGGCACGCCGAGGCCGCCAGCCATCCCCGTGCCGTGGGTACACCTGGCAGGTACACCCACGCAGGCCGCCGACGTCCTAGTCTTGGGCCGTGGAGAGCCTCGGAACGTTCCTGAAGAGCCGCCGTGACCGGGTCACTCCGGCCGCGATCGGTCTGCGGACCTACGGCACCTCCCGCCGGGTCCCGGGTCTCAGGCGCGAGGAGCTCGCCCAGCTCGCCGGCGTGAGCGCGGGGTACTACACCCGCCTGGAGCAGGGACTTGCCGATACGGCCTCCGGGCAGGTGCTCGACGCGCTCGCCCGGGTGCTCCTGCTCGACCCGGTGGAGACCCTCCACTTGCACAATCTTGCCCGGCAGTCCGTGAAGCCCGGGCTGTGCGAGCCGCCCCGCGAGGAGCCCCACCGGCGCGTCCTGTCGCTCCTGGAGTCGCTCGGCGAGGCCACTCCCGCAGTCGTCCTCGGCCGGCGGGGAGACGTACTCGCCTGGAACCGCACGGGACACGCGCTCGTCGCCGAGCACATCCCCTACGAGGCTCCGCAGGCCCCGGAGCGGCGGCCGTCGGTCCCGCGGATGTTCTTCCTCGATCCCCACACCCGCGGCATGTACCGCAACTGGACCGAGCTCGCCCGTGTCCACGTCGCCTACCTGCGGCTCACTGCGGGCCGGTACCCCACCGATGCCCGGCTCGCCGGGCTCATAGGAGAACTGGTGATGCACAGCCCGGACTTCGCCACGATGTGGGCCGCCGGTGAGGTCTCCGACTGCACGGTCGGGGCCATGAACCTGCGGCACCCGACCGTCGGTGCGGTGAACGTGGACTACCAGGTGTGGCTCCAGCCCGACAGCCTCGACCACCGGGTCGAGATCTACACTCCCAACGACCCGGCCTCCGCGGACGCGCTTCAGGTCCTGAACCAGCAGAGTTACCGGGCGAAGTCGTTCGCGAGGCGGGGGATGTAGTCGGCCAGGGCCGGGGCCCAGCAGGCGTAGGTGTGGTCGCCCTTGCAGCCGGGGGACAGGGCGGAGCCGTTGCCGTAGTTGACGAAGCGGTTCGGGATGCCCAACTGGTCCAGGCGGTTCGCGACGTTGGCGGAGGCGACCGCCGTCTTGCCGTCGATCAGACCCTGGTTGCCGGTGTAGAGGGTGACCCCGGTGTCGGCGAGCTTGCCCAGATTGGCGAGGGAGGCGGGGTTGACCTCGTTCCAGATCCGGTCGTTGAAGATCGCGTACGGCGAGCCGAAGATCGCGTCGCTGTCCACGACCGGTCCGTAGCCGGTGCAGTCGCCGGTACCCGAGGTGGTGGAGGCGCACCAGGCGCCGGTCAGGTTGAGCTCCGTGGCCAGCACCGCGGCACGGACCTCCCACAGGCCGAAGTCGATGCCCCCGGACAGGGAGGCGACGCGCCCGAACAGGTCGGGGCGGGCCTGGGCGTAGTGCAGGGCACCGAAGCCGCCCATGGACAGGCCGACGACCGCGCGGTGGCCGCGGTCGGGCAGGGTCCGCAGGTTGGCGTCGATGAAGGGGACCACCTGCAGGAGGTGGAAGGTCTCCCAGTTGGCGGCGCCCTCGGCGGTGTTCTGCATGTGCCAGTTCGCGTACCAGCCCTTCAGGCCTCCGTCCGGTACGACGGTGATCATCCGGTCGTCCCGCAGGGCCGGGGCCGCGGCGGCGTCGTTGACGTTGCCGCCGCCGCCGTGCAGGAAGTACGTCACCGGCCAGCGCTTGCCCGGCTCGGCGTAGTAGCCGCTCGGCAGGAAGACGCGTACCTTGTGCCGGCCCGAGAGCTGCGGCGTGGTGACGGTGAGGGTGAAGTCGGTCCCGGAGCGCACCTCGGTGGCTCCGGCGACCTGGGTCAGCCCCTGCCCGTCGGTGAAGGCCGGGATCGTGGGGGCGTCGGCGACGCCGGCGGCGTGGGCCGCGGACCCGGTCAGGGCGGTCGCCGCGACCGTCGCCACGGCGGCGGCGGTCAGCGCGGTGGCCCGTATCGCGCCGCGGAAGCCGGCCGCGGCGGTGAGCAGGGGTCGCACAGTGGTTCTCCGTTCTGTGAGGCTGGTCTTGTGGCGGGGCAGGGGCAGGGGCAGGGCAGGGTCAGGCTCCGGACGGCGTCTCGCACAGGGCGCTGGTCAGGGTCTTGTACATCTGCGCGCCCGGGATGTTCGTGGCGAGATGCGCGTTGGTCATGACGGAGGCGTGCCGCCCGTCCTCGGTCACGAGCGTCTGCGAGTAGTAGCCGGGGACGGCTCCGTCATGTCCCCAGGCCGTGCCGCCGCAGGGCAGGGCGAACTTCAGCATCCCGAGGCCGTAGCCGTTCCCCGAGCCGGGCTGCCCGAGCTCGAAGGTCTTCTCCATCTCGGCGAGGTTCGCGGGCGAGATCGCCGTGCCGTCGACGATCGCCTGGTAGAGGGCGGTCATGTCCCGCAGCGTGGAGATGACAGCGCCGGAGGCGTAGAAGGTGGACGGTTCGAACGTCGTCCCGTCCAGCCAGAAGAAGAAGGAGCCGATCCGGGTACCCCGGTAGCCGTGGATCGCCGGGCTCGGCACGGCGCGGTCCGTGGGGGCGGGGAAGCGGGTGTGGGCCAGGCCGAGCGGCTGGATCACCTGCTGGGTGACGGCCTGGTGGATGGGCAGGCCGGTGATCTTCTCGATCAGCATGCCGAGGATCTCGTAGTTGGTGTTCGAGTACTGGAAGGCGGCGCCCGGCTGCGAGGCCGGGGCGAACCGCAGCCCGTCCTTCACCAGGGCCGCGAGCGTGTACGAGCCGTCCGGGCGGGCCTGTGCGAGCGGGAGGCCGTTCACCGGTATGCCGCTGGTGTGCTGGAGGAGGTGTCGGATGGTGATCCGGTTCCCGTCGTAGCCGTTGACGGAGACCACACCGGGCAGGTGCTGCTCGATGGGGTCGTCGAGGCCGATCCCGTTCGCCTCCGTGAGCTTCAGTACGGCGATGGCGGTGAAGGTCTTCGACTGGCTCCCGACGCGGTAGTACTCGTCCGGGCCGATCGGATCGTTGGTGTTGACGGTGCCCGTGCCGGTGGAGAGGTTCCACGAGGCGTCGCGGGTCCCCGCGTACACGCCCGCCCCGGGACCGCCGCCCGCCTTCAGCTCGTTCAGGGCCGCGAGCGTGGCGGAGTGGTCCGCGGCCGCCCGGGCCGGCGTCCGTGCCTGGGTCTGCGCCTGGCTCTGTGCCTGGGCCTCTGCGGCCGTGGGCACCGCCAGCAGCGCAGCGGCCACACCGAGGGCGAGGGAGAACCGTAACGCGGTCGGCTTCAACTTCATCGAACCTGCTCCTCGTGGAGGGAATCGTCTGCCGGAACTGCCGGAACTGCCGGAACTGCCCGAACTGCCGGAAGGGCAGTGGCTTCGCCGTGCGCCGCCATCGGGATCAGGACCAGCTCTGGTACGGGAGGTTGTTGCACGCCCAGGTACGGAAGCCCAGGGAGCTGTCGTCGATGCAGCGCGAGGTGCTCTGGTTCTGGAAGCGGACCGTGCCGTCGCCCCACGCCTGGACCCACCAGCTCTGCTCAGGGCTGGAGTTGCAGACCGCGGTGCGGAAGCCGCTGTTGGAGTCCTCGATGCAGCGGCCGGTGTTGATGTTCGTCAACTGGCGCGTTCCGTCGCCCCAGACGCGCACGCTCCACTGCTGCGGATTCGAGCCGTTGCAGCTCCAGGTGCGGAAGCCGTTGCTGGTGTCGTCCATGCACCGGCCCGTGGCCTGGTTCTGGAACGACTGGACGGCGTCGTACGTCCCCGCCTGGCGGGCAGGGCCGGAAGTGGCGGCCAGGGCCCCGGTCGCCGGGGTGAGGGAGGCGAGGGCAAGGGCCCCGCCGAGCAGAAACGTTGTCGTGACGCGCATGTGATCCGTCGTCTCCTTCGTGTCCGTGGGACTGGCTGGGCCACAAACTAGGAGTCGGGCGAGGAGGCTGGGCACCCGGAAGCATCCGGAGTGACAGCGGGCCGGAGTTCGAGGCGATGCCCCGGACCCGCCGCCCACCCCTGTCACTTGATGGCGGGGCCGGGGCCGTTGAGCCACGCCCACTGGGCCCAGTCGGAGAAGCCGGTCTGCCAGGTGTGGTAGACGCCCGCGTGGCTGGTCCCGAAGACCTCGATGCGGCCGTCGGCGTTGGTGGCGGCGGTGATGTCCGTGCCGCCGGTGCCGATGGTGACCCAGTCGTGGAAGGGGGCGTTGATCCCGGTCTGCCAGGCGTGGACGGCGATCTCACCGCTGATCGCGAAGACCTCCACCCGACCGTCGGCGGTGCGCTCGCTGGTGAGTTTCGAGTTCCCCGGGCCGCCGGTTCTTACCCAGCCCGACCAGGAGGTCGGGCTTTCCTGGTAGCGGTGGAAGACGGCCTCCGGTCCGGAGGCGAACACCTCAAGGCGCCCGTCGGCATTGTGGTCCACCGTCAGGTCGTGGCCGCCGCCTCCGAAATGCTCCCATGCGGACCAAGCACCGTTGGGGGCCAGCTGGTACTGGTGCTCGAACACGGTGCCGTTGAGAGCGAAGACCTCAAGGCGGCCCTCGGGGGACCTCTCCATTTCCAGACGGGCGTCGACGGGGCCGCCACCGGTGGATTCCCAGCCCGACCAGCCGGAGTTCGGCGCGGTCTGGTAGCGGTGGTACACGCCCTTCGGGCCGGAAGCGAAGACCTCGATACGGCCGTCGGCATTCGCTCCGGCGGCGATGTACCGACCACCCGTGCCGAAATTCTGCCAACCGGACCAGCCCCCGGAGGGGCCGCTCTGATAGATGTGCTCTGCCACGTCGCCGTTGATCGCCAGCAGCTCCAGCCGTCCGTCGGCGTTGGGCGCGATCGCCATCTGCGCGTTTCGCGGACCGCCGAGCGGCCGCCAGACCGACCAGCCGCCGTTCGCCTCGGTCTGCCAGGCGTGGTACACCCCGTCAGCTCCGGCCGCGAAGGTCTCCAGCCGCCCGTCGGCCGACCGTGCCGACACCACACGGCCCGTCTCGGCCGGGCTGACGGCGTGCTGGGACGGAGCCTCGGCAACCCTCTTGTAGCGGTACGGCCTGGCGGTGAACCGGCCACCGCTCGTGGTGTAGTTGATCGGCCTCTCGTATCTGACGGACCCCGCCCCGCCCATCTCCTCCATGGTGAAGAAGCGCGTGTGCTCGTGGTTGGCCCAGCCGGCGAAGAGCACGACATGTCCCGCGTCGCCGCCGGTTCCCGGCCCGAGCGTGCCGACGGCGTCACCGGGCTCCAGATCCTCCCAGGCGATCGGGTCCAGGACCTCGGGCAGGGTGACCGTACTGGGGGACCAGGACAAGTGCAGTGCCATGGAGACGAAGCCCGAGCAGTCGGTGCGGTAGTGCCTGCCGTCCAGGTCCGGGTGGGAGTCGTCCTGGTTGTAGTAGACGTTCAGATCCACCCAGTACTGGGCGCGGAGAAGGATCTCGTCGCGGGTGATCGGGCCGTCCACGTCCGACTGGATGCGCCGGGCGGAGCGGAGGCCGATGCCGTTTCCGGCGGCACTGGCCCCGGATCCCGTCGCGAGGACGGTGGCACCGGCGAGGGATATCGCAGCCGAAAGCCCACCGGCGGTCCTGAGAAGCGCTCTGCGGGAGGGATGATGTGTGCTCACAACGGGCTCCTGGTCGGTAGCGGTACGAGACACTAGGCGGTGCCCGCGAAGTGGTGCCGGGTCACCGTGTGATGGCTGATCGCTGATGGCGCTGAAAGCTACCGAGAGGGACATGGCCCGGGGATCCGGAGATTTCCGGATGGCCGCCCGCGGCCCCTCCCGCTAGGGCTCGCGATGCTTTGCCCGTCAGGCCCGTTCAGCGGCATCACACGGACACCCCCTAGAGGACATGAGCCCGTTCTGTCAGTCCGTAAGGTTCCGGGTACTCCTCCCGGGCGGGGATCCCCTAGCTTCCAAACCGCCGGTGCCGCTGGGACGGCAGCCGGATCCCCAGCCAGCTCGCCCACAGGAGGCCACCTTGACCACGCAGGACCCCACCCGCAGGAGCATCCTCAAGTCCGCAGGCGGCCTCGCCACCGCGGTGGCCCTGGGCGCCGGCGGCGTCCTCGCGTCGGCGTCGGCGGCCTCGGCGGTCGGTGACGGCCCCGACCTGCACATCACGGACCGCAACGAGCAGGATCACCGGATGTGGTACTACCGGTTCCAGACCTCCGCCATCGGCGGCTGGACCCCGGCCGTCAACGTGCTGCTCCCCGACGGCTACCACACCAGCGGGCGCCGCTATCCCGTCCTCTACCTGCTCCACGGCGGCCTGGAGGACTTCATCACCTTCGACCGGTTCCACGACATCCGGGGTCTGACGGCCTGGAAGGACCTCATCGTCGTGATGCCCGACGGCGGGCGCGCCGGCTGGTACTCCAACGCGCTGACTTCCAACATCGGCGCCCGGAACTGGGAGTACTTCCACATCGGGCAGCTGATCCCGTGGATCGACGCGAACTTCCGCACCTACGCGGAGTACGACGGCCGCGCCGTCTCCGGGTTCTCCATGGGCGGCTTCGGCGCCCTGAAGTACGCGGCCAAGTACTACGGCCACTTCGCCTCGGTCAGCGCCCACTCCGGCCCGGCCAACCTGCGCGGGGGCAACGGTGACCTGGTGACCCACTGGGCCAACGCCTCCTCCGCCGCCGTGGAACTGAACGGCGGCAGCATCTATGGCGTGCCCTTCTGGGACCAGGCCCGGGTCAGCGCGGACAACCCGTGCGAGCGCATCGAGAGCTACCGGAACAAGCGGGTCTTCCTGGTCGCCGGCACCAGCCCCCAGGACATCCAGGGTTACGCGAACGAGACCCTGGTGCTCGCCACCCAGCGGGAGTTCAAGTGGAACCTCGACCGCGCGGGCATCCCCTACGAGCAGCACGAGGTGGAGGGCGGCCACTGGGTTCGCCGGAACCTGCTGCAGGACGACATCAACGGCGTCATCGACCGCCTGCGCAAGGCGTGACGGGGGGACCTCGCGTGATGTCCGTGCTTTCCCGGAGAATGCCCGGGCAGCGGCGGCCCGGGCGGGTGCTCGGGCTGCTTCTCGCGCTGGCCGTGGTCCTCGCACCGGGGCTCGCCGCCGCCCCACCAGCCGGAGCGCAGAGCGCTTCCTCCCCGGTCCCGGCCCGGGCCGCCGGTTTCACCGCGTCCTGCCCGGCCGCCGGCGAGATCACCCAGTACTACAGCTGGGAGCACAACGGCATCGACATCGCCAACGACCGCGGCACCCCGATCTACGCGGTCGGCGACGGCGAGGTCACCATCTCGGGATACGAACCCGGCTACGGGCAGTGGATCCGCATCCTGCACCCCGACGGCACCATCACCGAGTACGGCCACATGTACCAGCGGGATGTCCAGGAGGGCGACCGTGTGAGCGCCGGGCAGCAGATCGCGCTGATGGGCAGCGAAGGCCAGTCCACCGGCCCTCATCTCCACCTTCGGGTCTGGGGGAACGCGGGCGCGTCCGTACGCGTCGACCCGATTCCCTACCTGGCGGAACGCGGCATCGCCATGTCCTGCACACCCGGCAGTCATCCTGGTCCCGGGCCGTTGGTGTATCCGGCGGAGTCGGGCCGTGTGGTCTCGGCCCGGTCAGTGGACGGGCGTCTCGAGGTGTTCGCGGCGGCGGCCGACGGTGTGCACCATGCGTGGCAGGAGAACGTCAACGGTGCTTGGTCCGCGTGGGAGTTCATCGCGGGCCCGAAGGGTGCGGAGCTGGCGATCGGCCCGAATGCCGATGGTCGGCTCGAGGTGTTCGCTATCAACGGCCAGATTCTCCAGCACCGTTACCAAAGTCAGCCGTCGGCTGGTTGGTCGGGCTGGGAGAACTTCGGTGAGGGCGGCCGTGACATCGCCGTGGGTGCCAATGGTGATGGTCGGCTCGAGGTCTTCGCCTCCGGTCCGGAGAACGTGTTCCATCGCTACCAGACGGCCGCCAACGGTGGCTGGTCGGGCTGGGAAGGGACCGGCAGTGGTCCGGGGGCGAGCCGTATCGAGCTGGCGAAGGCGGCGGACGGTCGCCTTGAGGTGTTCGCCCTGAACGACGAGGTCTTCCGGCACCTCTACCAGGAGTCCGTGAACGGCGGTTGGTCCTCCTGGGAGGACTTCGGCATCGGCGGTCATGACCTGACGGTCGACCACAATCTCGACGGCCGCATCGAGGTGTTCGCCTCGGGGCCCGTCGGCGTCTTCCACCGCTACCAGACCGGCCCCGCCAGTTGGTCGGGCTGGGAGGAGACCGGCGGTCTCGCGAACGCGCAGCTGACCAGTCAGCGCACGGTGGACGGACGGGTGGAGGTGTTCGCCCTCAACGCCGGCGAGGCCCAGCACATGTGGCAGACCGGGGTGAACGCCCCCTACCACCAGTGGGAGTCCTTCGGGGGTGGCGGTACGGAGATCACTGCCGTGGCCAACGCCGACGGCCGGATCGAGGTCTTCGGGACCAATCCCACCGGGGTCTACCACCGCTGGCAGACCGACCATTCCACCTGGTCCCAGTGGGGCTGGCTCAAGGACACCGCCGGACCGGCAATCAACTGAGGAGAAGGCAGATGAGGGCCATACCGCGCGCTCGAAGAGCGCCCCACCGCGTCATTCTGTCCGCGTTCGCCTCCCTGTGCGTGGCGGCGGGAATCATGGCCGGCGCCCCGCAGCTGGCCTCCGCCGCCGCCGGGAGCGACCTGTGCGCGGAGGTCGGGTACCAGGCGGGCTTCCGGGGCGAGAGCCTGGTGACCGCCGTCGCCGTCGCTCTGGCGGAGTCCAGCTGCAATCCGCGGGCGTACAACGTCACGAACAACACGCCCCCGTCCACCGACCGCGGTCTCTGGCAGATCAACGACTACTGGCACGCCGAAGTCGGCGACGCCTGTGCCTACGACGCGCAGTGCAATGCGAACGAGACCTTCCGGATATCGTCCGGGGGCACGGACTGGAACCCTTGGTCCACCTACAACCAGAACCACCACCTGCGGCACATGGACACGGCGCGCGCTGCCGTGGACCGTCTTGGCCACCCCGGGCCCGGTCCGGCGCCGTTGGTGTATCCGGCGGAGTCGGGTCGTGTGGTGTCGGCCCGGTCGGTGGACGGGCGTCTCGAGGTGTTCGCGGCGGCGGCCGATGGTGTGCATCATGCGTGGCAGGAGAGCATCAACGGTGCTTGGTCTGCGTGGGAGTTCATTGCCGGGCCGAAGGGTGCGGAGCTGGCGATCGGCCCGAATGCGGACGGCCGGCTCGAGGTGTTCGCGATCAACGGCCAGATTCTGCAGCACCGTTACCAGAACCAACCCTCGGGTGGTTGGTCGGGCTGGGAGAACTTCGGTGAGGGCGGCCGTGACATCGCGGTGGGGTCCAATGGTGATGGGCGGCTCGAGGTCTTCGCTTCCGGTCCGGAGAACGTGTTCCACCGGTACCAGACGGCCGCCAACGGTGGGTGGTCGGGCTGGGAGGGGACCGGCAGTGGTCCGGGGGCGAGTCGTATCGAGCTGGCGAAGGCGGCAGACGGCCGGCTTGAGGTGTTCGCCCTGAACAATGAGGTCTTCCGGCATCTGTATCAGATGGCCGTGAACGGTGGTTGGTCTTCCTGGGAGGACTTCGGCCTCGGCGGTCATGACCTGACGGTCGATCACAATCTTGACGGTCGGCTTGAGGTGTTCGCCTCGGGGCCCGTCGGTGTCTTCCATCGGTACCAGACCGGTCCCGCCAGTTGGTCGGGCTGGGAGGAGACCGGTGGTCTCGCGAACGCGCAGCTGACGAGTCAGCGCGCCGTGGACGGGCGGGTGGAAGTGTTCGCCCTCAACGGCAGTGATGCCCAGCACATGTGGCAGACGGGGGTGAACAGCCCGTACCACGCGTGGGAGTCCTTCGGGGGTGGTGGTACGGAGATCACTGCCGTGGCCAACGCCGACGGTCGGATCGAGGTCTTCGGGACCAATCCCACCGGGGTCTACCACCGCTGGCAGACCGGCTTCTCCGACTGGTCCCAGTGGGGCTGGCTCAAGGACACCGCCGGACCGGCGATCAACTGACAGCAGACGTTCACACGTTCAGACGTTCCTCTGGAGCCTTCTCGTGCAGCCGTTCAGCAGGCGCCACCTGCTGCGCGCGGTCGGAGCGGGAGCCCTCGTGCTCCCGCTCTCGGGCCGTGCCGCAGCAGCGACCTCCGTCCCGGGCGCGGCGTCCCAGTGGGTGGGCGCCGGTTCCTTCACTCACGTCTACGACCCCTCCACGCCGGGCCGGCGCCGCTACCTCAACGACCACAGCCTGATCCGGGCGAACGGCCGGTGGCACCTGTTCGGCATCGTCGGGAACAGCGCGGCGCCCGGCGAGGCACCGGACAGTGCCGCGGAGATCTCCTTCGCTCACGCCTCGGCGCCCGCCCCGTACGGCCCCTGGACCCCCCATGCCGACGCGCTGACCGTCGACACGGGCTACCACGGCGAGGAGCACCTGTGGGCGCCGCACGTCATCGAGGCCGGCGGCAGGTTCTGGATGTTCTACGCGGGCGGCGGCGCCGGCGGCGCCGCGATCAGCCTCGCCACGTCGGACGATCTGTTCACCTGGACGCGCGAGCCGTCCGGCCCGCTGTTCCGCGGGATCGCGGCCCGCGACCCGATGGTGCTGCGGGCCGGCGGCGAGTGGGTCATGTACTACACGGAACTCTCCGGCCCGGGCGGCCGGCACATCGTGGCCCACAGGCGCTCCGCCGACCTGCTGCACTGGAGCGAGCCGGGCGTCGCATTCGCCGACGCGACCACGGACGCGACCGTCTCGGTCACCGAGTCGCCGTACGTCGTCGAACGGGACGGCTGGTACTACCTGTTCATCGGCCCGAGGGGCGGCTACGAGGGTACGGACGTACTGGTGTCCCGGGATCCCTTCCACTTCGACCTCGCGGGGTACGCCGGCCACGTGGCCGGCCACGCCGTGGAGGTGATCGCCGACGGGGAGGCCTGGTACGCCTGCGCCGCGGGCTGGTTCCGCCAGGGGCTGCACGTGGCGCCCCTCCGATGGCGGGACACACCACCGCCGTGGCAGAGCCCGGACAACCCGGTGGCCGGACTCGACGCCGCCGGCCGCCTCACGGTGTTCGCGCTCGACGACTCCGACCACTCGATGCTCCGGCGCGTCCAGCTCGACCCGGACACCGACACCTGGTCGCCGTGGGAGACGTTCGGCGGGCCGGCCGGGGCGGTGCCCACGCTCGGGCGCAACACCGGCGGCGCGCTCGAGGTGTTCTCGCTCGCCCCGGAGGGAGCCAACCTCCACCACCGGGCCCAGCGGCCGGACGGCGGCTGGTACGACTGGGAGGAGTTCGGCGGGCCGGCCGGCGCCGCTCCCGCCGTCGCCCGCGACGCCGCGGGCCGCCTGGAGGTGTTCGCCCTGAGCCCCGGAGGCGCGTCCGTCGCCCGGCGGCGGCAAGCGGCACCGGGGTCCCGGGCCTGGGACCCGTGGGAGGCGGGCTTCGGCGGCGCCGCGGGCGCGCCACCGGTGGTCGCGGCCAATGCCGACGGCCGGCTCGAGGTCTTCGCCCTCGCTCCCGGCGGCAACGGCATCGTCCACCGATGGCAGGTGACCCCGGGTGGCGCCTGGACCCCCGCGTGGCAGCGCTTCGGCACCGCGTCCGGCGCCGTGTCGTGCGTGGCCCGGGACGGCAGCGGCCGGCTCACCGTCGCCGCGATCGGACCGTCGGGCGTGGGAACCTTCAGCCGGCGGCAGTCCGTTCCGAGCGGAGGCTGGGACGAATGGCTGCCGATGTTCGGCTGGAGCGCCGCCGCCCCGGCGTTCGCGGTCAACGCCGACGGCCGCCTCGAGGCGTACTCGCTGACGCCCGGTGGCGCACGGCTCGGCCACCGCTGGCAGACCGTCCCCGGTGGAAGCTGGGATTCCGGGCGGGAGTTCGGGGAGCCCGATGCCAGGCTCGCCGCCACGCCCGCCGTCGCCTCCGATCGCACCGGGCGCACGCACGTTTTTGCCGTCACCGGCGAAGGCAGGATCCGCACCCGGGTCCAGGACCGGCCGAGCGGCGGGTGGCGGCCGTGGACGGCCTTCGGCGACCGGACGGTCGCGCCCCTCGTCCCGGGCCGTCCCGCATTCTGAACCCGGAGTGCGGATCGCGCCACGTGAAGGGGGCGAAAGGGCGGTTCCGCGAGGCCGTGGCTCCCCGGGCGCGGTGACCTTCCCCACCTCGGCAGGTCCCGTACGCGATGTCCGCGACCAGGGGCGCAAGGGCCGATCCCGCACGCCCGACCGCGGTGGCCGCAGGCCGCGCTCGCTCGCCGCGGGACGCCAACTTCCCCCGAACCGCTCGCCAGAGAGTCGAAAACGACCCCAAACCGCCGTCGCCGCACGAGGGCCGGAGTGACCGGGGACACACGGGGAGCCGTCCGTGAGGAGAGGGCCGCCGAGCCTCGCGGCACGGGGCTCGGTGCGTCTCCCGGGGCTGCTTCTGCGGGCTGTCCGACCCGGCGGGCCGTCCCTGCCGAAGTGGCTGAACTGCGCCGATGAACTCGCTTGAGAGATGAGTATTGTTCCACTCGTCGGTCCGGTACGACGCGTGGAACGGGGGGAGCGGTGAGCGGGGTAGTCGTCCATCTGCCGCAGGGATGCAGTGGCGCCGACGGCGGCGAACCGTACGGCGAAGCGGTGACATTACGCCTCGGACCGGGTGAAGTCGCCCGCTTCGGACGCGGATCCGCGAAGGTCCCCGTGGAGCTCCGCCTCGCCGACGCGGCGATCTCACGGCTCGCCGGGGAGATCCACGTGACCGACGACCACTGGCAGTTGACGAACCACAGCACCACCCACAGCTACCTCGTGGAGAACCCGGAGGGCGCGGGGGAGTACCTGAGGGTGCCGCCCCGCCGGGTCGGGGCACCCGTCCCGTTCGAGTTCTCGCGCGTCGTGCTGCCCACCCGCAGCGACGTCCCCGTCTCCTTCCAGGTGTTCGCTCCGGATCACGTCTACCTCGACCCGGAGGCCATGGGCGCCCCGTGGGGCCGCCTCACGGTGACCGCCTACTCGCTGGACGAGACGGCCACCTACTTCCTCGTCCTCCTCGCGCTCTGCGAACCGCGCCTGCGCGACCAGTCCCGCGTCGCGGTCCCCACCACGCCCCAGATCGTCGAACGGCTCAGGGGCCACGTCGCCTGCGCCACCCTGACCGCGCGGGCGGTCAGCTCGCACATCGACTACCTCGCCGAGGAGAAGCTGCGCATCGGAGCATCGGACCCGCGAGAAGCCGGCAAGGGCGACCGCCGCAACGGCAAGCGCGAGGAGATCGTCGGGCTCGCGCTGCGGTTCGGGCTCGTACGCGAAGAGCACCTGACGCTGCTGCCACCCCTGACGGGGGCGGGCGGGCGGGAGCGGCAGACCGCGCGATGACGACGCCCCACACCCTGCGCGACATCACGGAATGCGACGGTACGGACCTGCTCCCGCCCGGCCACCGGGTGCGGGGCTGGACGATCACCGACCTGATCGGGGCCGGAGGCTGGTCCACGGTCTACGCCGCGCAGCCCGCCGACAGGTACCCGGACCGGACCGGCCGGGCCCCCGCGCACCCCTCCGCGGCACGCGCCGACATCGCGCTGAAAATCATGCCGACCGCCGGGTACGCCCCGCGCCAGACGCGCAGGATCGTGGAGTCCGCCTGCCGGGAGGTCGAACTGGGACGCAGGGCCGGGCACGCCCGGCTGATCCGCCTCCTGGACTCCTTCGTCCTCGAGGCACCGGACCGCCCCGCCCTGGACGGCGCGATCGTGCTCGTCATGGAGCGGGCCGCGGGCAGCCTGCGGGAACTCCTCGACGCCGGGGTGGCCGAGGCCGACCGACCCGGCCTGATCGCAGGGATCTGCGAGGGGCTCGCCCACCTCCACGGGTCGGGCTGGGTCCACGGCGACCTCAAGCCGGAGAACGTCCTGCTGGACGACAGCCGCAGCGTGAAGCTCTCTGACTTCGGCCTCGCCACCCAGGTGACGGGAACGCACGGGTACGCGCCCCCCATGGGCACCTTGGACTACCTTCCGCCCGAGCGATGGCGGGCACGCCTCGGGGATCTGGGCGTGAAGGTCCGGCCGAGTGCGGACATCTGGGCCCTGGGCATCATCATCCACGAGGTGTTCGGCTCCGGCGCCTCCCCCTTCTCCGGCGCCACGCCCATGGCGCGCGGCGCCGCCGTCCAGGAGTATGGCGAAGGGCGCGCGCCGCTGCGCATGGACCAGGCCGTGCCACCGTTCTGGCGCGAGCTCGCCGCCGACTGCCTGGCCCCGACCCACGCGGCGCGTGCCCCGCACACCGCCGCGAGCCTGCTCGCCCGCATCACCGCCGAACGGTCGGCGCGCAGGAGGAGCCCGGGACGGCTGTGGGGCCGGGCCCGCGCCGCGATCCTCACCACCGCGTTCTGCGGGATCGCCGGTGCGACCCTGTGGTCGGACGCGGCACGGGCGGGCTCCTCCGCGGCGGCCGGCCCGGGGGGTGAGGCGGGCGGCACGATCCGGGTGTTCAATGCGGAGAAGGGCTGCCAGGAGCGGGCCGAGCGGGACCCGCAGTGCAGTCTGGGCATGGCGATCGACCCGATGGGCCCGTACACCGCGGACAACGTCGTACCGTCCCGGGTGTGGCACGGCGACGTCCTCGAGGTCGACTGCCAGTTGCCCGACGGCCGGGCCGTCATCGACGAGGCGGACCTGCAGTCCACCCGCTGGTTCCACGTCCGCCTCCCGTCCGGCTCCACACCCCCCACGGCGTGGCTTCCCGCCGTCCGCACGAGGGACCGCCCGGCAGTTCAGGGCTGCCCGCACCCTGCGGCCGGGCGCTGAGGACCGGTCCGTTCCGGATCCCGTGCCGGGGGTGCGCCGGGGCGCCGGTTGCGGGTGCGGGCGTTCTCCACGACCGCCCAGCCCTTGCCGCCGTCGAGGGTCGCGAACTCGACCAGGTGGTGGTCGAGGTGTCCAGTGATCATCACGGCCATGAGGGAGAGGTACTCTCCCCGGAGGTCGGGGGTGAGCCCGTCGTCCTGCGGCCCTCCCAGGAGGACCTGCTGTTCCTCGGCCAGGAGCGTGCACGTGGTCTGGACGGCTCGGACGAGCGTCTCGAACCGCTCCCCGCCCAACCGTGCGCGCAAGAGCTCCAGATGGGATCCGAGGGCGTCTGCCTCCCGGCCGGCTCCCGACCCACCGGGATCCGCCTGCCCTCCAGGCCCTCCGGGCACTCCAGGGTCCGGCGGATGATGCTCGGTCATGCTTCCGCCCTTCCCCCAGCGGCCGTTGCCCTGCGCAGTGTAGACAGGGGCCCGCGCTCCGACGGCGCTCTTCGGCCACCCGGCCGACCTCGGCCGCCTTCTCTGCGGCACCCCCGGCCCCGGTGTCCCCGAAGGCAATCGACTATGCCAGTCGCACATTCAAAGGAATACGATATCGGCAATTCCGGGATGGATGACCCGAGTTCACTCTCTCCACGTTGACAGCGTGCTGCGTCTTGAGGATAAATAAGTTCACAGGTGGCCTGATGTGGTCGGCAGGTAGGCCGGATCAGGCCACTGAGTGACCGGTTCATTCCGCCCGTCACCTGGTGTGGCCGTGGCGATTTCGCAGTGGAGGGGCGTTTGGGTCGCGGGTGTGTCGCGGGTGTACGGCGTGGTCGTGTAATGAGCGGGTATTGACGAATCCGATTCTTCCGTGGGGGATCAATGGCCCAGCTCAGTTCCTTTTCCGTCCCCGATTTCCACCTCCCGTTCGGAAACTCCAAGCATCCCGGTGCCGCCCGTGCGAACGCCGAGGCGACCTCGTGGGTCCTGCAACACGAGCTCGTGACCGCCGCGGCCGAGCAGTTCTCGGGCATCGGCGTGGGTCACCTCGCCGGCCGGGTGAGCGGTGACGTCCCCTACGAGCGGGTCCTCCTGCTCGCCGAGTGGATGGCCTGGTCGTTCGTCCTGGACGACCAGCACGACCACCTCATCAGGACCGGAGAGGTCGCGGCCTGGCGGCCCGTCACCGATGCGATCACCGGCTATCTGCGGACGGGGTGCCTCGAGAAGTCGGCGGCGGGCCGAAATCCGCTGGTGACGGGATTCGTCGACCTGTGCGACCGGATCCTGGCCGGCATGTCCGCGGGGACCGCGGCCCGGTACCGCACCCATGTCCCCCTCATGCTGCACTCCTTGGACCAGGAGGCGGGCAACCGCGCCGCCGCGAGGGGCCCGGGGGTCCAGGAGTACGTCCTCATGCGCCGCCACAGTTCCCAGATCCTTCCGATGATGGACATGGTGGAGGCCGGCCTCGGGATCGACCTCCCGCAGCACGTCCACGATCTCCCCGAGTTCCAGGCCCTCACCGCGAGCGTGCTCGACGTCATCTCATGGGGCAACGACGTGTTCTCCCTGCCGAAGGAGCACGCCTGCGGGGACACCAACAACCTCGTCTCCCTCATCTCCTTCTGGGATAAGTGCTCACTCCCCGACGCCGTCCAGGCGGTCGAGGGGCGCATCCAGGAGCGCATCGAGCAATACCTGACCGAGCAGAAACGACTGATTCAGGCCGTCCACGCGCTCCCCGGCACGGAACCGTCGCTCGTCGACGCGGTCACCCGCTGCGTGCGCAGTTACGAGGACTGGATGATCGGCGCCGATCTGTGGCAGCGTTACGAGTGCACGCGGTACAGCGACGAACGGTTCGCGGCCGGACAGGAGTCTGCGTACACCCGCCCGGATCTTGTCTCCGCGGCGTGACGGAAAGTCAGTTCATGGCAACTGAAACGCATTCCGGTCCCGAGGTCCATGCTCCGGTCGCCCCAGGGCGGTTACCGCTCCTGGGGCACGCGCTGCAACTGTGGCGCAGGCCCATCGCGTTCCTGGAGTCGCTCCGGGAACACGGCGACATCGTACGGCTCGACATCGGCACCTGGCCCGTCCACGTGCTCACCAGCCCGGAGCACGTCCACTCCGTACTGGTCCAGCAGGCCCACGAGTTCGGCCGGGGGAGGATCTTCGACAGGCTCCGCCCGGTGTTCGGCAACGGGATCGTGACCACCGACGGCGACTTCCACCGCAAGCAGCGCCGGATGATGCAACCCGCCTTCCACCGCAACCACATCGCCGAGTACGCCGAGGTGATGTGCCGGCAGGCGGAGGCGATGTCCGCGTCGTGGACCGCCGGTCGTGAGATCTCCGTGGTCACGGAGGCGCGCGGGTACGCGATGTCCTCGGTCGCCGAGATGATCTTCTCGGGGGACCTGAGCCGTCCCGCCGTCGACGAGGTGCACCGCTCGCTGCCCATCGTCCTGGAGGGCATGCTCGTGCGGGCGGTCATGCCCAAGTCCCTCGACCGGCTTCCGATTCCGTACAACAGGCGGTTCGACGGCGCGGCCGCCCGGCTGCGCCGGATCATCGACGAGGTGATCGAGCAGTACCGCGCCGAGGAGCCGGCCGAGCGGGGCGACCGCCACGACCTGCTCTCCATGCTGCTGGCGGGCGTGGACTCCGAGACGGGCTCGACGATGGCTGCAGAGCAGGTGCGGGACGAGGTCATCGCCATCATGCTCGCCGGCACCGAAACCTCTGCGACCACCCTGTCCTGGATCTTCCACGAGCTCGGCCGGCACCCCGAGGTGGAGGCGCGCGTCCACGCCGAGGTCGACGCGGTGGTGGGGTCCCGGCCCGTGCGTCCCGAAGACATACCCGCGCTCACCTACACGCACGACGTCTTCCAGGAGGCCCTGCGCCTGCATTCCCCCCTGCTCTTCACCCGCAGGGCCCTGGCCCCCCTCACCCTGGGCGGAATATCGATCCCGGCCGGCGCGGAACTGGCCTACAGCCCTTACGCGTTGCACCGGGACCCCGCGCTCTTTCCCGACCCCGGCGTCTTCGACCCGGACCGCTGGCAGAAGGGGGCGAAGGAGCGGGCCCGTACGCACAGTTATGTCCCGTTCGGGGCCGGCCAGCACAAGTGCATCGGCGATTCCTTCGCCGTGGCGGAGATCGTGACCGCGGTGGCGACCGTCGCCTCGCGATGGCACCTGAAGCCCGCCCCGGGCAGCATCGTGCGCGAACTTCCCGCAGGGATCCCGCAGCCCAGCGAACTGCCGATGATTCCTGTGGCGCGGAAGGTACACCACTCTTCTCATACGAGTGACGAGATCCCGCAATAGTGTGCTGAAACCGCATCAACACCTCATCCGGCCCGTACACTCTGCCGCACGTGCTGGAGGGGGCAAAGGGATGACGCAGGTCACGGAACCGAGAAGCTGGAACGCTCAGCCCCTGCTGGAGCGGGAGGCGGAAGTCCTCGCGATCCAACGCGCGGTGGACGTGCTCTGCGGCATCCCGGGAAACTCGGCCAACCGCAGCGGGGGCGTCCTGACCTTCGCCGGATCGGCGGGCATAGGCAAGACCACTTTGCTGAACGAGGCCCGCCGCCATGCCGCCGACCGCTCCTGCACCGTACTCTTCGCACGCGGCGGCGAGCAGGAGCGGCAGGTTCCGTTCCACGTGATGCGCCAGCTCATCCAGCCGGCCCTCGCCGCGATGAGCGAGGACGAACGGCGCGACGCGCTCGGCAACTGGTACGGCATCATCGCCCCCGCGCTCGGACTGACCGCCGCCCCGAAGGGTCCGACGGGGCCCGACCCGCAGGGCGTGCGCGACGGACTCGACTGGGTGGTCACGCATTTAGCGGTACGCAACGCCCCCGTCGTCCTGATCGTCGACGACGCGCACTGGGCGGACGCGGAGTCCCTCAGCTGGCTCACCTCCTTCGCGGCCCGCGCCGAGGAACTGGCCATGCTGATCATGGTGGCCTGCCGGCCCGACGAGATCCCCGCCGACGCCGGCGCGCTGCGCGCCCTCATGGGACGCCAGGGGATGCGCCCGCACGAGCTGGCTCCCCTGACCACGAGCGCCGTCGCGCGCATCGTGCGCGACGCCCTCGGTGAGAACGCGGACGACGTGTTCTGCCGCGAATGCTGGGCGATCACCGCCGGAAATCCCTTCGAAGTGGTCGAGCTCGTCATGAAGGGCCGCGACCGGGGGCTGAAGCCGTACCAGGGCAACATCCCCCAACTGCGCGACCTGGCCTCCGCGGTCAAGGGCAGCGGCCTGATCGACCGGCTCGAACAGCTCGGCCCGTCCACCGTCCGGCTCGCGTGGGCCGCCGCCGTGCTCGGCACGGCGGTCCCCGTCGGCATCGTCGGCGGTGTGGCCGCCCTCGGAGAGGCGCAGGCCGCCGAGGCCATCGACAAACTGCGGTCCGCACGCATCCTGACCGTCCTCGCGGGCGTACGGCGCAAGGAGGTCGTGGAGTTCTTCCACCCGCTCATCGCCACCGCCGTGTACCGCTCGATCCCGCCGGGTGTACGCGTGGCCATGCACGGGATGGCCGCCCAGGCCGTGATCGACGACGGGCAGGGTTCCGCGGCCGCCGCCCGCCACCTGCTGGAGATGCACCCCGAGGGCGACCCGTGGGTCGTACAGCAACTGCGCCAGGCCGCGCGCGAGAGCTTCTCCGCGGGCGCTCCCGATGCCGCGCGCCGCTACCTGGCACGTGCCCTGCGCGAGCCCCCGGAGGTCGAGGACCGCGCCGAGGTCCTGTTCGAACTCGGATCCGCCAACCTCCTGCACGATCCCGCGACGACGATCAACCAGCTCAGGGCCGCATTGGAGGAGCCCAAGACCGACCAGGCCCTGCGCGAGGCCATCACGTACCGGCTCGCCCAGGCGCTCGGCCACACGGGCCAGCTGGGTCTGGCGGCGGGGCTCCTCGCGGACGAGGCCCGGCGTGCCACGAGCTCCCGTACACGGCTGCGCATGCAGGCCGAGCAGTTCAAATGGAACTCCGTCCGCTTCGACGAGGAGAACTCGCCCGCCCGCTCCCGGCTCCTCGCCCAGTTCGCCAAGCGGCTCACCGGACGGGGGCTGCCCGAGCGGCACATCCTCGGCCTGCGGGCCTGGGACGCGGCGATGCGCGGCGAGCCCGCCTCCACCGCACTGGAGTACGCGGAGCAGGCGCTCGACGGGGGCATGAGCTGGACCGACCAGGACTTCGGCTTCGAGGTGCCCGCCGTCCTTGCGGTCACGCTCATGTACTGCGACCAGCCCGGCCGGGCCGAGGACCTCTTCAACACCGCGATCCTCGAGTTCGAGGGGAAGGGCTGGCGCGGCGCCCACCTGTCGTTCGTCTACACCCTGCTCGGCTACGTCCGCTACCGGCGCGGGCAGCTCGCCGAGGCCGAGGACTTCGTACGCAACGGCCTGCAGATCGCCGACCGCGTCGGCACCGGCATCCCGGCGCAGTGGTACGCGATCGGCACCCTCATCGAGACCCTGCTCGCCCGGGGGAACACCGCCGAGGCCCAGCGCATCGCCAAGGCGTACAAGCTGGCGGACGGATTCCCCCAGGCCGTGGTCTATCCCGATCCGCAGGCCGTGTGGGGCAAACTGCTCCTGGCCCAGGGCCGGATCGAGGAGGCGGAGCACCATCTCACCGCGGCCGGCCGGCGCCTGGACCTGCGCGGAACGCGCAATCCCTCGTGGAGCCCCTGGCAGTTGGACCTGGCGCTCGCGCAGGCAACGCACGCGCCCGAGCAGGCACGGGCCACGGCGGCCGAAGCGGTCGCACGGGCCCGCGCGTTCGGGACGTCCAGCGTGATCGGACACGCCCTGCGCGTCGCGGCCGCGGCCACGGACCCGTCCCAGGCGGCGGGCCTGCTGCAGGAGGCGGTGGAGCACCTCGAACAGTCTCCGGCCGCCTGCGAACTCGCGCACGCGCTCATCGACCACGGCATGGCCCTGCACGCCATCGGCGACCCGCACATGGCGGCCCAGCAGACTTACCGGGGAATGGAGTTGGCCGCCGATTGCGGCGCGGACGGGCTCGTCAGCAGGGCCAGGACCCAGCTGGCCTCGGCCGGCCTGCGGCCTCGGCGTCTGCACGCCTCCGAGCAGGACACCCTGACCGTGGCCGAGCTCGAGGCCGCCCGCCACGCTGCGGCGGGGATGGACAACAGGGCCATCGCCGCGGCGATGCGGAGCAACGCCCAAGCGGTGTCGGAGCTGTTGTCCGCGGTCTTCACGAAACTGGGCACCGACCGGCTCGGACTGCACCGCGCACTCGGAGCCTGACCGAACGGCCGGCCCGGCGCAGAGCCCGGGCCGGCGCCGGCCCGCCGGGTCCTCGTGGCCGCCTACCGGGGGCCGGCCGTGACCACGGTGAGCGCGGCGGCCACCGTGTCGTACAGGGTCTCCGACACCGGCACGCCGTGGAGGCGGGCGACGTAGATCAGGTAGCGGTTGCGCTCGGGGTTGGGGCAATCGGGTGGGCAGCCGAGGACCGCCCTGCCCGTGGTGACGTCGAGGCCGAACTCGACGTTGGTGGTGAAGCCGGGCAGGGACGCGAGATCCCGGGGGATCCAGAAGAGGATCGCGTCCGCGCGCCGGCGCGCTTCGGTCTCCCAGCCGACCTGATCATCGTAGTGAGCGGCCCGGAAGCGACCCCTGGATTCCGGTGTGAGGACGGTCAGTTGCTGCTGTCCGGTCCATTGGGCGGCGAGCTCGCCGATGGCGTCGGGCCGCCAGGAGGGCGCGGGGCTGTCGGAACGCGGCGTGGGGCCGGCGAGGAAGACGGTGGGCCCGGTGGCCGGCAGGGGTTCGCGGGCGTAGACGAGGTGCGGGGGCAAGGTCATCGGTCTTCTCCGGTTCACTCATGGACCTCAGGCAGGGGCAGGCGGTCGGCACGGGTGCGGGGGCACCACGCGCACGTGAAGGTGAAAGCACGTGAAGGTGAAAGACGGTCTGTTCACCCTCCTACCCCGCGAGGCGAGGATCCCGACAGCCTGATGCCCGGCGGACACCCCGCCCGGTGCCTTCGGCTGCGGTCCCGGCAGGAGGAACGATCCTGTGGGGGGCCTGTCGGGTGACACCCGGAGGTGTTCGGCAAGCCGAGCCTTCGTGAGGTGGCGCGGTTCACCACGATGTGGCGGTGATTCCTTCCCACTTGATCGGGGCGTTCTCCGCCCTGGCTCTGCTCGCAGGCACTCCCGCGTACGCAGCGTCCGCCTCCCCGCCCGAAGCGCGTCCGGCCCCCGAAGCGCGTCCGGCCCCTGCCCCGCAGCGGCCGGAGGACTTCTTCGCCGGCCTTCCCAAGGGAGGCGACCTGCACAACCACCTGTCCGGTGCGGTCAGCACCGAGTTCCTGATCGAACTCGCCGCCGGGGACGGCCTGTGCATCACCACCGACACCACCACCGCGCTCCCGCCGCCGTGCGGACCGGGGACTCGCCCCGCCGCGGACGCCGTCACCGACGGGGCGTTCCGCGGGCAGGTGATCCGCGCCTGGTCGATGCAGGACTTTCCGGCAGACGGCAACGGCCACGACCATTTCTTCGCCACCTTCGGCAAGTTCGGCGAGGTCACTTGGCGCCATCCCGGCCGGATGCTCGCGGAGGTGGCCAACACCGCCGCACGGCAGAACCAGTTCTACCTGGAGACCATGATCTCCCCGGCGTCGGACCGGGCCCGCACTCTCGCCGACCGGGTCGGCTACGACGCCGACCTCGACCGCATGCACGACGAGCTCCTCGCGGGCGGGGGACTCGACGCGGTCGTCCGCCAGGCCCGAGCCGACGCCGACGCCACCGACGCGGAGTTCAAGGCAGCCGCGCACTGTGACACCCCGCGGCCCGACAGGGCCTGCTCGCTGCCGTACCGGTGGATCTCCCAGGTCGCCCGGCTCGGCAGCCCCGAGCGGGTGTTCACGCAGATGGCGCTCGGCATGCGGCTGGCGGAGCGGGACCCGCGCTTCGTCGCAGTGAACCTCGTACAGCCGGAGGACGGCGAGGTCGCGCTGCGCGACTACCGCCTCCACATGCGGATGCTGAACTACCTCAAGACCCAGTACCCGAAGGCGCACATCACCCTGCACGCGGGCGAGCTCGTACCGGGCCTGGTCAAGCCGGAGGACCTCACCTTCCACATCCGCGAAGCGGCCCAGACGGGGCGCGCCGAGCGGATCGGACACGGTGTGTCCGTCCTGCACGAGGACCGCTGGGAATCCCTCATGCGCTACATGGCCGAGCACCGCATCGCGGTCGAGGTCCCCTTCCACAGCAACGAGCAGATCCTGCGCGTCTCCGGTGACGCGCACCCGTTCGCGACGTACCGGCGTCACGGTGTGCCGGTCGTCCTCGCCACGGACGACCCGGGCGTCTCCCGCATCGAGATCACCGACGAGTACCGTCGTGCCGCCGAGATGTACGGTCTGGGCTACCCCGAACTGAGGGACCTGGCCCGTGCGTCCCTGGAACACTCCTTCCTGCCCGGCCGCGGCCTGTGGAACCGCAACCTCCGCGCCGGCTACAAGCCGACCGGACCCTGTGCCGGGGAACGCCAGGGCAACGACCGCCCGGGCGACCGCTGCGCCGGGTTCCTGGCCCGCGACCTGAAGGCCCGGGTCGAGTGGCGGCAGGAAGCGGCCTTCCACCGCTTCGAGGCCACCCGCGCCGGCTCGGACCGACCCGCCTGACGCACTCGCCGGCCGGGCCTTCGGCCCGTCAGCCCGCGGGGCGGGTGCGTGGATCCGGGGTGCCGTCCAGGAGCTCCCGTACCAGAGCGCCGACCTGCTCCGTCTCCAACAGGAACCCGTCGTGCCCGTACGGGGAGCGGATGATGCGGATCCCGTCCGCGGACGGGATCCCGGCCGCCAGTTCCTCCTGCTGTACGAGCGGGTAGAGGCGGTCGGCGTCCACCCCGGCCACCACCGTACGGGCCCGTTCCCGGCCGAGGGCCGCCCGCCGGCCTGCCCGGCCCCGCCCGATGTCGTGGGTGTTCATGGCCTCGGCCAGGGTGACGTAGCTGGCCGCGTCGAACCGCCGGGGGAGCTTGACGGCCTGGTGGTCGAGATAGGACTCGACGCGGTACCGGCCGCCGAGCCAGGGCTGCTCGCCCTCTTGGGCCTCGTGGCCGAAGCGGGTCTGCAGTTCCCCGGCCGACCGGTAGGTGATGTGCGCGATGCGGCGCGCGAGGCCCAGCCCGGTGTGCGGCCCCTGCCCGGGCCCGGCGTCGTGGTAGTCACCGCCCTGCCAGTGGGGATCGGCTCGGATGGCGTGGATCTGGGCGGTGGCCCACGCGATCTGGTCCGCGCTCGCCGCCGCGGGACAGGCGAGCAGCAACAGCGCGGCCACCCGCCCCGGTTCACCGACGGCCCACTCCAACGCCCGCATCCCGCCCATGGATCCACCGATCACCAGGGCCCAGCGCCCGATGCCGAGCGCGTCCGCGAGTCCGGCCTCGGCCCGCACCTGGTCACGCTGGGTCAGGCGGGGGAAGGAACCGCCCCACGGGCGCCCGCCCGGGCCCGGGGAGGCGGGCCCGGTGCTTCCCTGGCAGCCGCCCATGACGTTGGGCGCCACCACGAACCAGCGGTCGGTGTCGAGCGCCCGGCCCGGGCCGACCAGCGCGTCCCACCAGCCGGAGGTCGGGTGACCGGGCCCGGCGGCGCCCGCGACATGGCTGTCGCCGGTCAGCGCGTGCAGGACGAGGACCGCGTTCGAACGGTCGGGCGCCGGCCGGCCCCAGGTCTCGAACGCCAGCCGTACTCCCGGCAGCACCCCGCCCGCCTCCAGCGCCAAGGGCCGCGTGCGCCGGTGCCACTGGCGGCGGCCCGGCGGCTCCCCCTCCCGCCACGCACCGGTGGCAGGAGGGAGGGGCGCGGTGTCCGGGGCCGCTGTGGCGGGGTTCAGGACGCTTCCTTCGAGGCGCGGAAGCCGGCCTCCAGATCGGCCTTCAGGTCGGCGAGGTTCTCGATGCCGACGGACAGGCGCACCAGCCCCGGGGTGGTGCCGGTGGCCGCGAGCTGCTCCTCGTCGAGCTGGCTGTGGGTGGTGGAGGCGGGGTGGATGACGAGGCTGCGCACGTCGCCGATGTTCGCGAGGTGGCTGAACAGTTCCAGCCCGTCCACGAACCGCCGGCCCGCCTCGACACCGCCCCGCAGTTCGAACGAGAGCACGGCCCCGGTGCCGCGCGGCAGGTAGCGGCGCGCAGCCTCGTACCAGCGGCTGGACGGCAGGCCGGGGTAGTGCACCACCGAGACCTCGTCGCGCTGTTCGAGCCACTGCGCCAGCTCCTGGGCGTTCGACGAGTGCCGCTCCAGCCGCAGGCTCAGCGTCTCCACGCCCTGTAGGAGCAGGAAGGCGGAATGCGGCGCGATGGCGGGGCCCAGGTCGCGCAGCAGCTGCACGCGCAGCTTGACCGCGTACGCGCCCGGTCCGAGGGCGGGCCAGTAGCGCAGCCCGTGGTAGCTGGGATCGGGCTCGGTGAAGTCGGGGAAGCGCTCGGGGCGCGCGCCGAAGTCGAAGGTGCCCGCGTCGACGACCACGCCGCCGAGGGTGGTGCCGTGTCCGCCGAGGAACTTGGTCGCCGAGTGGACGACGACGTCCGCGCCGTGCTCGATGGGGCGCAGCAGGTACGGAGTGGGCACGGTGTTGTCGACGATGAGCGGCAGGCCCGCCGCGTGCGCGACCTCGGCGACGCCCCGGACGTCGAGGACGTTGCCGCGCGGGTTGCCGAGGGTCTCCGCGAACAGGGCCTTGGTCCGCGGTCGTACGGCGGCCCGCCAGGCGCCGAGGTCGTCGGGGTCGTCGACGAACGAGACCTTGATGCCGAACTTCGGCAGGGTGTGGCGGAACAGGTTGTACGTGCCGCCGTAGAGCGAGGCGCTGGAGACGATGTGGTCGCCGGCGGAAGCCAGGTTGAGGATCGCGAGGGTCTCCGCGGCCTGCCCGGAGGCGAGGGCGACGGCTGCGACCCCGCCTTCGAGGGCGGCGACGCGCTGCTCGAGTGCGTCCTGGGTGGGGTTGTGGATGCGGGTGTAGATGTTCCCGGGTTCGGCGAGGGAGAAGAGGTCGGAGGCGTGCTGGGTGTCGCGGAAGACGAACGAGGTGGTCTGGTAGATCGGGACCGCGCGGGCGCCGGTGGTCGGATCGGGAGCGGAACCGGCGTGCAGCTGCTTGGTCTCGAAGGACCAGGCCGGCGTCGCGGCCCCCGCGGGCTCGCTCTCGGGGGTGTGACCTGCGGTGACGGCGTCGATGGGCTGGCTCATGGGTCTCCTCGGAGGTGCGGACGAACGGTGGGGAGGCGGGGATGCCGCCCTGCGCGAAGGAGGACGCGGCACCTTGTGCCGGGGCGCCGGGAAGCCTTCGAGGGCGGCGCGCCGGCGGTCACCGTGGTACCGGGCCCCGGCACCGGACGGTTCCCGGACGACAGCAGCCGAGTCCGGGCAGGACGGGACCGCGTACGACGGGTACGTGGGGTGAAGGGAAGCGCGGGTCTGTGCCGCGCGGCGCAGCGTCAGCCGGTGACGGGACAACCCGTGGTCGTGACACGCACGTAGTCGACGTGGCGACGGGTCACGAGTACGGTCATGGGCCCAGGTAACCACAGGCGGGGCGGGGCGCACCAGGTCTTTCGGCCAAACCGGCGAGATACCGGGCCGAGCCGACGGAGACCGAGGTCGGCTGCGAGAGCCCGCCCAAGTCCCCGCCCTCGCCTACGAGTCCGGCGTGGCCGCCCCCGCCGCGCCGTCGAGGTGCCGTGCCGACGGCCGTCGCGCCGGTACGGCGACGCCGAGCTCAGCCGGGCAGCGGGACGGTCAGCGTCGAACGCCGCACCACCAGCTCCGGCTCGAACACGACCTGGCGGTGCCGGTGGGCCGCGCCGCCGGGGCCGGTCTCCTCGGTGAGCATCTCGGCCGCCGTCCGCCCCATCGCCGCCGCGGGCCGGCGCACCGAGGTCAGCGGCACCGCGGCCGCCGCGGCGAACTCGATGTCGTCGTAGCCGACGATCGCGAGGTCCTCCGGTACCCGCAGGCCCGCCGCGAACGCGGCCTGCAGCATCCCGAGGGCCAGCAGATCGTTCGCGCAGAACACCGCGGTCGGTCTCGGCAGCATGCCCAGCAGGCGGGCGCCGGCGTCGCGGCCCGCCGCCACGTCCAGCCCGTCCACCTCCAGGTCCAGCAGGACGGCGTCGCGGCCCGCCAGCGCCCGCAGCGCGCCGCTGCGACGGTCGGCTACCTGCTGCAGCCGGTGGCGGCCCCCCGCGAAAGCGATCCGGCGGTGGCCGCTCGCCAGCAGGTGCCCGGCCGCCAGGGCGCCGCCCCCGACGTCGTCCACCGACACCGAGCAGGCCTCCAGCCCCGGGGCCATCCGGTCCACCAGCACGAAGGGCACGCCGCCGCGACGGAGCGCCGCCGCTCCCGACCCCTCCGCGTCGGCCGGTGTCAGCAGCACCCCGCGCACCCGCTGCTCCGCGAAGAGGGCGAGGTGGTCCGCCTCGTCGGCGAGCCGCTGGGCGCTGTTGCAGACCATCACGACCAGGCCCGCCGCGCGCGCCGCCTCTTCGGCCCCGCGCGCCACGGAGACGAAGAACGGGTTGCCCAGGTCGAGGACCAGCAGACCGATGACCCGGCTGCTGCCGGAGCGCAGCTGGCGGGCCGACTCGCTTCGCACATAGCCGAGTTGACCGATCGCAGCCCGGACCTTGGCCAGGGTCTCCTCGCCGACCGTCTCCGGCCGGTTGATCACGTTGGAGACCGTGCCGACCGACACGCCGGCCGCCCGTGCCACGTCCTTGATGCTCGCCGCGCCGCCCATGTCCCACCATTGAAAGGTTTCACCGGCTCCGACGGCCGGCCCTGAGATCAGGCTAAGACATCACAACTACGCTGCTCCGTCGGTGCCTTGACGCCTCCCGCGGTGCCACCTACCGTCGTTCTGAAACGATTCACATCGTGGAGGTGCTCCGGTGGCCGACCTATCCGCCGTGAAGGACGCCCTTCGGGCCCAGTGCATCGAGACGCCCTCGTGGGGCTACGGGAACTCGGGAACCCGCTTCAAGGTCTTCGCCCAGGCAGGCGTTCCCCGCGACCCGTTCGAGAAGCTCGCCGACGCGGCCCAGGTGCACGCCGCCACCGGTGTCGCCCCGAAGGTCTCGCTGCACATTCCCTGGGACCGGGTCGAGGACTACGGTGCGCTGTCCGCCCACGCCCGTGAGCTCGGGCTGGAGATCGGCGCGATCAACGCGAACGTCTTCCAGGACGACGACTACAAGCTCGGCTCGGTCGCCCATCCGGACCCGCGGGTACGCCGCAAGGCTCTCGACCACCTGCTGGAATGCGTCGACATCATGGACGCCACCGGCTCGCGCGACCTCAAGCTGTGGTTCGCCGACGGAACCAACTACCCGGGCCAGGACGATATTTCGGCCCGGCAGCAACGTCTGTCCGAGGCCCTGTCCGAGGTGTACGCACGGCTCGGCGAAGACCAGCGGATCCTGCTGGAGTACAAACTCTTCGAGCCCGCCTTCTACGCCACCGACGTCCCGGACTGGGGCACCGCGTACGCGCACTGCCTGCGGCTCGGGCCCAGGGCCGCGGTGGTCGTCGACACCGGGCACCACGCCCCCGGCACCAACATCGAGTTCATCGTCGCGTTCCTGCTGCGCGAGGGCAAGCTCGGCGGCTTCGACTTCAACTCCCGCTTCTACGCGGACGACGACCTGATGGTCGGCGCCGCCGACCCGTTCCAGCTGTTCCGGATCCTGCACGAGGTCACCGGGAACGGAGGCTTCGCCCCCGAGGCCGGCGTCGCGTTCATGCTCGACCAGTGCCACAACATCGAGGCGAAGATCCCCGCGATCATCCGCTCGGTGATGAACGTCCAGGAGGCCACGGCCAAGGCCCTGTTGGTCGACCGCCCGGCCCTGTCGGCCGCTCAGAACGCGGGTGATGTACTCGGAGCCAACGAGGTGCTGATGGACGCCTACGCCACCGACGTCCGTCCGCTGCTGGCCGAGGTCCGTGCCGAGTCCGGACGAGACCCGAACCCGGTCGCGGCCTACCGGGCCGGCGGCTGGGCCGAGAAGATCGTCGCCGAGCGGGTGGGCGGCGACCAGGCCGGCTGGGGGGCCTGACCCCGCGGCCGCGCGGGCCGGCCCGCACCCTCCTCGCGCACCCCCACGAGAGCGCCCCGCCACCCGAGAAGGAAGCCGCTCCCGCCATGGCCCAGCACCCCGTCGTCGCCGCCCTCCTCGCCCGTTCCCGCCGGCTGGGATCGGATCCGCGCAACACCAACTACACCGGAGGCAACACCTCTGCCAAGGGCGCCGCCACCGACCCCGTCACCGGGAAGCCCGTCGACCTGATGTGGGTGAAGGGCTCCGGCGGCGACCTCGGAACCCTCACCGAGGGGGGGCTGGCCGTGCTGCGACTGGACCGCCTGCGCGCCCTCGCCGACACCTACCCGGGCGTGGAACGGGAGGACGAGATGGTCGCCGCGTTCGCGTACTGCCTGCACGGCGAGGGCGGCGCGGCTCCGTCCATCGACACCGCCATGCACGGCCTGGTCGACGCCGCGCACGTCGACCACCTGCACCCCGACTCCGGCATCGCGCTCGCCACCGCCGCCGACGGCGAAAGGCTCACCGCCGCCTGCTTCGGCGACGCGGTGCCGTGGCTGCCCTGGCGCCGACCCGGCTTCCAGCTCGGCCTGGACATCGCCGAGCTCCGGCGGACCCACCCGCGGGCCGTCGGCTGCGTCCTCGGCGGTCACGGCATCACCGCCTGGGGCGCCACCAGCGAGGAGTGCGAGGCCAACGCCCTGTACATCATCCGCACGGCCGAGGCCTTCCTGGCCCGCCACGGCAAGGCCGAGCCGTTCGGCCCGCGGCTGGACGGCCATCAAGCCCTGCCGGAGGCCGAACGCCGCCGGCGCGCCGCTTCGCTCGCCCCCGTCATCCGCGCTCTGGCCTCCACCGACCGCCCGCAGGTCGGCCACTTCACCGACGCCGCGCCCGTGCTGGAGTTCCTCGCCCGCGCCGAGCATCCCCGCCTGGCCGCCCTGGGCACCTCCTGCCCCGACCACTTCCTGCGCACCAAGATCGCCCCGATGCTGCTCGACCTGCCCGCCAGCGCCCCCCTGGACGAGACGATCGCCCGCCTGGGGAAGCTGCACACCGACTATCGGGCCGGCTACCGGGCCTACTACGAGCGGTACGCCACCGCGGACTCGCCCCCCATGCGCGGCGCCGACCCGGCCGTCGTCCTGGTCCCGGGCGTCGGCATGTTCTCCTTCGGCAGGGACAAGCAGACCGCGCGCGTGGCCGCCGAGTTCTACCTCAACGCGATCAACGTGATGCGCGGCGCGGAGGCGGTCTCCCGCTACGCCCCGATCGAGGAGCGCGAGAAGTTCGCCATCGAGTACTGGGCACTGGAAGAGGCGAAGCTGCGTCGGATGCCCGCGCCCAAACCGCTGGCCACTCGCGTCGCCCTGATCACCGGCGCGGGCTCCGGCATCGGCAGGGCCATCGCCCACCGCCTGGCCGCCGAAGGCGCCTGCGTCGTCGTCGCCGACGTCAACACCGCCACCGCCCGGGCCGTCGCCGACGAACTCGGCGGCCCGGACCGGGCCGTGGCCGTCACCGTCGACGTCACCTCCGAGGAGCAGATCGCCGAGGCCTTCCGCACCGCGGTACTCGCCTTCGGCGGTGTCGACCTGGTGGTCAACAACGCGGGCATCTCCATCTCCAAGCCGCTGCTGGAGACCACCGCCGAGGACTGGGACCGGCAGCACGCGATCATGGCCCGCGGCTCGTTCCTCGTCTCCCGGGAGGCCGCCCGCACCATGATCCGGCAGGGTATGGGCGGCGACCTCGTCTACATCGCCTCGAAGAACGCGGTCTTCGCGGGCCCCAACAACATCGCGTACTCCGCCACCAAGGCCGACCAGGCCCACCAAGTTCGTCTCCTGGCAGCCGAGTTGGGCGAACACGGAATCCGCGTCAACGGCGTCAACCCGGACGGCGTGGTCCGCGGCTCGGGCATCTTCGCCGGCGGCTGGGGTGCCCAGCGCGCCGCCACCTACGGCATCGCGGAGGAACAGCTGGGCGCGTTCTACGCCCAGCGCACCCTCCTCAAGCGCGAGGTGCTGCCCGAGCACGTCGCCGCCGCCGTCTTCGCCCTCACCGGCGGCGACCTCGCCCACACCACCGGCCTCCACATCCCCGTCGACGCCGGCGTCGCCGCGGCCTTCCTGCGCTGAGGCGGCCGTGACGCCCCGGACCCCGGACACCCCGGCCGCCTTCGCCGCGGCGGACCTCGGCGCCACCAGCGGACGGGTGCTCGTCGGCACCGTCGGCCGTGACCGCCTCGACCTCGCCGAGACCCACCGCTTCGACAACACTCCCGTCCAGCTCCCGGACGGGTTGCACTGGAACGCCCTCGGCCTGTACCAGGGCGTTCTGGACGGCCTCCGCGAGGCCGCCGCGCGCTGGGACCTCGCCTCCGTCGGCATCGACAGCTGGGCCGTCGACTACGGGCTCCTCGACGCAGACGGCGCGCTCCTCGGCAACCCGTTCCACTACCGCGACCCGCGCGGCGCCGCCGCCGTCCAGGCCGTCTGGTGCCGCCTCCCGGCCCGTGAGCTGTACCGGATTACCGGCCTTCAGCACCTGCCGTTCAACACGGTCTTCCAGCTCGCCGCCGAGAAGCACCTCGACCGGGCCCGCACCCTGCTCCTGCTGCCCGACCTGATCACCCACTGGCTCACCGGAACCGTCGGCGCAGAAGTCACCAACGCCTCCACCACGGGCCTGTACGACGCCCGCACCGGCGCCTGGTCCGCCCCGGTCCTCACCGCGCTCGGCCTGGATCCGGCCCTCCTGCCCGCACTGCGCCGCCCCGGCGACCACGCCGGCACCGTCCTTTCGCACGTCGCCGCCGCCACCGGCCTGCGCCCCGGCACCCCCGTGGTCGCGGTCGCCTCCCACGACACCGCCTCGGCGGTCGCCGCCGTCCCCGCCGACACGGAGGAGTTCGCCTACATCTCCTGCGGCACCTGGTCGCTCGTCGGCCTCGAACTCGACGCCCCCGTTCTCACCGACGCCTCCCGCGCCGCCAACTTCACCAACGAACTCGGCATCGACGGCACGGTCCGCTACCTCCGCAACGTCATGGGCCTGTGGCTCCTCAGCGAGAGCCAGCGCACCTGGCGCGCCCGTGGTGAGCGGCACCATCTGACCGAGCTGCTCGAACGCGCCGCCGCCGCGCGCCCGTTCGTGGCCCTCGTCGACCCCGGCGCCCCCGAGTTCCTCGCCCCCGGCGACCTGCCGGCCCGCCTCGTCGAGTGGTGCGCCCGCACCGGCCAGCACCTGCCCGAGGACCAGGGCGCCGTCGTCCGCTGCATCCTGGAGAGCCTGGCTCTGGCGCACCGTCACACCCTGTACCAGGCGGCTCAATTGACCGGTCGCACGATCCGCGCCGTGCACCTGGTCGGCGGCGGCAGTCGCAACGCCCTGCTGTGCCGGCTCACCGCGGACGCCACCGGCCTGCCCGTCATCGCCGGCCCCGCCGAGGCCACCGCCATCGGCAACATCCTCGTCCAGGCCCGCACCCACGGCCTGGTAGGGGACCGCGGTGCCATGCGCCGCCTGGTCGCCCGCACCCAGCGCCTGCGGCGCTACGAGCCCTCCGGAGACATCCGCGCGTGGGACGCCGCGGCCGCCCGTGTGGGGCTCGCCTGACCTGAGCCGCACGCATGGACGCACGCACGCGCGGACGCGGCACCACGTCCCCTCGTGCAGAGAGTGACGATCGGTCAAATATTGCCCAAGTTCCCATGGTTGTGGATCCGTCGATCTGGAAATACTCCCTTTACCGAAGGGAAACGTACTGGCCGTCAGGTGGCCGGGTGCACATATTCCCGATGCGATCGCGCGACCAGCGGCTGCCCTTCGTGTAATCCCCGACCTCGCCGTCCCTGCTGTGAGCTGCCCGCACGCCGTCACCAGGACTCCGAACAGCGAGGCCTCGCGTCGACCGAAAGACGCGCCGCAAAACAATTGCGGGCGGGCCGAACAGGTCTGAGAAAAAGGACTGTTCGGCCCTCGAAGCCACATTCTCAGAGCTCGGAGGGTTTCCATGCGCACGCGTCGCCGCAGATCCCTGCGTCTCCTGGTGTGCCTGGCGCTGTCACTGTCCGCAGTGCCGCCGGCCATCCTCGCCGCGTCTCAGGCCGGCGCTGCCGCCGGGCCGACCGTGTGGGTCCTGGACGCCACCGACCGGCCCTTCACCTCGACCACCCCGCCGGGCGGGGCGCCGACCGGGATCGAGCTGTACGCGGCCCGCAACGCCTACGAGGCGGCGCAGATCCTGGTGCGGTCCGGTTCCGCGCAGACCGGGGTGTCCGTCACCTCGGGGGCGCTGACGGGCCCCGGAGGCGCGGTCATTCCCGCCGCGAACGTCACCACGCGCTACGAGTACAACCACCCGAACATCCAGAAGGTCGGCAACGTCCAGAACCCGCCCGACGGTGGGACCGCCTACTACGACGCGCTGATGGACAACAGTCCGCAGTCGGTGTCGGCGAACACCACGTACGCCGCCTTCTACCAGGTCTACGTGCCGGCCGGTCAGGCGCCGGGCGTCTACACCGGCAGCGCCAGGGTGAACAGCAGCCTGGGCGCCGTCACGGTGCCGGTGTCGGTGACCGTGTACAGCGCCACGATCCCGCCGACCTCGAAGTCCACGTTCAAGATGAACAACTGGTTCTCCTCGGCGGGCTGGGACTACGCCGGTACCGAGGCGTCGATCCCGAACGAGTACGGCGTGCAGATGTACGACGCCAACTGGTGGACCGTCGAGGCGAACATCGCGGCGAACATGGCGCGGCACCGGAACAACGTGATCTACGCCGACCCGGTGGCCCTGCTGATCCCGGACACCACCGTCGACGCCGCGGGCCGCTTCACCTTCGGCTGGTCCACCTTCGACCGGTTCGTCAACCTCTTCGTCAGCGCCGGGGCGATGCAGTACCTCTACACCCCGACCCTGCTGGAGCCGCCCGCCTCCGGTCCGCACCTCGACACCCTGGTGCCGGCCAACGGCGTCAGCGGCGCGGTCAAGCACGCCCTCTGCCAGCCCAACTCCGCGCCGGCCAACGGCTGCCCGGACACCAACAACTGGTTGAACCAGTTCTTCCCGGCGCTGAAGGCGCACCTGGACGCCAAGGGCTGGACGGACACGTTCTACATGAGCGCCCTGGACGAGCCCACGACCACCCAACAGGCCACGGCTGCCAACTGGCTCTACACCCTCTACGAGCGGTACTTCCCGAACCCGCGCACCAACGAGGCGCAGCTGACCACCTTCACCGGGGACGCGGCCCATCTGTCGACGCAGACCCCGCTCTCGTCGACCTACGACGCGAACGTCGCGCTCTACCAGAGCTACCGGATCGGCGGCAAGGACCTGTGGCTGTACAGCTGCATCCTCCCGCAGGGCTCGTACATGAACCGCTTCACCAGCAACCACCTCAGCGGGACCCGGCTCATCCCCTGGCTGACCTGGAAGATCGGCGGCGAGGGTTACCTGCACTGGGGCTGGAACTACTGGCACGACGGCTTCAGCGAGCCGTACCCGGCCGCCGACACCTTCAACACCGGCCAGACCGGAGACAGCTGGCTGGTCTACCCGAACAAGGCCGCCTACGGCATCTACGACAGCCTCCGCAGCGAGGCCCAGACCGCGGGCCTGCAGGACTTCGAACTGCTGCAGCAGCTGGCCGCGGTCAAGCCGCAGGCTGCACGCACCCTGGCCGAGACGCTGATCACCAACCCGGCGGCGTACGACCCCTCCGGATGGAGCGTCGAGGGCCGGCACAAGCAGCTCCTCGACGAGCTGGCGTCTGAATCCGATGATCTGGCGCTGCCGTTCACGGACGACTTCGGCGGCGGCGACCACTTCTGGACCCACACCCGCGGCACCTGGTCGACCAGCGGCGCCCGGTACGCGCAGTCCGACGCGTCGGCGAACTGGGGATACGTCTCCTACCTGCGCGGCCGGGGCTACACCGACGTCTCGGTCGGCGTGGACCTGCAGATCACCGGAGTGAGCTCGTCCGGCGGAAGCACCAACTGGGCCGGTCTGATGATGCGTTCGGCCAACGGCACGGACCTGGACTCCGGCTACCTGATCGCCCAGCGGGACAACGGCCAGGTGTTCGTCTACCGCAGCGGCACAAGGATCGGCCAGGCGTCCGTGCCCGGCTACGTACCGGGACAGCGCACCCGCCTGCGCGTCGTGGCACGCGGAAACACGCTGAAGGTCTACTCCGGGACCGGGCAGGCGCCGGTGCTGACCGTCAGCGACGCGGCGTTCACCGCGGGCGACGTGGGTCTGGTCACCGGCGGCGCCAGCGCGAACTTCTGGAACGCCCGGATCGTGCCGACCTCCCTCGCCCCGGCGGAGAGCGCCGCCGTCACCGCCTCCAGCTCGTACGAGGCCGACGGGTGGGGAATCCGCTCGGCGGTCGACGGGCAGCGCCCGTCGGCGCCGAACGCCGCGGGATGGAGCAGCTCCGGCAGCAGTGCCACCAACCACACCGAGTGGATGCGGCTGGACCTGGGCGCGACCCGGCCGGTGAGCCGGGTGGACCTCTACCCGCGCAGCGACGGAGCCAACGCCGGTCAGGGCTTCCCGGTCGACTTCACCGTCCAGACCTCCACCGACGGCACGAACTGGACCACGGTCACCACCCGGACCGGGTACCCGAGGCCCGGCGCCACGGCGCAGACCTTCCCGTTCGCGACGGTCGGCGCGCGCTACGTGAAGGTGACCGGGACCAACCTGAGCAGGGATCAGTTCGGTGACTACCGGATGCAGTTCGCCGAGATCGAGGCCGTCGGCGGAGATCTGGCACCGGGCCGCACGGCGACCACCTCCAGCTCCGTCGAGTACCCCAACGAGGGCTGGCTGACCGCGAACCTCACCAACGGGACCCATCACACCGACCTGTGGAACTCCTCGGGCTGGAGCAGCGCGGGGTCCGCCACCCCGAACACCACGCAGTGGGCGCGGGTGGACCTCGGCGGCCCGTCAAGGATCGGCCAGGTCACGTTGTACCCCCGTGACGACATACCGAACACCGGGCGCGGCTTCCCGTCGGCCTTCACCGTCCAGGTCTCGGCCGACGGTACGAACTGGACCACCGTCGTATCGAGGAGCTCGTACCCGCGCCCCGGAGCCGGCGGCCTCTCCTTCACCTTCGCCGCCACCACCGCGCGGTACGTGAAGGTCACCGGCACCACGCTCACCGCCGACCAGTTCGGCGTGTACTACATGCAGCTGGCGGGGATCGGTGTCTCATGACGAAGCACCGGATCTGCTTCCTGCTCCAGGTGAAGGCCGAACTGGGCGACGAGTACCGCGAGCGCCACGCCCAGGTCTGGCCGGAGATGCTCGATGCCCTCCGGGCCGCCGGCTGGACCAACTACTCCCTGTTCCTCCGACCGGACGGCCTGCTCGTGGGCTACCTGGAGACCGAGGACTTCGACCGGGCCCGCGAGGCGATGTCCGCCACCGAGGTGAACGCCCGCTGGCAGGCCGAGATGTCCCGCTACTTCGAGCACCTGGACGGCACGCCGGCCGACCAGGCGATGGCACCGCTGACGGAGGTGTTCCACCTGGACTGAGAGTCCGACGACGCATTCATCTCGTGATCTTGTGTAGGGCCGCAGTTTCGGGGTATCCGGCTCGAAGCAGCCGTCCGGCTTGCTCGGGATGAAGGTGGCGAATGGCTGCTGTGGTGCTCCAAGACGAGTGTGAGTTGCTGGGCAGCCGCCCGATCGTGTCGGCCATGGCGCTGGACGGCAGTGAACCGATCGCCGGGGCCAGGCGTGCCGCCCGCGGTTTCATGACCGACGTGCAGGCCGTTCACGGGCTTCCGGTGTCGGACCGTGCCATGAGCCTGGTCGAGCTGGTGGTCAGCGAGCTGGTGACCAACAGCTACAAGTACGCGCCCGGGCCGTGTCTGCTGGAGCTCGAGGTGAGCGCCGGCGTCGTGGAGATCAGCGTGTGGGACACCGCCGCGCAGCTGCCCGCGGTGAGCTCGGCTGATCCGAGCCGGATCGGGCAGCACGGCCTGGAGATCGCGATGGCGGTGTGCCGGAGTTTCGAGGTACGGCGCGAGCCCGTGGGCAAGCGGGTGAAGGTCACGATCGGGCTGGCCGACGACCCGGGCGGGGCGCCGGCCGGACAGCTTCTGTGATCATGCCGGTCGGGCCTGTCACCGGTGCCGGGCGGGTCACGTACGTGCCGGTGGTGAGGCGTCGGTGAGATCGGCGCCGTGGGCGGCGTCGCGCTCGGAGTGGTGGACGCCGTGCCAGTCCAGGCACATGACCGTCGCGTCGTCGTCGAGGTGCCCGTCGGCGGCGTCGACGACCGCTTTGATGAGGGTGCGGGCGGCTTCGCGGGGATGCAGCTCGCGGGTCCGGACGACGAGCTCCGCGAGGCCGAGGTTCTCGGCGTGCCGCTCCAGCATGCCGTCGGTGAGCATGATCAGCCGGTCACCGGGCCGCAGATCCAGGCTCTGCACACGGTAGGTGTTGGGCTCGGACGGACGGATGTTGAGGCCGAACGCCCGGTCGACCCGCGGAACGAACTCCTCGACCTTTCCCGCGCGCATGCGCAGCGGCCAAGGGTGTCCGGCATTGACGAACTCGGTACTGCCGTCGAGGAGACTGATGCGCAGCAGCTGGCCGGTGACGAAGCCGCTGCGGGCGTGTTCGCGCATGGCCCGGTCGGCTTGGCGGGCTTGTTCGGCGAGGTCGGCGCCTTCCCGCCGGGCCCGTCGCAGGGCGCCCACCACCAGGGTGGCGAGCAGTGCGGCGTCCACGTCGTGGCCCATGGCGTCGGTCACCGACAGCTGGACGGTGTCACGGTCGATGACGTAGTCGAAGGTGTCGCCTCCGACATGCTCGGCGGGCTCCAGGGCGCCGGCGACCGCGAACTGCGCGGCCTCGCACGCCAGGGAGGCGGGAAGCAGACGGTGCTGGATCTCGGCGGCCAGGTTCAGCGGCTTGGTGCGCCGGCCCCACTGGTACACATCGGTGTGGGACCGGTTCGCGATGACGATGTAGGCCAGCGCGTGCGCGGTCTCGCCGATCTCCCGCATCGCGTCGGGGCCCGGCTCGGCGGGCAGGAACAGTTCGAGGAGTCCGATGGCGTCGCCGCGGTTGGTGACCGGGGCGACCACACGGACGTCCTGACCCTCGCCCCGGCGTTCGACCTGCGGCTGCTGGGTGCGGATGACGTCCTCGTACAGGGTGCCGCGCAGCAGGATCCGCCGGGGCGGCTCGTCGGTGTCGATGCTGTCGGCGGTTCCCAGACGTACGACGGAACTGCCCGTGAAGTCGGTGATCAGGAACGACACGGCCGCCGCCTGAAGGTGCTCCTTGAGCATGCGCGCGACCACGTCCAGCGACTCCACCGGAGCGGCGGCCTCCGCAGCCTCCAGCGCCCCCGCCAGGGTCATCGGCTCACCGCGGCGGCTCGCGCTCGCGGCAGGGCGGGACGTCCGCCCGCCGCCCGGCTCTCCTGCGGTCACAGTGGCCCCTCCAGTTCAATGCCGCCCGGGGATTTCGTCCCGGATGCACGATCCGCGCCGAGGCGGCACCGGACAGGCCCCCATTGCACCACGAGGGCCGCGGGGCCCGTCCCAACGACAGGGTGATCGGCCCGACCGGAGACGGGCCGGCCGGAGACGGGCCGACCGGAGACGGGCCGGCACCGTGATCCTCACGCTTCCGCCGACCGTACGTACGCGGAAGGGCCCGAGCGGCGCGTGCCGGTCGGGCCCCTCTTCGCTGTGCGGGTGGCGGCGTGCGCCGGGCTCAGCGGTCAGGCGGTCACGGGGGTGCCGAGCATCGCGGAGGCCCGCTGGAGCGGGCTGAGCACGCGCGTGGCCAGGGCGGGCCGGGGAAGGGCGCCGCGGCAGGTGAAGCCGAGCTGGGTCATCGCCCGGAGGACTTCGCCGGCACTGAAGTCGCGGCGGTCCTGGCGGGTGATCACCTGCCCGACCTGCTTGACGGGGTAGGTGCGGCGGCCGATGATCACGGAGTCGCCGGTGACCTCTTCGGGCTTGATGCCCTTCATCGTCTCCAGGACGCCGCTCTTGGTCAGGTCGAACGGGAAGCGGGCGATGACACAGCGCATGTTGCCTCACAAGGCGAAGAGGGGAACGGTCCGACCACGGTGAGGTGGCCGACCGCGGTGAGGTGGTTCAGCGGGCGAGGGCGAGGATGCCCGGAGCGCTGCCTTGTCCATCGACGACGGGCAGGGCGGTGACCTTGCGGTAGCCCCTCGCGTGCTCGGCCCCGGCCCCGGCCGCCTCCATGGCGTGGTCCACCGTGCCGTGCGCCGGTTCGGCGTTCGTGGAGCGGCGCTGCATCTGGACCAGGGTCAAGAGGTTCCTCCTGCAGAGATGGGTCAGTGTGCGGATCACGTGGCTTCTCAGGCGGCCGCGTCGAATGCGACCTGACGCGCGTTCGCGCGCCGTGCGGCGGAGGCGGGCCCGCGCCGGCCACGGGAGGCCGTGCTGCGCTTGGGCCGCTCGGACACGGGTGCGGTGATGGTGACGGGGATGCCGGAGGGTGCCTGGGCGCCGGTGATCCGGGTGAGGACCTCGTCGCCGGAGCGGACCTGGGTGGTCTGCGGGGTGATGCCCGCGGCCTGCATGAGGCGGGTCATGTCGCGGCGCTGGTTGGGGGTGACCAGGGTGACGACGCTGCCGGACTCGCCGGCGCGGGCGGTGCGGCCGCCGCGGTGGAGGTAGTCCTTGGGGTCGGTCGGCGGGTCCACGTTGACGACGAGGTCGAGGTTGTCTACGTGGATGCCGCGGGCGGCGACGTTCGTGGCGACCAGGACGGTGACGTGTCCGGTCTTGAACTGGGCCAGGGTCCGGGTCCGTTGCGGCTGGGACTTGCCGCCGTGCAGGGCGGCGGCGCGGACGCCGTTGTCGAGGAGGTCCTGGGTGAGGCGGTCCACGGCGTGCTTGGTGTCGAGGAACATGATCACGCGGCCGTCGCGGGCGGCGATCTCCGTCGTCGTCCGCTGCTTGTCGGCGCCGTGCACGTGCAGGACGTGGTGTTCCATCGTGGTCACCGCGCCCTGCGAGGGGTCGACGGAGTGCACGACGGGGTCGGTCAGGTAGCGGCGCACCAGCAGGTCGACGTTGCGGTCCAGGGTGGCGGAGAACAGCATCCGCTGGCCCTCGGGACGCACCTGGTCCAGGAGCGCGGTGACCTGGGGCATGAAGCCCATGTCGGCCATCTGGTCGGCCTCGTCGAGGACGGTGATGGCGACCTGGTTCAGCCGGCAGTCACCCCGGTCGATGAGGTCCTTGAGCCGGCCCGGGGTGGCGACGACCACTTCGGCTCCGGCGCGCAGCGCCTGTGCCTGCCGGTAGATGGGCATGCCGCCGACGACGGTGGCCAGGCGCAGCTTGACCGCCCGGGCGTAGGGGGTGAGGGCTGCCGTGACCTGCTGGGCGAGCTCACGGGTGGGTACGAGGACCAGTGCGAGCGGCTGACCCGACTCGGCCTGCTGCCCGGCGGTGCGGGCCAGCAGGGCGAGGCCGAATGCCAGGGTCTTGCCGGAGCCGGTGCGGCCGCGGCCCAGGACGTCGCGGCCCGCGAGGGTGTTGGGGAGTGTGGCGGCCTGGATCGGGAACGGGGTGGCCATGCCCTCGCGGGTGAGCGTGGCGAGCAGCTGGGACGGCATCGCCAGGTCGGCGAAGGCCTCGACGGCGGGCAGCGCGGGGGTGATCGTCTTCGGCGGGGCGAATTCGCCCTGGATCGCGGCGGGCCGGCGACCGTAGCCGCCCGAGCGGCTCGGGGCTCCGGAGCGGCTCGGGGCCGATGAGCCGAAGCGGCTGCCCCGGCCCGAACCGGAGCCCGAGCCGGTGCCGAAAGCGGGGCCGCCGGTGCGGCTGCGGGTACGGGAGGAGCGCTCGTTCGTACGGGTGGGGTTCATGCGGAACCTTCCTTGATACGGCACGTATCAAGGAATTCCCGCAGCGTAGGAGCGGCGCAGGGAATTGCGAGAACGGGCCGAATGGAAATGCGGAAGCAGATCTGGCGGACAGGAAATCTGTACGGGCTCAGACGCTGAAAAGGGTGGCGCCATACGGGCGCGACAAACCAGAAACAATCCACTCGGGTTCGGCTCCGAGAGAGCCGGTCGGCCGAGTGTCTCCATGATCGATACCGCGGGTGAACCCACCGCGGGAAATGCGTGCAGCTGGGGCCCGCACCCCGAGGGATGCGGGCCCCAGCTGCACCATGCGTGTCAGTGCTTAGGCGGGAACGATGTTCTCGGCCGTCGGGCCCTTCTGGCCCTGCGCGATGTCGAAGGTGACCTTCTGGCCCTCGTTCAGCTCGCGGAAGCCCTGGGCGGCGATGTTCGAGTAGTGGGCGAACACGTCAGGACCGCCACCGTCCTGCTCGATGAAGCCGAAGCCCTTTTCCGCGTTGAACCACTTGACGGTACCAGCAGCCATGTCATATCTCCTTTGGGGCAATACATCGGCGACTGCACTGTGCGGACGCCGTGTCGCCGCGATGATGCCCCGCCCGGCAAAAGACCGGGAAATACAAAGCGCTTCCAGCGGAACGGATTCCGACTGGAGGCGCTTGAAGTTCTTGGGTACCAAAACTGCAACCGAGATCGACAGTAGCACGCTGCAGCGGACCTTGTGTGGTGCATATTTCCGTCGGCCGCGTTGCGGGAGAAACTCTCCCCGCTGGATCCGTTAAATTCTCAGGTCGCGGTGGCAGATATTGATTCCCGCCGGGCGCAGCGTTTTGACCGCGGCAGAGCCCGGCCGCGTGCCCGTGGGGGAGGGCCGCCCCGGGAACCGCCGGCGCACCCTCGGCCCGATGGCGGCTCGCGCCCTTCACTCCGGCGGGCCCTCCCGACGGGCGCCCCCGCGACGGGGCGCACAGAATCGAAGACCGGTGACGAGGCGGGAACGGCGACCAGCCAGGAGGCCCAGCGCATGGCAGGACCGGCAGGCGGATCCGGATCCGGGCCCGGGCCCGGACCGGGCAACAGGCCGCCCCGCAGCGGCCACCCGGCGACCGACCGGATGCTCCGCACCCTTCTGCGGCGCCGGAAGAAGACCCTCAGCAGCGAGGACGTGACCGTCGCCGACCGGCCGCAGGTCCGGCGCGCCGTCACGGCTGCCGCCCTGGGCAACACCATGGAGTGGTTCGACTTCGGCGTGTACGCCTACCTCGCGGGAACGATGGGCAAGGTCTTCTTCCCGTCCAGCTCTCCCGGAGCCCAGGTCGTCTCCACGTTCGCCACGTTCGCCGCGGCGTTCCTCGTCCGTCCGCTCGGCGGTCTGGTCTTCGGACCCCTCGGCGACCGCATCGGCCGGCAGAAGGTACTGGCCGCCACCATGATCATGATGGCGGCCAGTACCTTCGCGGTCGGCTTCCTGCCCACGTACGCCTCGGTCGGCTTCCTCGCCCCGCTGCTCCTCCTCCTGTGCCGCCTCGTCCAGGGCTTCTCGACCGGCGGCGAGTACGCGGGCGCCACCACGTACATCGCCGAGTACGCCCCGGACCGGCGGCGCGGCTTCCTCGGCAGCTGGCTCGACTTCGGCACCTTCGTGGGCTACGCGCTGGGTTCGGGCCTGGTCACGGTCCTGACCCTGACCCTCGGCACGGACGGCCTGGAGCACTGGGGCTGGCGCATCCCCTTCTTCGTGGCAGGCCCCCTCGGCCTGATCGGCCTCTACATGCGCCTCAAGCTGGAGGAGACCCCCGCCTTCAAGAAGGAGGCCGCCTACGCGGCGGCGGAGGCCGGGGACGACGCGGACCCCGCCGAGGCTGCCCGCGAGTCCGGCAAGGGACGCATCAAGGAGATCTTCACCCAGCACTGGCAGGCCGTCCTCATCTGCATGGGACTGGTGCTCCTCTACAACGTCACCAACTACATGGTGACCTCGTACCTGCCGACCTACATGACCGTCACCCTGGGCGAGAACGACACGACCGCCCAGCTCCTCGTGCTGGCCACCATGCTGCTCGTGGTGCTCACCATCACCGCGGTGGGACACACCTCGGACCGCTGGGGCCGCAGACCGGTGTTCCTCACCGGCAGCATCGCCCTGGTCGTGCTCGCCGTACCGGCGTTCCTGCTCATCCGCGAGGGCGGCATCCTGCTGCCCGCCATCGGCTGCGCCATCCTGGGCCTGCTGCTCGTCTGCTTCGCCGGCACGGCGGCCTCCACGCTCCCGGCGCTCTTTCCCACCCGCCTGCGGTACGGGGCCCTGTCCATCGCGTTCAACATCTCCGTCTCGCTGTTCGGCGGCACGACCCCGCTGTTCACCTCGGCGCTCGTCGAGGCCACGGGCAACGACATGGTCCCGGCCTACTACCTGATGGTCGCCGGGGTGATCGGATTCGTCTCGACGCTCTTCCTGCACGAGACGGCGGGCAAACCCCTGCGCGGCTCCGGACCCATGGTCGAGACGTCGGGCGAGGCGGAGCGCCTCGTGGCACACAGTCGCACCGCGGCCGGACGCCAGGCCCGGGACGTCTGGATCCGGCTGCGGCACCCCTGGGCCCACCGGCCCCCCGACGACCGTGACCGGTAGGGGCGGTCGCGGGCCCGCCGTGACCGACGGGGCGCCCCCGGCTCCGGTAAAGGGCCGGTGAAGGGCCGGGGACGGACGTCCGCTCCGCGGTGATGTTTCCCGGATGCGGGGGCAGGGGCCGTACATGTCAGACGCACTCGCCCCCATTCTGAAACTCGTCCGACGGCACCGGGAGCCCGCCGTCGTCCAGGCCGTCCGCTCGACCGCGGCGGCCGTCGTCTCCTACGTCGTCGCCCTGCGCCTGAGCAGCGAACCGGCGCCCCTCACCGCGCCGCTGACGGCGCTGCTCGTGGTTCAGGTGACGCTCTACTCGACGCTCACCACCGGCGTCCGGCGCGTCAACGCCGTCGTCGCCGGGGTCCTGATAGCGATCGGGTTCAGCGCCCTGGTCGGTCTGACCTGGTGGAGCCTCGGTCTGATCATCCTCGCCTCGCTCGTCGTGGGACGTGTCGTGCGGGCGGGGGAGTTCGTCCCCGAAGTGGCCATCAGCGCCATGCTCGTCCTCGGGGTGACCCAGGTCGCGGACACCGCCTGGGACCGGGTCCTGGAGACCCTGATCGGCGCCGCGGTGGGCCTGGGCTTCAACATCCTGTTCGTACCGCCCGTCTGGATCCGGCCGGCCAGTGACGCGATCACCGACCTCGCCGCCCGCATCGGGACACTGCTCGTGCACATCGGCAGCGAGTCCGGGGACGCCACCACGGTGGAGAAGGCGGCGGCCCGGCTGCACGAGGCCCGCCGGCTCGACGGCGACATCTCCGAGGTCGACGCCGCCCTGCGGCAGGCCGAGGACAGCCTGCGCCTGAACCCCCGCGTGCGCGAAGGCGTCCTCTTCCGCCTCGTCCTGCGCACCGGCCTCGACACCCTGGAGATCTGCGCGGTGGTGTTGCGCGTGTCCTGCCGTACGCTCACCGACCTCGCCAAGGCGCGAGGCGACGAACCGGCCTTCCCCCCACCGGTGGCCGCCGCGCTGCGGGACCTGTACGGGCACACCGCCGCGGCCGTCGAGTCCTTCGCGCAACTGATCACGGCCCAGGTGACCTCCAACGCCGAGGAGGCCGAGGGCAGGCTCATCGAGGAGCTCGACACCGCCCGGACCAGCCGCGGCCGGCTGGCCGCCCTGCTGCCCGGCCAGATCGACCGCCATCCCGCCGAATGGCAGCTCTACGGTGCGCTCCTTGCCGAGGCCGATCGCGTCCTGGACGAACTGAGCGTCGAGAAGCGCTCCGAGCGCCTCCTGGAGGAGCTGGACCGCCACGCCCACGACCGCCGTGCCCGCCACCCCCGGCTGGACCGGCTCCGGACCCGGCTCCGCCGCCGCAAGGCCGTCGTCAACGGCTGACCGCACCGGACGCCGCCACACACGGCCGAGGGCCCGAACCCCACGGGGTTCGGGCCCTCGGCCGTGTGCGGCGCGGAAGGGTGCTGCTCAGAAGTGTGCGGCGATCTTGTCGCCGACGCCCTGGTCGATGGAGCGCCAGTACTGCAGGGCCCGTTCCAAGACGGGCTTGCTGACGCCGTCCGCCAGGTGTCCGGCGACGTTGGACACGAGCCGCTCGCGCGCCGCGTCGTCCATCACCTCGCGCACCAGCGTGCCCGGCTGGCCCCAGTCGTCGTCCTGGCTGCGCAGCGCGTACGCCTCCCGGACCATCTCGCCCGCCGAGGCCCAGCCCGCGGGCTCGCCGAAGCGGGCGGTGTCGGCGGCCGGGCCGCCGTAGGAGTTGGGCGCGTACGGGCGGGCCGCGTTCGAGGCCTCGAAGCGCATCGCACCGTCCTTCGCGTACGAGGACACCAGCGAGCGCGCCCGGTTCGGGGGCAGCTGGGTGTAGTTCGGGCCGACCCGGTAGCGGTGCGCGTCGGGGTAGGAGAAGAGCCGCCCGAGGAGCATCTTGTCCGGCGACGGTCCGATGCCCGGCACCAGGTTCGAGGGCTCGAAGGCGGCCTGCTCGATGTGGACGAAGTAGTCGTCGGGGTTCTTGTCGAGGGTCATCCGCCCGACCTCGATCAGCGGGTAGTCCGCGTGCGGCCACACCTTGGTCAGGTCGAACGGGTTGAACCGGTAGCCGGGTGCGTCCTCGAAGGGCATCACCTGCACGAACAGCGTCCAGCTCGGGGGCTCGCCGCCGGCGATCGCGTCGGTGAGGTCGCGGCGGTGGTAGTCGGGGTCCTCCCCGGCGATCCGGTCGGCGTCGGCCTGGGTGAGGAAGTCGATGCCCTGGTCCGTGTGGAAGTGGTACTTCACCCAGTGCTTCTCGCCGGCGCCGTTGACCCACAGGAAGGTGTGGGAGCCGTAGCCGTTCATGTGCCGGTAGCTCTTGGGGATGCCGCGGTCGCCCATCAGCAGCGTGACCTGGTGCGCGGACTCGGGCGACAGGGTCCAGAAGTCCCACTGCATGTCGTGGTCGCGCAGCCCGTTGTCGGGGCGGCGCTTCTGCGAACGGATGAAGTCCTGGAACTTGCTCGGGTCGCGCACGAAGAAGACCGGGGTGTTGTTGCCGACCAGGTCGTAGTTCCCGTGCTCGGTGTAGAACTTCAGCGCGAATCCGCGCGGGTCCCGCCAGGTGTCCGGGGAGCCCTGCTCTCCCGCGACGGTCGAGAAGCGGGCCAGCATCTCCGTGCGGCGCCCGGGCTGGAAGACGTCGGCCTTGGTGAAGGCGCTGACGTCGTTCGTCACCTGGAAGACGCCGTACGCCCCGGCGCCCTTCGCGTGCACCACCCGTTCGGGTACCCGTTCGCGGTTGAACTGGGCCATCTTCTCGATCAGGTAGTGGTCCTGGAGGAGGATCGGGCCGTCCGATCCCACGGTGAGGGAATGCTCGTCGCTCTCCACCGGGATTCCGACGTTGTTCGTCGTGTACGGGGTCTGCTGCGCGTCCTGCGTCACGGGGCGTCCTCCCCAGAGGTTCGATGATCTCCTTCCGGCGAGCGCCGGAAAGTCTCCCCCCGCCTACCCAGTCAACGCCGACCATGCGTCCCCGGCAACGCGAGCCGCGCGCGGGCGCCGCACGAGGCCCTACGTCCCGCCCGTGCCGGGTCCCCGGATGGGCCGATCGGGGGAGGACGGTGCCGGTGCGCACGGCCTAGCCTGGACCGGCAGCCAGTGCTGTGACCCGGTGAACCTTTCCGGTCACAGCACTAGGGGAGACCGGGGGGCCGAGTCCGAAGGAAGAGCGCTCCATGGGCATCACCCGCAGTTCCGCAAGCCGTCTCCGGGCGGGATCCGCCGTGGCGGCCGCCGCCGCCATCGTGCTGTCGGCGGCCGCCGGCACACCTGCCTTCGCGGCGCCGGCCGGCCGGGCCGCCCCGGCCGACGGGCCCGCGGTGACTTCGGCCGGGGACCGGTCATCCGCCGTGGGCGGCCACGGCCCGGCCGGGGTTCCGCTCGGGATCTCCCGGCTGGCGCAGGGCCCGGGTCACGACATCGCCATCACCATCGACGACGGTCCGGACCCGCGCTGGACGCCCCAGGTCCTCGAGGTGCTGCGGCAGAACCAGGTCAAGGCCACCTTCTGCATGATCGGAACCCGCGCGCAGCAGTATCCCGGCCTGGTGCGCGCCGTCGCCGCCGAGGGGCACAGCCTCTGCGACCACTCGGTCGACCACGACGTGACCATGGACCACAAGCCCGTCGCCTACCAGCGGCAGCAGATCCTCGACGGCAAGTCCATGATCGAGCGGGCCGTGCCGGGGGTCGCCGTCCGCTACTACCGTGCTCCCGGCGGCGCCTTCACCCCCGACAGCCGTGCGATAGCGGCCGGGAGCGGGATGCGGCCGCTGGGCTGGAGCGTGGACCCCAAGGACTGGAGCAGGCCGGGCCTGCCGGCGATCGTCGCCACGGTGGAGGGAAACCTGCCCGCCCAGCCGACGGTGCTCTTCCACGACGGGGGCGGCGACCGCAGCGAGACGGTCGCCGCGCTCAAGGAGTACCTGCCGTGGCTCAAGGCGCAGGGCTACACCTTCACCTTTCCGCAGCTCACCACCCCGTAGACCCGCGGCCCCGCTCGACTCGGCTGCGCAGGCCGGTCCGGCTCAGGCCGGGGTGGCGCCGGTGGGGGCCCGGCCGGCCTCCGGCTCGGCGGTGGGCTCGACGAGCTGCTCGCGCAGGTACCTCCACACGACCCCGATCAGCGCCGCGGCCGGAACCGCCAGCAGGCTGCCGACCACTCCGGCCAGACTGCCGCCCAGGGTCACCGCCAGCAGGACCACCGCCGCGTGCAGCCCGAGACCGCGGCTCTGGATCATCGGCTGGAAGACGTTCCCCTCCAGCTGCTGCACCACGATGATGATGACCAGCACGATCAGTGCGTCCGTCAGACCGTTCGAGACCAGTGCGATGAGTACGGCGACCAGGCCGGCGAACAAGGCACCCACGATCGGCACGAACGCGGACACGAAGGTCAGTACCGCCAGCGGCAGTACCAGGGGAACCCCGACGATCCACAGCCCCAGCCCGATGAAGACGGCGTCGAGCAGACCGACGAAGGCCTGGGAGCGCACGAACGAACCGAGGGTCTCCCAGCCGCGCTCGGCGACGACGGGCACGTCCGTGGCGAGCCGGCCGGGGAGCTGTCGGGTGAGCCAGGGCAGGAACCGCGGGCCGTCCTTGAGGAAGAAGAACATCAGGAAGAGCGCCAGGACGGCGGTGACCAGACCGTTGAAGACCGTGCTCACACCCGTGACGACCGTGGACACCGTGGTGCCGACGCTGTGCTGTACCCGGTCGACGGCGCTGTCGAACGCCGCCGTGATCTGGGCGTCGCCGATGTTCAGCGGCGGCCCGGCAGCCCACCCGCGCAGCTGCTGGATCCCCTTGACCACGCCGTCGCCCAGCTCTCCGGACTGCGACGCCACCGGCACGGCGATCAGGGCCACGACCCCTGCGGCGACCACGAGGAACAGCACGGTCACCGAGGACGCGGCCACGGCGGGCGGCCACCCGCGCCGGCGCAGGAACGCGACCAGGGGCCACGTCAGCGTGGTGAGCAGCAGGGCCACGACCAGGGGCCAGATCACCGACCACATCCGGCCCAGAAGCCACAAGGCCACAGCCGTCATGACGAAGACCAGGAGCAACTCGGCACAGACCCGAGCGGACGCACGTAGTGCGGACGCCGTCTTTCGCGAACTCAGCGTGTCAGACATGGGCTCACCCTAGGGAACGCGAGCACGCACCCGGTCGCGGCCCCGCCTCTCGGAACCTGCTCGCGGGCGCGGACGCGGGCGCGGGCGCTGCCATCAGGCGCGGACGCGGGCGTCGGGCGTCGTGGGCGTGGACGGTAGAGCTGCGCGTCAGCCGACGCCCCGAGGACCGACCGCCAGCGTCAGTTCGAGGACCCGCTGCGGCGATGCGAGATCCGGGAACAGCTCCCGCAGCTGCGCCATCCGGTACCGGACCGTCTGGGGATGGACGAACAACGCCGCCGCCACGTCGTCCCGCCTGCCCTGGTGCAGGAGCCACGCCCGCAACGTCTCCTCCAGCCGCCGTCCGGTCGCGGCGGGCAAGGTCCGCAACGGTGCGAGGGCTCGGGCCCGCAGGTCTGCGAACGCGTCCGCGTCGGCGCTCAGCACCAGCTCGGGCAGGTGGTCCTCGGTGTCGCGGATGTCAGAGGAGAGGGAGCGCGCGCGTACGGCTCGTGCGTATGAGGCGGACGCGCGGGTCCACGGCCGGGCCGGGCCGACGACGGCGGTGCGGTCGGTCAGCTGCCGCAGGAGATGCGGTCGGTCGGCATCGGGCACGAGCAGCACACCGGTGGCATCCGGCAGATCGTCGAGGACGAGGGTGTTCGGGTCGAGCGTGCGGTAGGCGGGCCGGGCCTGGGCGGCGGGCAGCAGGACCGCGGTCAGGGAAACCGGAGGCTGCCACCCGGCCCGTTGGACGGAGGCCAGCAGCAGGTCCGTGCTCGCGCTGGCGAGGAGGTCACGCGCCAGGTGTTCCAGGTGCCGCTCGTGGGCCCGGCCCCGGGCGGCCAGTTCGTCGGCGTGGCCCGCGGCGCTCGCTGCCGAGAGCTCGTCGATGTACGCGAAGGTCAGCTCCGCGAACTTGGCGACCTCGGCGGCGGGCAGACCTGCGGGCACGGCGCCCGCTGCCAGGCCTCGCCAGGCCACCCGGGCGCCGACGCGGTAGGCGCTGAGCAGGGCGTCCATCGAACGGCCGTCGCGCACTTCGCCGCGGCCCAGCTCGTAAGCCGCGTCGTCGCCGTCGCCGCCCGTCGCGTTCCCGCTGGCGAGGTCCAGGTAGTGCCCCAGGGCGGTGCGGACGGAGCGGCGGATGGTGGCGCCCATGCGGCCCGACAGGGCGTTGGCGTAGGACGGGACCTCGTCGATGATCGCCTGGACGACCTCGTCGGCGGTGGTCTTCAGCACGGCCCGAAGTGCTGTGACCGTCGTCTCATCCAGGGCCAGTTCGGTGGCCCTCCGGATGGCATGGCTCATGTTTTGTTCCTAGCGAACAATTTGGTCGATCAGATTCACGTCCTTCGGATAGGACTTTACGCCCTGCGGCGTATCAAGCTGGGGCCATGACGAGTGCAGCCCTCCGCAGTAGGGCGTGGAAACTGCTGGAGATGGTCACGACGCCGCTGCTGCCGTCGGACTACCTCGACCTGGTCAGCCCGTTGCGTGCGGGCGCCGACCTGCGGGGGCGCATCGAGGCCGTGCACCCCGAGACGGGGGACGCCGCGACCATCGTGATCAGGCCGGGACGGGGCTGGCGCGGCCACACGGCCGGTCAGTACGTGCGGATCGGGGTCGACGTCGACGGGGTGCGCCTGTGGCGTGCCTACTCGGTGACCTCGCCGACCCACCGCGAGGACGGCCGCGTCACGATCACCGTGAAGGCGATCCCGGACGGCAAGGTCAGCAACCACCTGGTCCGCAAGGCGAAACCGGGCACGCTGATCCAGCTCGACCAGCCGACCGGCGACTTCGTGCTGCCGCAGGCCAAGCCCGCCAAAGTGCTGTACCTGACGGCCGGCAGCGGCATCACGCCCGTGATGGGCATGCTGCGCGACACCGCGTTCGACGACGTCGTCATGATCCACTGCGCGCCGCAGCCGCAAGACGTGATCTTCCGCAGCGAACTGCACGACCTGGTCGCGGCCGGGAAGCTGCGCCTCACCGAGGTGCACACCGACACGGACGGCATCCTCGACATCGCCCGCCTCGACGCACTCGTGCCCGACTGGGCCGAGCGCGAGACCTGGGCCTGCGGGCCCGCGGGCCTGCTCGACGCCGCCGAAGAGCACTGGGCCGCGCACGGCATCCAGGAGCGCCTGCACACCGAACGCTTCCGCCCCGGGATCGTCGTCGCCGGTGACGGCGGCGAGGTCACCTTCAGCGCCACCGGCAAGACCGTCGACGCGGACGGCGCCACGCCGTTGCTGGACGTCGGCGAGGAGGCGGGCGTGCTCATGCCCTCCGGGTGCCGCATGGGCATCTGCTTCGGCTGCGTCACGCCGCTCAAGTCGGGCGCCGTACGCGACCTGCGCACCGGCGAGATCACCGAGGCCGAGCCGGGCGTCCTCATCCAGACCTGTGTGTCCGCCGCGGCGGGCCCTTGCGACATCGAACGGTAGGAGCACCTTGACCGCCATCGACCCCACCGCCCACCTGACCGCGGACCAGATCGAACAGCTGGGGCGCGAGCTGGACGCGATCCGCGACGAGGTGATCGCCGACCGCGGGGAGAAGGACGCCGCGTACATCCGCAAGGTCATCTCGGCGCAGCGCAAGCTGGAGCTGGTCAGCAGGGGCGTGCTGCTGTTCTCGATCTTCCCGCCCGCGTGGCTGATCGGCACAGCCGGCCTGTCCGTGGCGAAGATCATGGACAACATGGAGATCGGCCACAACATCCTGCACGGCCAGTGGGACTGGATGCGGGATCCGAAGATCCACTCCACCACCTGGGAATGGGATCACGTCTCCCCGTCCGAGCAGTGGAAGCACTCGCACAACGAGCTGCACCACACGTACACCAACGTGATCGGCAAGGACAACGACCTCGGCTACGGCATCATGCGCGTCGACGAGGACCAGCGGTGGCACCCGTTCCACCTCGGCCAGCCGCTGTGGAACTTCCTGAACGCCTGCTTCTTCGAGTACGGCATCGCGGCGTACGACCTGGAGCTCGGCAAGAACCTGAGCAAGCGCCGCCGCAAGAACCCGGAGTTCCGCGCGCGGGCCAGGGCCGTGGGCCGCAAGATCCGCAAGCAGGTGCTCAAGGACTACGTGATCCACCCGCTGCTGTCGGGCCCGTCGTTCCTCCCCACGCTCGCCGCCACCTTCACCGCGAACCTGGTCCGCAACATCTGGACCCACTCGGTGATCATGTGCGGGCACTTCCCCGAGGGCGTGCAGGTCTTCGAGCGCCGGTCGATCAGGGGCGAGACGCGCGGCCAGTGGTACCTGCGCCAGATGATGGGCTCGGCGAACATCAGCGGCAGCAAGGCCATGCACTTCATGACCGGCAACCTGTCGCACCAGATCGAGCACCACCTGTTCCCGGACCTGCCGAGCAACCGGTACGCCGAGGTCGCGGTGAAGGTGCGCGCGCTGTTCGAGAAGTACGAGCTGGAGTACGTCACCGGGCCGCTGCCCAAGCAGGTGTTCTCCGCGTGGCACAAGGTCTTCCGGCTGTCGCTGCCGAACAAGAAGCCCAAGGCCAAGACGCCGGACCGCGAGCGGGAGCTCGTCGCGGCCTGATTCCCGGCACCGGTTCAGGTCTTTCCCACGGATGGTGCCCCCTGCGGAGAGGTGCTGATGGGCCGGTCGGCCCACGGTGCGCTGCGCAGGTGCCGCGCCGCTCCTAGCCTGACTGAATGTTCATCAGTTCACGTGTCCGCAGGCTCCTTCCCGGCACGGCCGTTCTCGCCGGTGTCGGCATCGTCCTCGCACCGGGTCTCGGCGGGGTGGGCCGAGCCGACCCGGTGCCTCCCCGGCCCGCCGCCCTGCCGGCGGCGTCCCTGTTGCACAGCCCCGGAACCCACGTGCGGTCGGGCAAAGGGGCTCCCGAGCTGCCCGATCACATCTCCGCCCTGTCCTGGCTCGTGGCCGACGCCGGAACGGGCGAGGTCCTCGCCGCCCACGATGCCCACCGGTCCTTGCCGCCGGCGAGCACCCTCAAGACGCTCTTCGCCCTCACGGCCCTGCCCCGGCTGCAAGGTGCCGGGGTGCACACCGTGACGGAGGCCGAGCTCGAGAACGTGGGCGAGGGCAGCAGCACCGTCGGCCTCGACCCCGGCCGCACCTATCGGGTCGCCGACCTGTGGAGGGGCGTCTTCCTCAGCTCCGGAAACGACGCCGTCCACGTCCTGGCCGCGATGAACGGCGGCTGGGAGGAAACGGCGGCGCAGATGCGGGCCAAGGCCCGCGCCGTGGGAGCCCTGGACACCCGCGTCGTGTCGCCGGACGGCTACGACGCCGAGGGACAGGTCTCCTCCGCCTTCGACCTCGCCCTCTTCGGCCGCGCGGGGCTCAAGGACCCCGCCTTCTCCCGGTACGCGGCCCAGGCCGACGCCCCGTTCCCCGGCGATACCGACAGCGCCGGGAAGCCCGTCTGGACGTACGGCATCGAGAACACCAACCGGCTGCTCACCGGCGAGGACGGCGTCGGGCGCTACCCCGGCATCCTCGGCATCAAGAACGGCTACACCTCGAATGCCGGATACACCCTCGTATCGGCGGCCCGCCGCGATGGCCGCACCCTGCTGGTGACCGTCATGAACCCCCAGGAGGGCGGCGGGTCCGCCGTCTACGAGGAGGCCCGCGCGCTGCTCGACTGGGGATTCGCCGCCGCAGGGCACGTGGACCCGGTGGGGAGCCTTCAGCCTTCCCCTCCGCCCGCCCCGGCATACGCCGCTCCCGTCGTCCTGGCCACCGCCGGCACGGACTCCGCGGACGGCGCCGGATACGGCTGGCCCGTAGCCCTGGTCTTCGCCGCCCTCGCCGCGCTGGGCGGCGCCGGGGGAGTCGTGTACCGCCTCCGGCACCGGGCCCGTACCGTCGCCCTGGGCCCGAGTCCTACGGAGCCGCACGGGCAGCAGGCGGACGAGGTGTGAGCGCGGTCCTGCTCTAGGCCTGGATGTTCTCCAGGTCCTGGAGCAGGCTCGGGCGGGTCGGTTCCCAGCCGAGTGCCGTGCGGGTCCGGGCGCCGGACGAGGGCTGGTCGGTGGCGAAGACCGGGCCGAGGGGCCCGAAGGCTTCCTCGGGCAGCGACGTGACCGGCAGGCCGAGGCGTCGGCCGATGACGGCGGCGATGTCGGCCACGGCGTCGCCCTCGTCGGCGACGGCGTGCCAGGAGGTTCCGGCCGGGGCCTTCTCCAGTGCGAGGCGGAACAGGACGGCGGCGTCGAGGGCGTGCACGGCCGGCCAGCGCTGGCTGCCGTCGCCGGGGTAGCCCGCGACGCCGGTGCGGCGGGCGGCCTCGGTGAGGATTCCGGCGAAACCGCCCGTGCCCTGGTGGTGGACGGTACGCGGCAGGCGCACGGCCGAGCTGCGCACGCCCTGCGCCGCGAGGCCGAGCACGCGGGCCGCCGACCGGCTGCGTCCGGCGGTGGGCCCGTCGGTCGGCAACGGGTCGTTCTCGGTCGAGGCGCGGCCGGGCGTGTTCGGGGTTCCCGACACGACCACCAGCGGCTTGTCCGTGCCGATGAGGGCGTCGCCGAGCGTCGTGAGCGCCGCAGCCTCCTCGGTGACGGCGCGGGTGATGGCTTCCCGGGAGCTGAAGTCGTTGCTGAAAGCGAGGTGGATGACGCCGTCCGCTTGCTCCGCACCCGCGCGCAGTACGTCAAGGTCGGTGATCTGGCCGCGGAGCACTTGGGCTCCGGCGGCTTCGGCCTTTGCGCTCGAGGCTTCGTTGCGGGCGAGGGCTGTGACGGTGTGGCCGTGGGAGAGCAGTTCGGCGACGACGGCGGAGCCGATCAGGCCCGTTCCGCCGGTGATGAAGACATGCATGAGGACTCCAGCCAGTGATGCGACAGGTGTCCCATCACTGTACGCCCGATGCGACAGGTGTCGCATCGCCTAGACTCGCCGTATGCCGAGATGGAAACCCAATGCCCGCCAGCGCCTGGTCATGGCGGCGCTGAGCCTGTTCGCCGAGCAGGGCTTCGACGCCACGACGGTGGCGCAGATCGCCGAGCGCGCGGAGCTCACCCGCAGCACGTTCTTCCGTCACTTCGGCGACAAGCGGGAGATCCTCACCGCGGGCCAGGACGTCCTCAGCCGCCTCCTGGCCGAGGGCATCGCATCCGCCCCGGCGGACGTGACGCCGATGGCCGCGGTGGCGGCGGGCCTGGAGCGGGCCGCGGGGGAGATGACCTCCTTCAACCGGGAGGTCGGACCGCTCCTGCACGCCGCGATCGAGGCCAACGAAGAGCTGCGGGAACGCGACGCGCTCAAGAGCGTCGGCCTGGCCGCGGTGATGGCCGAGGCACTGAACGCGCGGGGCGTCGGCGGACCGACCGCGCAGGTGGCCGCCGAACTCGGAGTCCTCGCCTTCAAGGCCGGCTTCGCCCGCTGGACCGCCCCCGGCCCCGACCCGGACCAAGACCCCGGCGACCTTGCGACGTACACGCGCGCGGCACTCGACGAACTGCGCGCGGCTGCCACCGAGCTGCGCTGACGGCGGAGGTCCCCTTCACCCTCGTGACCTGGTGAACCTTTCCGGTCGCAGCACTTAGCCGGGGATCCCCCCTGACTCCGGCCGGGCCGCCGGCGGCTTCGCGGCTTCCCTAGATGAGTCGGTCTATCCGCGCGCCCGTCTGCGGCGCAGGAGGATGCCGACGGCCGCCCCGGCCAGTGCCGTTGCCGCCACTCCCGCCGTGGTCCACCAGACGGCGGCACCCGGGCCGGGTTCCGCCGGGGCCTCGGAAGCCGTGGCGGGAGCCGGAGTCGGGGTCGGCATCGGCGTCGGGGGCTGTGCCTGCGTCCCGGTCGGGGCTGCGGGGCGGGGGCCGGGGGTGCCCGTGGGCGGGGCCGGGTCCACCACCGGTACGCCGACTTCGAGTGCGCCGTGCCCGAGGGCGGGGAAGCCCACGTCCACGCTGACCTTCCAGGCGCCGGGCGGCAGGGACTCGGCCGTGGTCCAGCCGGCCGGGGCCGCGGCGGGATCGCGCACCAGGAGCCAGGGCCCCAGCGTGCGGGAACCGTCGGCGCCGACCGCGTTCACGGTGGCGGCGACCGCCTCCTCGACGGCGTCGCCGTCGTTCTCCCAGGTGAGGTCCACGGTGACGTGGCCCTCCCGCTGCCCGGTGACCACCACCTTCACGGTGTCGCCGTGGGCGTGCGCCACGGCCGGGGACAGCAGGATCAGGCCGACGGCGGTTAGGACGGCCTGGAAAGCGATTCGTATGCGCATCGTGGCGTGCTCCGAGTGGGGTGAGGGGCCGGCGGACGGCCGCGCGACACGGCCGTCCGCCGGAGGGACTTCAGTGGGCCGTCGGGGTCAGCCGGCCTTCTGCACGGTCCAGACCTGGGGGGCCCGGCCGTCCGCGCGCTGGAGGTCGAGCAGCCAGTTCCCGTAGTAGGGACGGCTGCTCACGGTCAGCGCGAAGCCGCCGCTCGGATCGGTGACGCTCACCCCGCCACCGCGGGCGGTCAGCTTCCAGCTCTGCGCACCGGCGCGGCCGCAGGGCTGCTGCGCGACCCACATGCCCGCGGCGGGAGTGCCGCCCGGCTGCAGGCACTTGCCGGAGACCGCCGAGCGGATGCGGACCAGTCCGCCGCCCGCGTCGTCGAAGTACCACTGCTGCTGCGCGTACCCGTTGGAGCGCGCCCCGACGAGCACGGTGCCGTCGGCGCTGCGCCCGCCCCACACCTCGGCGGCCATGCCCGTGCTGCCGTTCCCGAGCAGGTACCGGGTCCCGGGGGTGGTCGCTCCGCCGCCGGTGCCCTTCGTACGGAAGGACGCGGCCTTGCCCGCCCCGCTGTCCCGGCCGGCGCCGTCGCGGACGGAGACGGCGACGGTGTAGGAGGTGTCGGGCCGGAGGTTGTAGACGCGCAGCACCGGGGACTGGACCCAGCCCAGGTGCTTTCCGTTCAGCAGGACCTGGTACCAGGCTGCTCCCTCGACCTTGGGCCAGCTCACGACGGCGGAGTCCGACTGGATCTGACCGACGGCCACGGCCGGTCCGCCCGTGGGCTTCTTGGTCGGGCCGGGCGTCGGCTTCTTGGTCGGCGAGGGGCTCGGATTCGGGCCGGGGTCGGTGCCGCCGCCCTTGTTCTTCATCAGGAACTGGTTGTCGGCGATGTTCCAGTGCGTGGCAAGGTAGCTGCCGGCCTTGGGGCTGGTGTGGAAGTAGTCGTCGTGGTTGCAGTCCAGGATGTTCTCGGAGGCCTGGTTGGTGCAGACGTTGCGCATCTGCGGGTAGTACGGGGTGTCCGAGTAGCACATGACGTCGAACTCGTCGGTGCAGTGCGCGCCGCGGCTGGTGTTCGGGGCGCTGTTGTTGACCGCGCCCAGGTTGTGGCCGAGTTCGTGCGCCGCGGTGTGGCCGCCCCAGCAGCCGGAGTCCGTACGGCCGTAGGAGGGGCCGAAGTTGCTCAGGTTGGCCTGGCCGGGCCGCTCGTCGCCGTTGAAGGTGCCTATGCCGCAGTAGACCTGGCTGTCCGCGAAGATCATGTACTTGCGGTCGCGGCGGTCGAGGCCCTTGCCGGCGAGGGCGGCGTTGGTCGCGCTGAACTCGGCGAGGGCGGAGTCCGGGAGCTCGATGTTGAGCACGGTCGGGGTGCAGTCGGCCGCCGTGACGTAGCGGATGTGCCGGATGCCTCCGGTCTCCTGGGCGCTGGCGGAGTAGATGAGGTCGGCGTCGGCCGCCCACTTGCGGAACGAGGCCACGTAAGCGGAGTAGCGGTCACGGCCGGGGCCGTGCACGTACACGACCTGGACGCGGTTGCCCGTGCTGCCGTCGCCGTCGCACGGGACGGTCTGGCCCGCGGGGCCGGCGGCGACGGCAGCGACGGACTGGCCGGCGGCGGAGGGGGCGGGCGCGGCGGATGTGCCGGCCGCGCGGTCGGCGTCGGCCGCAGGCGCGTCCTGAGGACGCCCGCCGCCTTCGCTCGCCGCCGGGTCGTCGGAGGCCGGTCGGGCCGGGTCGGCCGCCGGCGCCGAGGCCTTGACCGCGGGCGCCGTGTCCTTCGCTATGTCGACGCCCTTGGGCGGGGCGTCCGGGCCGTGGGTGCAGAGTCCGGCGCCGGTCCGGTAGACGCCGGCGCACCGGTCGCCCTTCGGGGCGGGGGCGAGCCCGTCGTAGACCATGCCGCGCGCGTTCTCGTTGGCGGGTGCGGCTGCGAGGGGTTGGGGCTCCTGGTCCCGGGCGGGCGCGGCGGCCGGTGCGGTGGCCTCCGTGCCGGCCTGCACGGACACGGCCTGGGCGTCGTCGCCCAGTCCGGAGTAGGAGATGCCGGCGGCGATCACCGCGGCCGAGGCCATGGCGGCGGTGAGGATCAGCAACCGCCTCGGCTTGCGGCGGTGTTCGGGCCGTCTGCGTCGTACTGTCATGAGCACCTCAAGTAAAGGTCGGATGAGTGGGTGCGCGGAAGCCTGCCAGACGAATGCGGCGGAGAATTCGGACAAAGAGGAGCGCGGTTCGAGAAATCGTTCCGTTACCTGTCCGTCAGATCTGATGAACCCTCAAAGACTAATGAAATAAGGGAAGTTACGCGCGTCATGCGGTATTGGTCCAGGCCTTATCGGGGGCGGTAGTTATCAAATCGAGATAATAAGTGGATGCTTATTGACGTGAATTCAGTCAAGGATTCACCTAATTGCTACCTTTCGAATTCCCTCGGTCACGACCCGTGAGGAAGGTGCGGTCCGCTCCCCGCTGACGGAACGTCCGGGCTCACACCGCCCGGCCTGCGGGGCCGCCGTTCCCGTCGGCGCGGGGCGCGACGACGGCCATGTGCGCGCCCCGGCGGGCCGGGCCGGGCAGAATGGGTGCCGGACACAACGGTCGGCCGTGCGGAGGAGCGGGTAGATGCAAGATGTGCGAGCGGGGCAGGTTGCCGGGCCCGAGGACCTCATTGATGTGGCCCGCCTGGTCACGGCGTACTACGCACTGCACCCCGACCCGGCCGAGCCGGGGCAACGGGTCGCGTTCGGCACCTCGGGACACCGCGGTTCCTCCCTTGCGGCGGCCTTCAACGAGGAGCACATCGCCGCCACCAGCCAGGCCATCTGCGAGTACCGCGCCGCGCAGGGCACCGACGGCCCGCTCTTCCTCGGCGCCGACACCCACGCCCTGTCCGAGCCCGCCCGCGTCACGGCGCTGGAGGTGTTCGCGGCCAACGATGTGACCGTCCTCATCGACCAGGCCGACGGCTACACGCCCACCCCGGCGGTGTCGCACGCCATCCTCACCCACAACCGCAACCGCACCACCGGCCTCGCCGACGGCGTGGTGGTCACTCCCTCGCACAACCCGCCCGCCGACGGCGGCTTCAAGTACAACCCGCCGAGCGGCGGCCCGGCCGGCTCCGAGGCGACCTCCTGGATCCAGGACCGGGCCAACGAGATCATCGTCGGCGGGCTCAAGGACGTACGGCGCATTCCGTACGCCCGCGCACTCACCGCACCCGGCACCGGCCGGTACGACTTCCTCGGCACCTACGTCGCCGACCTGCCCAACGTGCTGGACCTGGAGGCGATCCGGACCGCCGGCGTGCGGATCGGCGCCGATCCGCTGGGCGGCGCCTCGGTCGCCTACTGGGGCCGCATCGCCGAACAGCACGCGCTCGACCTGACGGTGGTCAACCCGCTGACCGATCCCACCTGGCGTTTCATGACGCTCGACTGGGACGGCAAGATCCGCATGGACTGCTCCTCGCCGTACGCCATGGCCTCGCTCATCGGACAGCGCGACCGCTACGACATCGCCACCGGCAACGACGCCGACGCCGACCGGCACGGCATCGTCACGCCGGACGCGGGCCTGATGAACCCCAACCACTATCTGGCCGTGGCGATTTCGTACCTGTTCTCGCACCGGGAGCGGTGGCCCGCGGGCGCCGGGATCGGCAAGACCCTCGTGTCGTCGAGCATGATCGACCGGGTGGCACAGGACGTGGGCCGGCCGCTGGTCGAAGTCCCCGTCGGATTCAAGTGGTTCGTGGACGGCCTGTCCGACGGCACGCTCGGCTTCGGCGGCGAGGAGTCGGCGGGGGCGTCCTTCCTGCGCCGGGACGGTTCGGTGTGGACGACCGACAAGGACGGCATCGTCCTGGCCCTGCTCGCCTCGGAGATCACGGCGGTGACGGGCAAGACCCCGTCGCAGCACTATGCCGGGCTCACCGACCGCTTCGGCGCCCCGGCCTACGCGCGTGTCGACGCCCCGGCCTCACGGGAGGAGAAGGCGCTGCTGGCCAAGCTGTCCCCGCACCAGATCACCGCCGACACCCTCGCCGGAGAACCGGTCACCTCGGTCCTCACCGCGGCGCCCGGCAACGGCGCCGCCCTCGGCGGCATCAAGGTCTCCACCGCCAACGCCTGGTTCGCGGCGCGGCCTTCGGGCACCGAGGACGTCTACAAGATCTACGGGGAGTCCTTCCTCGGGCAGGATCATCTGAGCCAGGTCCAGGAGGAGGCCAGGTCCGTGGTCCTGGCAGCGCTGGGCGGCTGACGTGGACGATGCCGTACTGACGGCGCTCGTCGCCGCGGGGGCCGCGATAGGCGGCGGAGCACTGACGGGCGTGTTCACCCTCGCCGCCGCCAAGCGCCAGGCGACGGCCGCCTGGGCTGCGGGGGAGCGGCAGGCTTCCGCCGCCTGGGAGGCCGGTCGGCAACAGGCGGCCGCCGCCTGGGACGCGGGCCATCTCCAGGCCACCGCCCAGCTCGACGTGGCCCGCCGCACGCTCACCGAACAGACGCTGGCCAACCAGCGGGCCGTGCGGCGGGCCGCGTACGTCACGTTCCTCGGCCGCACCGACAGCGCCCAACTGGCGCTGGCGGCCTGGCAGAACGCCATCGGAACGGCGGACGAGTCCCCGGGGCGCCGGGAGTACGACTCGGCGATGGGCGCGGTGGGCGAGGCGCTCAATGTCGTACGTCTGGAAGGGCCGGACCCCGTGACGACGGCGGCGGAGACCCTGCGCAGCTCCCTCGCCGCCACCGCCCCCGGACTCCAGCACCCCGTGGCACAAGAGGCGTTTCTCGATGCGGCCCGGGTGGCACTGACCCCTGTGTAGCGCGAGCCGGGCCGATAAGATCCGAGGTGCCGGAGGGGGACCCGGCCGCCGCGGACGCCGTCGCCGCCCGCGCGGCCGCGGCGGGTCAGACGCTGGCCTGGCGGACGCTCGGCCGGATGCGCGCGGCCGACGGCCCGTCGGCGGCCGCTGCGTTCGAGCAGGCGGTGACGGCCGGAGACGGGTGGGGGCACATCGGCCTCGCGCAGGTCTCCGAACGGGCCGGCGACCTCGCCGGCGCGGTGGGGCACGCCGCCCGGGCGGCCGACGCGGGCGTCACCGAGGCCTGGCCGCACCTGGTACGGCTGCACTGGTTGCTCGGCGACCCCAGGGCAGCCGTGGAGGCGGCCACCGGCGGTGCGGACGCGGGAAACCCCGAAGGCTGGTCGCAGCTGGCCCGACTCCGCCAGGGGGCGGGCGACACGGGGGGAGCGGCCGCCGCTCATCGCGAGGCGGTCGCCCTGGGCGTCGGCGCGGCCTGGCGGGAACTGGCCCTGCTCGCCGATGCGGAGGGCGACGGCACGGCCGCGGAGGAGGCCGCCGCTCAGGCGGCCCGTACCGGCGATCCGGAGGCCTGGACCGCACTGGCCGAGGCCCGCTCGGAGCGGGGCCAGGCCGATGGGGCCGCCCGCGCGGCGGCGGAGGCGGCCCGCGCCGGTGACGCGGAGGCCTGGATCACGCTGGCGCGGCACCGGGAACGCGCCGGGAATGCGGCGGGAGCGGAGCTGGCCGCGGAGCTGGCCGCCGACCGGGGAGCACCCGCCGCCTGGGCCGCGCTGTCCAGGATGCGGGAGCGGGCGGGGAACCGGGAGGAGTCCCGGCGAGCGGTGCTGCGGGCCGCGGCCCTCGGTGCCTCCGACGCCTGGACCCTGCTGGGCCGCGTGCGCGAGGAACTGGGCGACCCGGCCGCGGCCGAGCGCTCCTACCTCCGTGGCTGCAAGGCCGGTGACACGGAGGCGTACTCCGCGCTCGGCGCCCTCTACCTGGAACAGGGAAGGTCCCAGGAGGCCTGCGCCGCCTACCGCTCGGCCGTGGACGCGGGACTCCCCGACGCCTGGGAAGGGCTGCTGTCGGCATTGGCGTCCCAGGCACCCCGCGCGGCTTCGGCACGGGAGGCGGCCCGACTGCGCACGACGGGCCTTCCGGCGGAGGGGTGAACGCCCCGAGCACGACCGGGCGGCGCGCGGCCGGTCAGGAGGCGGGGTCGAGGAGGGAATCGAAGGCGGCCGGCAGCCTCCGCCATGCTTCGGGCCCCGAGCCGTACTCGGCCTCCGTCAGCAGACAGGACTCCAGGAGGCGGGCGAGGTTGTCGCGGTCGAGCCCGGGGGAGGTGAAGACGAGGTGCTGGCAGCAGTCGCCGTGCTCGGGATGCCAGTCGAGCGAGGCGGCCGCCCTGCGCATCGGTGGCACCAGCTCCCAGGCGGCGTCCGGCAGGGAGGCGAGCCAGGGGCCGGCGTTCTCCACGCACAGGGCGCCGCCCGCGGCCTCCCAGGAGAGCAGCGTGTCGGGGCGGTCGGCGAGCCAGAAGCGGCCACGGCTCCGGGCAGCCGCGCAGCAGAGGTCTTCCAGGGCCTCGTAGAGCCGTCCGGGGTGGAACGGCCGGCGGCTGTGCCAGACGAAGGTGCCGACTCCCGCCTCCTGCGCATCCTGCGGGAGCAGGGCACACGCCGGGTGCTGGGCGGCGGCCGCCGTTTCCACGTCGAAGCCGGCGAAGGCCAGCCGGGCCAGCTCGGCGGACCGGGCCGGCACCCGGCGGGCGGTCGGATGGAGCTGGGCCAGGAGGGCGTGGTCCTCGTCGGTGGCGTCCTCGCTGTCGACGAGGGCCAGTACGGGGGCGTACTCCAGCTGGCGTGCCCAGGTGTCCCCGACCGTCCGCCGGTCCGAGGCGGCCGCGGCCAGGCCCACGTCGGCCAGGTCGTCGCCGTTGACCAGGCAGGAGAGAACGAGCGCGGGGTCCACCGCGGTGATCACACCCGTGAGGTCGAGTACGCCGCCACCGTGCCGGACGACGACCTCGGCCATCGCCCTCGGCTCTACGGAGTCCCACAGTTCGACGACGGCGAGCCGGGTCGGTCCGCTGCCGGCCAGCCGCTCCAGCTCCGGGACCAGGTCCTCGCGGAGCGCACAGCAGGCGCAGTCGTTGACCAGGGGCGCCTCGCCGCGGGACAGCTCGCCCGAGGCGTCGCGCACCAGGCGCATCACGGTGCCCGAGGGCGCCGTGGCCAGGTCGTGATGGAGCGCGACGCTGCCGGGGACGGAGCGGAGCAGCCGTTCGACGACCTCCTTGCGGGCGTCGGCGTGGAGCCCGCCGACGATGACGACGGGCAGGCTCACTCGGCGCTCCCGTAGCGGCGCTGGAAGCGCTCGACGCGGCCCGCGGTGTCCAGGACGCGAGCGGTGCCGGTGTAGAAGGGGTGGCTCTGCGAGGAGATCTCGACGTCGATGACGGGGTAGGTGTGGCCGTCCTCCCACTCGACCGTCTTGTCGCTGGTGGCGGTCGAGCGGGTGAGGAAGGCGAAGTCGGCGGCCTTGTCGCGGAAGACGACGGGGCCGTAGGCGGGGTGGATTCCGGGCTTCACGGCGATGTCCTTCAGACAGTGGTGGTGGGCGTGGTGGTCGTGCGCGTGGCCGTGGGGGTCAGCGCTCCTCGCGGAAGTCGACGTGCCGGCGCAGCACCGGGTCGAACTTGCGCAGCACCATCCGGTCGGGATCGTTCCGCCGGTTCTTGCGGGTGACGTAGGTGTAGCCGGTCCCCGCGGTGGAGCGGAGCTTGACGATCGGGCGTACTTCGTTGCGTGCCATGGCGCTAGTATATGGGAACGATTCTCATTTTCAATACGGTCCCTCGTGATCGAGAGGAAGGCACCCCCGTGTCCGCACACTGCCAACTGACCGGCTCCCGGCCGGGCTTCGGCAACGCCATCTCCCACTCGCACCGGCGCACCTCCCGCCGCTTCGACCCCAACATCCAGACCAAGCGCTACTGGCTACCCGGCGAGGCACGCCATGTCCGCCTCAGGCTGAGCGCGAAGGCGATCAAGACCGTGGACGCGATCGGCGTCGAGGCCGCGGTGGCACGGATCCGCGCCCGGGGGGTGAAGGTCTGATGGCCAAGAAGAGCAAGATCGCGCGGAACGAGCAGCGCAAGGCCGTCGTCCATCGGTACGCGGCCCGGCGGGCCGAGCTGAAGGAGATCATCCGGCGGCCCTCCTCGACGGAGCCCGACCGGGAAGCGGCCGCAGCCGAGCTGCGCACACATCCGCGCAACGCCAGCGCGACCAGGGTCCGCAACAGGGACGCCGTCGACGGGCGCCCCCGCGGGTACCTCCGGAAGTTCGGCCTGTCCCGGGTACGGCTGAGGGAGCAGGCCCATGCGGGCCTGCTCCCCGGGGTCACCAAGTCGTCCTGGTAGCACCTGCGCGGAGGCGGCGGGCGAACTCCGTTCCCGGGGCCGCCCGCTCGCCCGCGGGCTTCACCAGGGCGGTGCGGCCGGGAGGTCCCGGGCCGGGCGGGGGCTTCCGGTCCAGCGACCCGCCGACGCGAGCGCGGAGTCCGCGAGGACCGCGCGGGCGGCTTCGGCGGTGATGCGGTGCCAGCGGCGGGCGTCGCGGATCATCGAATGGCCGCCACGGGGCATGGCGATGCCCAGGACCCGGGCTCCGGCGGACTGGGCCCGCGTCAGGTGGGACCACGTACCGGCCGCACTGGTGACCCGGTCGGCCTCGTCGTGCAGGGCGATGACGGTGCGGCCGTGCAGCTGGGCGGCGGGCTCGCCGGGCGGGCACCACGGCGCCAGCGCGATCACTCCCCTGACCTGGGGGTCCGCCGCCGCGCGCAGCGCCGCGCGGCCCCCCATGGAGTGCCCGACGAGGACGACGGGAACGGGACCGGTGAGCGCACGCAGTTCGGCCAGTGCCCGCCGAACGTCGGCGACCGGGTGCGCGTTCGGCCCGTTCCATCCGCGGTACCGGTAGCGGACGTGGGCGACGAGGACCTCGTCGTGGAACGTGTCGCGCAGCAGTGCCGCGCCGAAGGGCCGCATCCGCAGTCCGGGCAGGTTGAGGGGCGGTGGCGGCCCAAGGGCGTCCGCGCGGCCCCCGTGCAGGAGGAGGACCGCCGCCGTGGCTTCCTGCGGCAGGCGGTGACGGAAGACCGGGATCAGGGCCGCCGTGGTGTCCGGCGGCGTGTGGCCCACGAGGTTCACGGCCGGCCGTCGCGGGCGTACCCGGCTCCCGGAGGGGTGGCGGGCATGCCCGAGGTCCCCTCCCGGGTGGGCCGGACGGCGAGAAACTGGTCGACCCCCATGCGGCGTTCGGAGAAGGCGAGGGATGCCCCGGCCAGGTACAGGCGCCACACCCGGCCGGTGGTCTCCCCGACGAGGGCCTCGATGTCGCCCCACCGTTCCTCGATGGTGGCGCGCCAGGCGTCGACGGTGGTCGCGTAGTGCTCGCGGAGGGATTCGACCGAGCGGACCTCCAGTCCGGCCGATTCCAGCAGGTCCGCGGTCCGGCCCAGGGGGCGCATGTGCATGTCCGGAGCGATGTACGTCTCGATGAAGGCACCGCCGCCGGGCGCATGCGCCCCGCGGGACATCTGCTGGATGAGGAGGCGGCCTTCGGGGCGCAGCGCCCCGTGCAGCATCGAGGCGAACAGCGGGTACTCCGCGTCGCCGACGTGCTCGCCCATCTCCACGGCGGCGGCCGCGTCGTAGCCCCCGCCGTCGATGTGGCGCCAGTGCCGGAGCTGGACCTCGACCAGATCGGCCACGCCCTCGGCGACGGCTCGTGCGGTGACGAAGTCCCGCTGGGCGGCGGACAGGGTGACGGCCGTGACCCTCACCTTGTGCTCGCGGGCGGCATGGACGGTGAGCGAGCCCCAGCCGCAGCCGACGTCCAGGAGCCGGTCGCCCTCGCGGAGCCCGAGTTTGCCGCAGATCAGCTCCAGCTTGTCGGTCTGGGCCTCCGCCAGACCGTACGAGGCATCGGCGGGGCGCGTCCAGTAGGCGCAGGAGTACGCCATCGTCCGGTCGAGCAGCACGGCGTAGAACTCGTTGGACAGGTCGTAGTGGTGGCTGATGGCGGCGCGGTCCCGGGAGGTGCTGTGCAGGCGGCCGCCGAGCCGGGCGCGGCCGTGCGGGCGCCGGGGAGGCGGGCCCGCGACGCCCAGTCCCGCGGCGAGCGCGGTGGCCGCCGCGAGCGCGGCCGGACCAGGCCTGCGGATCCCTTGTTCGCGGACGGACCTGCCGGCCTGGCCGAGTGCCCGGGCGAGATCGCCCTCGACGTCGAGGTCCCCGGTGATGTACGCCTCGGCGAGGCCGAGTTCGCCGGGCTGCCACAGCAGACGGCGCAGGGCGTCGGGGGAGCGCAGGACGACCAGGGGCGCGTCGGCCGGCCCGGCCTCGCTGCCGTCCCAGGCACGCAGCCGTACCGGGAGGGGGCCGGTGAGGAAGTGGCCGAGGAGATCGGCGAGGCGGTCGGCGGCGGGCCTCATCGGGTGGTCCCTTCCGTGGGGAGGATCTGGCGGACGTCGAGCCGGCGGGAGCGGTGGCAGGCGCCCGGGCCGTGGAGGATCAGGACGGGACCGGGGGCGGTCCTGGGCGCGCGGTCGTGAGGGGCGGTCGTGGGGCGGCTCAGATTGCCGGTCACGCCTGCCCTCCGTTGTTCCACCACTACCACTACCGCTCCCGCCGCTCGACACGCCGCCGGGCACGGCGGCTTCAACCGTACTTCGCAGCGGACGGTGGCGTGGATTGGGTGCGCGTCGAGGGACGGGAGAGGGGGCACCCGCCCCCCAGGTGGGCAAGGGGGCGACCTGGGGGAGCGGGACGGAGCGTGCCCCTCAGCCGCGCAGGTCGGCGAGGACCTCACGGGCGGCACGGGTGCCGGAGGCGAGGGCGCCTTGGAGCGACCCGGTCGCCCGGTGGTCGCCGCAGACGTACCGGTGGGGTGCGAAGCGGGTGGTCCGGGAGAGCGGCAGCGGCGCGGGCATGGCCGGGAGCGCGTCGTGGACGGTCGTACGGTGGATCGGTTCCCACGTCTCGGTGTCCGCGGCGTACACCTCGGACAGGGCTGCGCGGATGGCCAGTTCCTCCGCGGGCCCGGGCGTTCCGAGAACCGACGTCGCCACCAGGGCGCGGCCGTCCCGGGAATAGCCGGAGTGAACCTCGGTGAGGACGCACGTGTTGAGGAAACGGCGCTCGGTGTCGATGAGCAGCGTGGGCTCCGCCAACGGCGTTCGCTCCGCGGCGTGGTACAGGGTCGTGACCGTCCTGCCGCGGGGTACGGGCAGTCCCGGAAGCAGCCGGGCGGCGGCAGCGTGTCCCGTGGCGACGACCACCGTGCGCGCGGGCAGCTCGCCCGAACCGGTCAACGTCACGCCGTCCGGAGTGAGCGCGGCGACAGGGGTGTTGGTGTGCAGTACGCCCTCGGGGAGGTGCGATGCCAGCTGGGCCGGTACGGCGCCGATGCCGCCGGCCGGAAGGCACACCGTGCCGCGCAGGAACGTCCGCCAGACGAGGTGGAAGAACCTCGCCGAGGTCTCGAGCCGGTCCTCGAGGAAGACGCCGGACAGGAACGGCCTGAAGAACGTCTCCACGAAGCGGGGCGAGAAACCGGCGGCGGACAGCGCGGCGAGCGTGGTGGCATCGGTACGGGCCCGCAGCCGCGCCGGGGGCGTCAGCACGTCGCGTGCGGACAGCACCGAGAGAGCCGCGAGGTCCCGGGCCGAGGCGAGCCGGCCCGGGAGGAGGTCACCGCTGTCCCGGAGGCGGCGGGTGGGGTCGGTGAACCGCCGCCGCCCTTCGGGGGTGTGCACCAGGACGCCGGGAGTGAACGCCCGCAGCCGCAGGGAAGGCAGGTCGAGGCGGCGCTTGACCTGGGGATAGGCGGTGTTGAGGATCTGGAACCCACGGTCGAGCGTGAATCCTTGGATCAGGTCCGTGCGCATCCGTCCGCCCACGGCGTCCGAGGCTTCGAGCACGCGGACCCGCAGACCCGCGGCGACGAGGTCGGTCGCACAGGCCAGCCCGGCTGCGCCCGCCCCCACGACGACCACGTCCGGACTCGGGCCGTCTGTCATCGACATCGCGGATGTCCTCTCTCGCCGGCAGGGTGCTGAACTCGGAACGCTACGCGAGCCGTGCCGCCGAACCGGCCACGGCGCGCTCTCGGCCGGGTTCTGGGCGGGTCCTGGGCAGGTCCTGGGCAGGGCGGGAGTGCCGGTAGCCTGCCGGGGTGAGTCAGGACGTGCGGGCCGAGGGCCCGCTGGGAGGGAGGGCGGCCATGGCCGTTCGTTACGACTGTTCGATGGCGTCGGGCCGGGCCGACGGGTTGCACGCGGCCGCTCTGGCGGTGGGCCGGGGCGAGTTGGTGGTGCTGCCGACGGACACCGTCTACGGGATCGGCGCGGACGCCTTCGACCGCGATGCGGTGGAACGGCTGCTGGAGGCCAAGGGCCGGGGCCGGGCCATGCCGTCACCGGTGCTGGTCGCCTCCGCGGACGCCCTCCACCAGCTGGTCACCGACTTCTCCGAGCAGGGCTGGGCCCTGGTGGAGGCGTTCTGGCCGGGCGGACTGACCCTGGTGGCCCGCCACCAGCCGTCGCTGACCTGGGACCTCGGGGAGACCCACGGCACCGTCGCGGTGCGGATGCCGTCCGATCCGGTGGCCCTCGAGCTGCTCACCGCGACCGGTCCGATGGCGGTCTCCAGCGCCAACCTGACCGGGCACCCCTCCCCGCAGGACTGCGATGCCGCCCAGGGCATGCTCGGCGACTCGGTCGCCGTCTACCTCGACGGCGGGCCCACCGAAGCCGCCGTCGCCTCCTCCATCGTGGACCTCACGGGCCCGGTACCGGTGCTCAAGCGTGCGGGCGCGATCAGCGCCGATCGGCTGCGCAAGGTCGTACCCGACCTCCTCGTGCCCTGACCCTGAGCTGACCCGGGGGCAGCGCCCGGGCCGTCACCACCCGTCGTACGGGGAGGGCGACCGCGCCCGGGGGGAGGGGCAGGCAGGCCGTTGCCGAGGAAGACCGCCCGGCCGAGGACGGCTGCGGTGCTCCGGCCCCACGCCGTGCCGCCGTGGTGAACAGCTCCGGAACCGCGGACCACGCCGGCCCCCGGTCCTCACCCGATCGGGCGAAACCTGCCGCCGTCGGCACCGTCACCCGCAGTGCCCTCAGTGCCCGCTCCGACCGGGAGAAACGCCGATTCGAGGATGGACCAATCCGCCGGACGGCTGACGCCGAATGGAGGGTGTGGGCACCTTTCGCACGTCTTGCATCCTCGCCGCCGGTCGGCGGCCCGTACATCGGCCACGCCCGCCGGCTCGGCGTACGCCTGGACGACCTGCCGCTGGGCTCGCCCGTCGAGGACCTCATGGATGGACGCGACGCGATGCCCGCCGTGGCCATGAACGGTGAGCCGCTGGCTTTCGAGCTTCGCCCGGCGACCGTCACGATCGCCGGCGTCGCCCGGGCGCAGCACCGTGAAATCCGGCGCGAGGAACGCACCCGGACCATCCCCGGCGGTGCCAGGGACCGGCACAGCCGCTTCGCCACCGCGGGTTGACCCGCGCCCGTACCGGGACCGGCACCCGTCCGGACCGGCCGAGAAGTCGGCTGCCCAGATCTTTCTCCCTGTTCAACCCTTCGAAATTCTTTAGGAGTTACCTCATGTCCAGCACGCTGCGTTTCCGTCGTACCGCTCTCGCCGTGGCCGCTGCGGCCGTCCTGCCCTTCGCGCTGTCCGCCTGCTCCGACTCGGGCAGTGACTCGGCGTCCGGGTCCTCCGCGGACAAGAGCAGCGAGGCTCCCGCGGCCTCGCAGGCCGCGACGCCGGACGCGTCGGCGGCCATGGACAAGCCGTTCGGCCCGGCCTGTGCCGGTGTTCCCGCCGACGGCGCCGGTTCCTTCGACGGGATGGCCAAGGACCCGGTCGCGACCGCCGCCTCCAACAACCCGGCGCTGTCCACCCTGGTGACGGCGGTCAAGAAGGCCGGTCTGGTCGACACCCTCAACAACGCCCAGGGCATCACGGTGTTCGCGCCGACCAACGACGCCTTCGCCAAGATCCCGAAGGCCGACCTCGACAAGGTCCTCGCCGACAAGGCCACCCTGACCAAGATCCTCACCTACCACGTCGTCGGGCAGTCCCTGACCCCCAAGCAGCTGGAGTCGGGCTCCTTCGACACCCTGGAGAAGACCAAGCTCACCACCAGCGGCTCGGGCGAGACCTACAAGGTCAACGACACCTCCAACGTGGTCTGCGGCAACGTCAAGACCGCCAACGCCAACGTCTACATCGTCGACACCGTCCTCATGCCCAAGTAACACCCCGGTGGTGCCGTGGCAGTCACGGGTCGGACCCCTCTTCAAGGGGTCCGGCCCGCGGTCATTCCGGCGGGCCAATCCTGCGGCGGTCCTGCTACGAATCACCTGCGTAGAGAGTTCTGCGAGGTGGACCCCATGACCGACGAAGAGTTCGAAACCCTTTTGGTGCTGGCACGGGCCGAGGCCCGCCAGATCGCCTTCCCGGCTCCGCCGTCGGAAGACGAGGCGGTGTACGGCTTCCACCCGCAGCACGCGGAGTTCGGAGCTTCCGCGCACTGACGTGGACACCGTACCGAGCCCCGGTCGGGCGAACCGCACTGACATCAAAGGTGAGTTCGGGTGCCGGGGCGCGGCGGCGCTGCCGTCGTGGTGTCCCAGTCGATGTGGTGGGCGTAGGTCTGCCGGCTCTGTTCGCCGTTGGCCAGCCTGGGGAGTACCAGCGGCATCAGCAGGTCGCGGATGATCCGCCCGGCCGGGCCCGCGGCCTTGTTGTTGTTGATCCGGGCGGCCTGCTTGACGATCCGTTCGACGCGCGGGCGGCGCAGGGCCTCGTAGGCCGCGAAGGCGCTCTCGATCGTGGGCCGGTCGCGCAGCGCCTTGGCCAGCTCGACGGCGTCCTCGACGGACAGCGAAGCGCCCTGGCCGGAAGTCGGTGAGGGGGCGTGGGCGGCGTCCCCGATGGCGATCATCCGGCCGCGGTGCCAGACGGGGAGGGTCGGCAGGGCGTGCATGGGGCCCGCCGGGGTGATCGCCCGGGCGGCGCGGATCAGTGCGGCGGCGGGGCCCGTGTCCTCGGCGAAGAGCTCGGTGAGTTCGCGGCGCCACTGCTCGGGGCCGATGTTCTCCAGTTCGCCGCGGGCGGGCTCCGCGGGGCGGGGCAGGTTGGCGAACCACCAGACCTCGCCGTCGGGTGCGGGGACGTAGCCGAAGAAGGCGCGCTTGCCGAACATCATCCGGTAGCTGCCCGTCTGCGCGTCCACGGGCACCCCGCGGGTGTAGCCGCCGAGCCCGATGAGCCCGGAATACGAGGGTGCGGGGGCCGCGGGATCGATGATGCCCCGGACCGTGGAGTGGATTCCGTCGCAGCCGATGAGCAGGTCGCCGTACTCCTCGCTGCCGTCGGCGAAGACCGCGCGGACACCGTCTGCGGTGTCCTGCGCCCAGACCAGGCGCTTGCCGTGTGCGATACGGATGCCCCGGTGCGCCGCCTCGCCGCGGATCGCGCGGTAGAGGTCGGCGCGCTTGAGGGTCCTGCTGGTGATGTCTCCGTCCGGGCGGCTCGTGCGGACCCGACCGAGCGACTTGCCGGTGGTGGAGACCATGTCGATCGCCGGGGTCGGGAAGCCGGCCGCGAGGGCAGGGGCGTCGGCGTCGATGGTGCGCAGGGCGTCGATGCCGTTCGAGCCCAGGGTGAGGAAGACGCCGATGGTGTCGGCGCCGCCGGGGTGGGACTCGTAGACGACCGAGTCGATCCCGGCCTTCCGGAGCGCGATGGCGGTGGCGGGGCCGGCTATTCCGCCGCCGATGATCAGTGCCTTCATGGTGAGTGTCCCTCTCGGTGCAGGCATGCATGCGTGTCGGGGTGCGGGAACGGGCGCGGGGCGCCGTTCAGACGGCGTCGTGGTGGGTGGCTCGCCCGGGCATCAGGAAGGTGGCGGCGAGTGCTGCGGCGAAGGCGGCGACGGGCAGCCACAGGGTGTGCTGGAGCGCGGGGTCGTAGGTGGCGGGGCCGGGGACGTGGTGGCCGGTGCGGCTGAAGAAGAAGGCGCCGAGCCCGGCGATGCCGATGGCGCTGCCGACCTGCTGGATCGTGTTGTAGAGGCCGGAGGCGGAGCCCGCGTGGGCCACGGGGACGTCCGCGAGGGTGAAGTCGAGGAGCGGGGCGACCACCAGGCCCATGCCGATGCCGCCGATGAGCAGGGCGGGGACGAGCCTGAGGGTGGTCACCTCCCCGGAACCGACCGTCCACATCAGGATGAGCATCGCGACGATGTCCAGGACCAGGCCGATCTGGAGGACCGGCCGGCCGAGCTTGGGCGCGAGCACGGCGGCGGAGACGCCGGCGAAGACGGGGACCATGAACCCCCAGGGCAGGTTCGTCAGACCCGAGCGCATGACGGAGAAGCCGAGTCCGGTCTGCAGGTAGACGGTGAAGACCAGGAAGTAGCCGACCACGCCGCCCATGAAGAGCAGGTTGACCAGCAGGCCGCCGGAGAAGGACTTGTAGCGGAACAGGCCGAGCTCGATCAGCGGAGAGCCGGTCGTGCGGGTACGGCGCTTCTGGTGGGCGGCGAAGGCCGCGAGCACGAGCAGGGAGCCGGCCATGGAGACGAAGGTCCAGGCGGGCCACCCCAGGTCCTGGCCCTTGATCAGCGGGTAGATCAGCAGGAGCAGCGCGAGGGAGGACAGGAGGACGCCGGGGACGTCGAGGCGGGTTCCGTGCGGGGCCCTGGACTCGGGGAGGTAGAGGGCGGCGAGCACGAGGGCGGCGATGCCGACGGGCACGTTGACCAGGAAGATCGAGCGCCAGCCCAGGCCGGCGATGTCGCCGCTCGTGAGCACCGTGCCGAGGACGGGGCCGCCGACGGTGGCCATGCCGGCGAGTGCGCCGAACATGCCGATCGCCTTGCCGCGGTCCGCGGGCGCGTACATGGTCTGGATGATCGCCAGGACCTGCGGGATCATCAGCGCGGCCATCACGCCCTGTACGACGCGGGCGGCGACCAGCTGCCAGGGCTCCTGGGAGATCCCGCACAGGGCGGAGGCGATCGTGAAGCCGGCTGCTCCGGTGAGGAAGAGGCGCCGCCTGCCGAAGATGTCGCCGAGACGGCTGCCGGTGATCAGCGCGAGGGCGAAGGCAAGGGTGTAGCCGGCGGCCATCCACTGGACGGCGGCGTAGGTGCCGCCCAGATCCTGGTGGATGGAGGGCAGCGCGACGTTGATGATCGTGTTGTCGAGCAGGTCCATGAACATCGCCAGCAGGACGACGAACAGGGCTATCGAGCGGCGGCGGCCGGTGGTGGCCGGTACGAACCCGGACTCGGCATCAGGTGGGGCGGTGGTGACCATGCAGATCTCCGGTGGCGGGGCTCGCGGCCGTGGCGGCGGAGCGGGTGTGGGGCGGGTGCCGTGCGGCTGGGCCCCGGGGGTGTGGCCACGCCGGGTGTGGTCACACCGGGCGCGGGCCGGGCGGAGGGCGGACCCGAACGGTCCGCCACGCCCGGCGGTTGCTGCGTCGGGTGCGAGCCCGGGGTCGGTCCCGCACCGGGGGTGCCGGGTGTCAGGCGGCCGAGTCGAGGGCCGCGGTGATCTTGCGGATCATGGAGGCTTCGGCGGGACCGGCCTCGCCCCGATGGGCGCGGGAGGCGGCGTCCATCACGACGGCGATCGTGTCGCGGAAGGTGTCCACCTCCTGCGGGGCCTTGGCCCTGAGCAGCGCCATCGACGCGGTCAGGGCGGCGAAGACCTGGTCGGCGAGGTCCGCGGTGGACCTGCCGCCCAGCTCCATGCCCTTCGGGCTCTTCGCCAGGACCCGGCCGACGGCCCCGGTCGCGGAGGACAGGGCCTTGCCGCCGGCCATGCCGGAACGGGTGGAGGAGATGACGCCGGGGTCCGCGGCGGCCATCAGACCGACGACGCCGTGGGCGGCGGTCTGCAGGACGAGCTGCTCGTCGGCGGTGAAGGTGATCTCGGGCATGGCGGAGCTCTTCTCTGTTCGATGAGGTGGAATGGGGTGGGACGCCGGGCTGGAGCGGGCGGCTGGAGCGGGCGGACGGAGTCGCCCGGTACGTGGTCCGGCCCCTGCGCTGGCTCGAATCTCGGGTATCTTGAATGTCGAGCAACTGATGTCCACCATGAACGGAGATAGCTTGAATGTCAAGCGAAGAAGAGGGGATCGGCGCGAGGCTCGGTAAAGCCGTCCAGGCCTACCAGTCGGCCGTCGACGACTATGACCGCGAGACGGCCCGCCTCCTGGGCGTCAACGAGACGGATCTGCGGTGTCTGGAGATCCTCATGTCCACGGAGGAGGTCGCACCCAGCGCACTCAGTGCGCGGCTCGGGCTGACCACGGGCAGCGTCACCACCATGCTCGACCGCCTGGAGAAGGCCGGCTACCTCACCCGCAGCCCGCACCCCACCGACCGCCGCCGCACCCTGGTGCGCGTGACCCCCGAAGCCTCGCAGCGGTCCTACGCCCTGATCGCCCCCTTCCTCGAGGACTCCACACGGCAGGTCATAGGGCGCTACACCGCCGAACAGCTCGAACTCGTCGCGGACTTCCTCACCTTCAGCCAGGGCATCCAGCAGGAACACGTTCAGCGACTGCGTGAGACACCGGCCCCCGGCCCCGCCCGCACCGGCGGCCGGCAGAGCTCGGGCCCGCGCCGCAACGGAGCCACCGGGAGCCGGTGACCCGCCGTCCCCGGGTTTGACCTTGGCGCGACGTCAGGGTTTGTACTGAGTGGTATCCGGCCCGGAGCGAACCGAGCTCACGGGACGGCCACCCGAGAGGACGTCCGGATGACCGCGACCACTGCCGTCGAGAAGAACATGGCCCTGCTGCGCACCGCGTACCGGTTGGTGGAGAGCGGTGACCTCGACGCCGCCGGGCAGCTGCTGAGCGAGGACTTCGTCGCCAACGTCCGAAGCCACCGGGCGGCAGGTCGGCTACCGCAGTGTCGAGGTCTACCGCTTCGAGGGTGACCGGATCGCCGAGGAATGGGTCGCCCCGGACCTGATCGGCCTCTTCCGGCAGATCGCCCCCGCCCCCGCCGTCCACTGACGCCGCCCCGCACACCCCGCCACATGCCAGGGATCGGGATGCTGCGGGCGCGGCTTCTGCCGTGTCCGTTCCATCCGCTCCATCCGCTGCTCAGGCGGGGCGGACCGCGCCCGGACCCGGCCGGACGCTGACGTCCTGCGGGGTCAGGGCGGTGCGCTCGGCGGTGCACTGAACGGTGACGCGGACCGGGGCGCCGCAGTCGGTGTGGGTCACGTCCAGGATCGGGCGGGGCACCTCGGGGCCGACGGCGTACGTCTCGCCCCACTGGCCGAGCGCCATCAGGACGGGCCACAGGTCCCAGCCCTTGCGGGTCAGGCGGTACTCGTTGCGGGAGCGCCGTCCCGGCTCCTGGTAGCTGACGGTCTTCAGTACTCCGGCCGCCGTCAGCTTCCGCAGGCGGTCGCTGAGGACGGCCTCCGAGAGGCCGATGTGACGCTGGAAGCCGTCGAAGCGGCGTACCCCGTTGACGGCGTCGCGCAGTATCAGCAGCGTCCACTTCTCCCCGACCACGTCGAGCGCGCGCTGGACGGGGCAGTTCTCCGTGCTGACCTCAAGCCACTCCATTCGGTCATCGTAAGGCCCCCGGCCTCCCTGGCTTCGTCATTGACAGTCAGCCGGTGGCAGGGCTAGCTTCAGCCCGAGAAGCCAGATGATCGACAGGAAGGCACCCGGCCGTGGGGCGAACGCGTACGTACAGCTGGGACGACCCCGCGATCCCGGCACAGGCCGCGCGCGGCATGGCGGGCCTGGACTTCCTGCGCGAGGTGCAGGCGGGGCGGGTCGCGGCTCCGCCGATCGGCCGGACCCTCGACTTCGCCCTGGACGAGGTGGAGCACGGCCGGGCGGTGTTCTCCCTGCTGCCGGGCGAAGAGCACTACAACCCGATCGGCAGTGTGCACGGGGGCGTGTTCGCCACGCTCCTCGACTCGGCGGCGGGCTGCGCCGTGCAGTCCACGCTCCCGCAGGGGATGGCGTACACCTCGCTCGACCTGACCGTGAAGTTCCTGCGTCCCATCAGTGTGGACACGGGCCGGGTGTGGGCCATCGGCACGGTGCTCAACTCCGGCCGCCGCATCGCCCTCGCCCAGGCCGAACTGGTCGACGCCCAGGACCGCCTGCTCGCCCACGCCACGAGCAGTTGCATGCTCTTCCCGGTGCCTGCCTGAAGGCTCTCCGGTCCGCTGCTGCGGCCCGCCGGCGAGCCGTGGCCCCACTGCGACGGCCCGCACGGCCCGCACGTCACGGACGGATGGAACCCGGCGCTGGCCCCCGGCGGGTGTGCGGCTGGAACGACGGATCCAGGCCGCCGGCCGGGCCCGGAGCCTGACCCCGCAGGAACGGGGGACTCTTGAGCGGATCCGCCCTCCTCGGCAGTACCCGCTGAAATGCGCGGCAGCCCAGCCGTAGTGACGGTTCCATGGCGGATGCTGCCGGTCGCGCAGCTGTACGCGCGGGACGTGCCCGATCTGCACACGCCTGCGGACATGGAGCCGCAGACGTACTGCGACTGTGTGCTGTCCGCCGCACCCGGCGGGAACGTCGGCTCGGCCCTCCTGGGGGCCCACCGACCCTGGGCCGCGCCCCTCCCCCGCCTGCGGCAGCGAGATGGATCCCCCTGCTGACCACCGCCACGTTCGAAGAAGGGGCGACGACGCGCGCAGCTGGTTCCCGTACGGGGATTCAGCAGCTGAAGCGGCCCTCGGCTTCGACCCCGGGCGCCCCATCGCAGTCCAGATCGGCCGCGGCGACGGCCGGCAGCTCTGCATCTGCCCGGCAGTGCCGGAGCACCCCCACACCGAGCTGATGCAATAGCCCGCCTGACGGCACTTGGGGCGGCGCCGCTGGGATCCCGGACCTCGTGGCGCGACGGGTCCGTCCGCCAGGATGAGCGCCCCGGGTGTGGACCCGGTGCCGCGCTCCACGGCCGGACCGGACGACGGACTTGGTGACCACGCCGCATCGGCCGTGGACGGCTGACGTCAATTCTCGGACCGTCGTACGGAGTTGTCGGTGGGGTCTTCTAGGCTTCCTTCCATGTCGGTCAACATTGATCTCGCCTTCACCGTTACCGGTGTCACGGATGAGCCGCAGGCCCTGGAGATCGTCCGCGCTCTCGAGGAGCTGCTGCGTGAGGAGTCCCTCATCCTCCAGGTGTCGTTGGGGGTGGCGGTGGACGACGACGGCGCGTTCTTCGTGTCCGGCGAATCCGACTTTCCGCTGGGGATCAGCCGCTTCTACCTGTGGCGGCCGCATTTCGAAGGGCTCTTCGCGGCGACCGTCGCAGAGGTGGCTGTCGGTGCGAGCGGGAAGATCCAGTGGGGCTATCCCGACGAGGAGTACTGATGTCCGGCCGGCACCGGGGGCTCTGCAGCCCTGGTGGAGCTCGGTGAAGCGACCGACGCGTCGGCTGGGGTAGGTCAGACCTGCTCGCCGCGGTCGTTGTGGGGCCGGCGGTCCGTCCCTGCGCACCTGCACCTTTGGCGAGACCTCCACCATCCTCCATACGTCTGACGTGCGCCCGGGCCGGCCCTGTTCAGTCGGTTCGGGTCAGGGCGGTGTGGGCCGAGGTGAGGATTTCCTCGGAGAGCGGCGAGCCCTTGGTGGCCCGGGACAGGAGCAGTGCGCCCAGCAGGGTGCACAGCCGGGCGGTGCCGTCCTGGTCGTCGGTGGCGAGGAAGTCCGCGAACCGGGCGGTTCCTTCCGTGTAGGCGCGCCGGGCCTCGGGCCCCCCGTCCTCCCGCGCCATGTCGGTGGCGAGCGCGGCGACCGGGCAGCCGTCCGCCGGGGCGTCGCGGTGCTCGACCGAGAGATAGGCGTCGATGAGCGCCAGCTGGGCGGCGTCCCGCTGCCCGTCGTGCTCCGCCAGCCCGGCGGTGTGCCGCAGGGCGAGCTCGGCGAAGGCCTGGGCCGTGGCCTCGGCCACGAGCGCCTCCTTCGAGGCGAACTGCTTGTAGAAGGCGCCGTGGGTCAGACCGGCGGCCTTCATCAGGTCGGCGACGCTGACCTGCGTCCCCCGCTCCCTGAGGAGCCGGGAGGCGGTGTCCACCACCCGCCTGCGATTTTCCTGCGCCTGTGCCTGCGACACGCGGCCCATGGCCACCTCCCGTTTGGATGTCGACTGGCATCTATCGTAGAGCAGTGTTTAGATGTCATCCATAATCTAATGACGCGGGCCGCCGGACGGCGCCCGCCAGGGCGAGGAGCAGGCATGGAACTGAAGAACGCGGTCGCGGTCGTCACCGGCGCCAACCGGGGCCTCGGGCGGCACCTGGCCGCCCAGCTCGTGGAGCGCGGCGCGAAGGTCTACGCGGCGGCACGCCGTCCGGAGTCCGTCGACCTTCCCGGGGTCGTCCCGCTGACTCTGGACGTCACGGACCCGGAGTCGGTGCGGGAGGCCGCGCGCATCGCGTCCGACGCGACCCTGCTGATCAACAATGCGGGGATCTCCACCGGTGCGACGCTGATCGGAGGCGATCCGGACGAGGTGCGCCGCGAGATGGAGACCAACTTCTTCGGCCCGCTGACCGTGACCCGGGCCTTCGCCCCCGTCATCGAGGGCAATGGCGGCGGAACCGTGCTGAACGTCCTGTCGGTGCTGTCCTGGCTGCACCCGGCCCACCTCGGCTCCTACGCCGCCACCAAGGCCGCCGCCTGGGCCCTGACCGGGGCGACGCGCGAGGAACTGGCTCCCCGGGGCATCGCGGTATCGGCCCTGCACGTGGGCTACATGGACACCGACATGGCCGCCGCCGTCCCCGCCGACCGGAAGGTCTCCGCCGCCGACGTCGCCACCCTGACCCTGGACGGCATCGAGGCGGGCCTCGCGGAGATCGTCGCCGACGAGCTCAGTCGGCAGGTCAAGCAGGGCCTCGCCGCCGCACCGGAGCCGATCTCGGTCTGAGGCACTTCGGCCGGCCGTCCCCGCACCCCCCCCGCAGCCCCACGTTGCCCCCGTCGTCGCCGGAGCCGTCAGGGGGCGGCGCGTGTCCCTCCGCGCCCTCCGGACCGGCGTGCGCCTATGACGGGGACGGTCGCAGCACGCCCGCACGGGTGGCCGATGCGCGCACCCGGCGCAGCAGGTACCGCAATTGGGCGCGCTCGCCCTTCGTCAGGGAGGCCAGGAGCGTGCTGTGCAGGGACTCCAGGTCGTGCTGCATGGCGGTGAGGGCCGTGGTTCCCGCGGGAGTGAGGGCCACCACTTCGTGCCGGCCGCCCATGGTGACGACCATGGACTGCATGAGGCCCTGCGCGAGGAGGTCGTCGATCGCCTGCGTGACGACGCTCGGCGTCGCCTGCAGGTACTCGGCGAGATCGAGCCGGGCGTGCGGTCCCAGTTCGGCCAGCGTCCTGAGGACCGTCTGGTGGACGGGGTCCAGGAGGCGCAGGCCCGGCCGCTCGGCCATCAGCGCGTCCACGGCCCTGCCGGCCTCTGCCAGCAGGTACGCGATCTCCTCCGGGGGGCTCGAGGATCCGCTACCCCTGTCGTACACGTCGCATCCAATCGCCGGGTCGTGGACGATCCTCCTGCCCGGGACGCGCAGAAGGGCGTCGTCCGGGACGTACGCCGTGCGGGGGAGCCGGGTGCACTAGGCTCGGGGCGAAGGAACGAAGGAGGCCCGTCGGCTCCGGCATGGCGAGGTGAACCTGGGATCACCCTACGTGACCTGGGGCGATAGGTCTACGTCGATGTCGTCGGTCGTGGAGTTCAGCCGGCGAGCAGGGCCCTGGCGGTGAGCTCGACGTATTCGTGCAGTCCGTACGCCAGGGCCAGACCCGACAGGGCCGACGCCGACACCGCCGCGGCTAGTGCCGCGACGGCCGCCCGGGTCCCGTGGCCTCGCGGCCGTACGGGAGCCGGCCGCAGCAGTGCTTCCACCCGCTGCGGAACGGGCCCCGTGCCGACGGCCAGCAGGGGCCCGCCGTTCCTGGACCGCTTCCCGGCGGTCGAGGTGGTCGAGGCAGTCGAGGCGGCCAGGGCCGCGCGGGCGATCGCGGTGGCCGCGAGGCGCCGGTCGCCCACCGAGGCGGCGGCGGACTCGTCCGCCCACCGCTCCAGGTGGAAGTCCAGCGCCGGGCGCAGGGACCGCAGGGCGGGATGGACCGCAGCCGCCAGGTCGGCGGTCAGGGACAGCAGGTGGTGGCGGCCCTTCAGGTGGGCGCGCTCGTGCCCGAGGAGCACGTCGCGCTCGGGCCGGCCGAGGGTGCGGAGCATGCCCGTCGTCACGACGACCCGGCCGGCGCGCCCCCGCCATGCGGGCAGTGCGAAGGCGTGCGGGTCGGTGTCCGCCAGAACCAGCAGGTCGCCGTCGGACACGGCCTCACCGGTGGACGCCCAGGCCCGCGCGAGCACCGAGCGGTGCTCGTACCAGCTGCGGCCCGCCCGTACCGCCTGGAGCGCCAGGACCGCACCGGCCGCCGCGGCGACCGGCACGGTGGCGGGCCACTCGGCGGCCGCCCGCGCCAAGGGGATCTGCTCCAGGGACGTCAGGAACGGTACGTGGAACAGGCCGATCAGCGCCGCCAGCGTGCCGCCGGCCAGGAGCGCGGCCGCCGCGGTCAGGGCCGCGCACGCTTCGCGCGGCGGCAGGAGCGAGGCGAGCCTGCGGGTCGCCGCCGCCGCGCCCCAGGGAAGGACCAGAGCCAGCCCGACCAGGGCGAGGACCAGGGTCATGCGCCTTCCTCTGCCTCCAGGAGCAGGCGCCTGAGCGCCTCCTCGTCGTCTCCCGACAAGGAGGAGACGAAGCGCTTCAGGACGAGGTCGCGCTGCGGCCCCCGTTCGAGTTCGCGGTGCATGCGGCCGGCCGCCAGCCCGGCGGCGTCGTCCGCAGCCGCGTAGGCGAAGCCCCGGCCCTCGCGGGTCCGCACGACCGTGCCCTTCTCGTACAGGCGGCCCAGGATCGTCGTCACCGTCGTCCTGGCCAGGTCCCGGCCGAGCGCGGCGTTGATCTGCTGCGGGGTCATCGGCCCGTCGGCCGCCCACAGGATCGCCAGTACGTCCGCGACGAGCTCGCCGTGCGGACGCCTCGCGTCCTGGCCTTCCTCCACCATCCTGCTACCGCCCCGCTACTGCCGGGCCGTCGCGCCCGGCGTCCATATAGGTTTGCCTTACCTACTGTACGGGGGTGAGCGGCGGGCTCCCGGAGCCGGGCCGCGGGGCCGGGGCCCAGCCGCGGTCCGCAGCCGCGTACGACGCCAACCCGTGGGCTCATCGGGTGCGTTCGGCATTGAACTGGGCCCCGGTGAGCATGGCCAGGTTCGCGAGCCAGAGCCAGACGACGAAGACCACGATGCCGGCCAGCGAACCGTAGAGCCGGCCGTACGTGTTCAGCTCCGTGTACAGGGTGAAGAGCCCCGTGGCCGCGAGCCAGAGCAGGGCCGCCAGGATGCCGCCGGGCAGCCCGCGGCGGGTGCCCCGGCTCTGAGCCGGTCCGCTTCGGAAGAGCATCAGCACCAGCAGGGTGACGACCGCCAGCAGCACGGGCCAGCGCAGGAGGGCGATGCCTTCGGCGCCGGGTACGTCCGCGGTGTGCGCCACCCACCGGGCGGTCGGCCCGGACACCACCAGCACCGCGGCGGCGGCGATCAGCAGGAGGAGCAGCAGCACGGCGTTGACGAGCAGCATGTGGGCGGCGCGCAGCGGAGGCCGGGTGTCCGGCACCTGGTGCATCGCGTGCAGGGCGCGGCGGAACACCGCCAGGTAACTGCACGCCGACCACAGGGCGCTCAGCAGAGCGCTGATCAGCAGGGCCCACATCGAGGAGTGTTCCGTGGCGAGGCCGTCCAGCGCATCGCGCAGCACCTGGGCCGACTGGGGCGGTGCGTACGAGGTGAGCCGGGTGGTCAGCCGGTCCCTCGTCGCCCCGCCCAGGAGCCCCAGGAGGGACACCGCGATGACGAGCGCGGGCAGGAGGGCCAGTACGGCGTAGTAGGTGAGGGCGGCGGCATGGTCGGCCAGGTTGCCCGTCCAGGCGCTGACCGCCGTACGCCGCAGGTCGGCTCCCGTGCGTGCCACGAGGGCGGTGCTCGACCGGCGGCTTCGGCCCGATGCGCTGAGAGGGGTGTCGGTCATCCTCGTGGAAGTCAGCGCCTGCGGCCCCGCCGGCGGGATGCCCACCCGCTCGTGCCGATGCCGGCGACGTGCAGGGCGAGCACGGCGAGGCCGAGGAGCATGAAGTTGGTGGAGCTCAGCACGTGGTTGGTGGCGATGTCGGCCGCGTTGATCAGGAACGCGATGAAGAAAAGCACTGCGGCGGTGATGCCGAGCATGTCCATGCCCCTTTCGGTAGGTGACGGCCGTGTGCCCCGTACCGGCCGGATCATGAGCGGCTGCGTGATATCGCCGAGCCGGGTGTGAGATCCGGGTCTCGGGGCAGCCGACCGGCCGAGGCATCCGCTCCTCCGCCGGACAACGGGGCGCGGGTGCGCAGAGCCGGAGTAGCCGGACCGGAGTACCGGAGAAGAGGAGACATCCGTGAACGTGAACGTGTGGAGTTACCGCGAGACTTCGGGCCGTCTGGAGGCGATCGACCTGAGCGGATTCAAGGTCGAGGCGGCCGACGGGAGCATCGGAAAGGTGAGCAAGCATTCGGACGAGGTCGGCTCCTCGTACATCGTGGTGGACACCGGGCCCTGGATCTTCGGCCGGGAGGTGCTCCTGCCGGCGGGCACGGTCACCCACGTCGACGTGGAGGGCGAGAAGATCCACGTCGACCGCACCAAGGACCAGATCAAGGCCGCTCCCGAGTTCTTCAGCGAGAAGCACATCGGGGACACGGACTACTACAGCCGGATCGGCGGCTACTACGGCGGCTTCATGGGCTGAGGCCTCGCCCGAGGCAGGACGTCGTGCTCCGGTGTGTGTTAAACATGCACTAATCAAAGGGGCATTTTGCAGCAGCTCAAGCTCGGAATCATGTCGCAGTCCCGTAAAGAGAACGAGCACCGCCTGCCGATCCACCCAGCGCACTTCGAAAACATCGATGCCGACCTTCGGTCCACCATTTATTTGCAGACCGGTTATGGCGAGCACTTCGGTGTTTCGGACGGGCAGCTCGCCCCGTGGGTCGCCGGCTTCCGGTCACGCGAAGAGCTGATCGGCGAGTGCGACGTCATCCTCCTGGCCAAACCCCTGCACGAAGACCTGGCCGACCTTCGGGACGGGCAGGTGCTGTGGGGGTGGCCGCACTGCGTCCAGGACGAGAGGGTCACGCAGGCCGCCATCGACCGAAGGCTCACGGTGATCGCTTTCGAGGCGATGAACCACTGGACCCGGGACGGCGGATTTAGTCTGCACGTTTTCCACAAGAACAACGAGCTGGCCGGCTACTCGTCGGTGCTGCACGCCATGCAGCTGACCGGGGCGACCGGAGACTACGGACGCCGGCGGCGTGCGGTGGTCATCGGCTTCGGTGCCACCGCCCGCGGCGCGGTGACCGCGCTCAGTGCGCTGGGCGTTCACGACGTGGACGTGCTGACCGCCCGCGGCATCGCCGCGGTCAGCTCGCCGATCCACTCGGCACGGATCGTGCACTTCGATCACGACGAGGCCGACGACACCCTCGACCCGCGGCGCAGCATCGTGGTCACGGACAACGGTCCGGAGCCGCTGGCCGACTTCCTCGCGGGGCACGACATCATCGTCAACTGCGTGCTCCAGGACACCGCGGCGCCGCTGATGTTCCTGATAGAGGAGGACCTGCCGAAGCTGTCGCCCGGCACCCTGGTCATCGACGTGTCCTGCGACGAGGGCATGGGCTTCGCGTGGGCCCGTCCCACCACCTTCGACGCCCCTATGTTCACCGTCGGCGACCAGGTCCGCTACTACGCGGTGGACCACAGCCCCTCCTACCTGTGGGATGCGGCTACCTGGGAGAACAGCGAGGCGCTGATCCCGTTCCTGCGGCCGGTCCTGGAAGGCCCGGCCGGGTGGGACGGCAACGGCACGATCCAACGAGCGATCGAGATCCGCGGCGGCACCATCCAGAACCCCGCGGTCGTGGCCTTCCAGCACCGCGCGGAACAGTTCCCGCACGCGCTGCTCTGATGCGACCGGGCGGGGAGCTGCTCCCCTGACCGCGGCGTCCCGCCGCGGTCACCGCCGCAGGCGCAGGCGCCGCCGCCGCCGGCCCGTCCGGCGTGCGGGGGAGGCTTCGCCCGGTGTCCGCGGGAGGCTTCGCCCGGTCGGGTCAACGCCCGGCGGGCGGGTGCCGCGAATGGCCCAGGAACGGGACACCGGGCAGGCCGTGCGTCGGATGAGATGCCTAATGTCGCTGCCAGGCACATCGGTGTGCGCGGCTCGTGGAGGTGTCATGTCCCGTCGAGGCAGCTTGCTGGCGGGTGTCTGCGTGACGGTGGTCGCCGTCGGCCTGCTCCTGACCGGGGGCGCCACCCGGGGCGCCCCGACCACGCCGCCGCGGCAGGACTCCGGCAGGCGCGGCGGGAGCGAGATCGCGGTCGGTGCCTACCTGCACTACGGGACGCCCGGCGTCGAGCGGATGCAGGAGCTCTCGCGCTGGCTCGGTGGTACCGAGCTGCGCGCCGGGCACACCTATCTGCCGGGCGACACCTGGGCGAACATCGAGGGCGCGCCCGATTCCCTGCGCAGCTGGGCGCGGTGGCGGGCCGGGAAGCCCGACCGGCTGTTCGTCCTGAACGTGCCCATGCAGGAGCACAACGAGGCCCGCTTGCCCGACGCCCGGGTCGCCGAGCTGATCCGCACCGGCGCGCGGGGCACGTACGACCACCACTTCCGGCGGCTGGCCGAGCGGCTCGTCGGCCTCGGCGTGCCGGACGCGGTGCTCGTGCTCGGCTGGGAGATGAACGGCTTCGACTACACCCACCGCTGCCGGCCCGACCCCGAGAACTGGAAGAAGTACTGGCGGCGCATCGTGGCCGCCATGCGCTCCGTGCCGGGGCAGGACTTCCGTTTCGACTTCGCCCCCAACCGTGGGGGTGACGCGATCGCCTGGACCCGGTGCTACCCGGGTGACGACGTGGTCGACGTCATCGGGATGGACTCCTACGACCAGGAACCGGGCCGGACCTTCGACGAGCAGGTCGCGCAACCCTACGGACTGCAGCACCAGGTCGATTTCGCCCGGGCCCACGGCAAGGACACCTCGTACCCCGAGTGGGGGCTGTTCCGGCACGGCGACAACCCCGAGTACGTGCGGCGCATGCTGCAGTGGTTCGAGCAGCACGGGCCGCTCTACCAGAGCATCACGGACTTCTGTCCGCACGGAGTCTGGCAGTGCGGGCAGAATCCGCGCTCCTCGCGGGTGTTCCGGGACCTCCTCTCCGGTGGGCCCGACCGCCGCTCCTGGAATGCGCCATCGCGCCTGCTCAGGGGAGGGGACGCGGCGCCCTGAGCGGGTGCGAGGCGGCTCCCGCGCCATGTGACTCGTGAGTACTGCACATCCGCCGGTGACAGCGATGACTGTCGGCGCCCCCGCCGGACATGACACGGTCGGTTCAGCAACCGACCGAGGGAGCAGGTGTGAACAAGGGGTACGCCGCCTTCTGCGACGCAGACCGCTGGTTCTACGACGCGCCGTACCGGCGCGCCGGCGAGAGCTACCGGGCCGCCCTCGCCCCCGTCCCGCCGGGATGGCGCTCCCACCGGAGCGGCGACTGGCTGGCGTTCCGCCCCGTCGACGCCGAACTGCCCTCCCAGGGCTGGAAGATCCACGTCTCGGCCACCCTCGGCAACGCCGAGTCGCTCCTGGAGACGGTGTATGCCTACTGCACCGCCCGGCACATCGCCTTCAAGTTCGTCCCCAGCCCGTACCTGCTGCACCTGCGCAACGCCAAGTACGCCGACCGTGCGGCGAGCGGGAAGTTCATCACCGTGTACCCGGCCGACCAGGAACAGTGCCGCCGGATCGCACAGGACCTCGACGCCGCCCTCGACGGCGCGGCCGGCCCGTACATCCTGAGCGACCTGCGCTGGGGCGCCGGACCGGTCCACCTCCGCTACGGCAGCTTCACGCTGCGGCACTGCTACGACGAGCATGGCGAGCTGGTCCCGGCGATCGAGACCCCCGACGGGCGGCTCGTCCCGGACGTCCGGGGCCCGGCCTTCCAGCCGCCCGAGTGGCTCGAACTCCCCGACTTCCTGGAGCCGCACCTCGCGGCACGCTCCGCGACCACCCTGACCGGGATCCCGTTCACGGTGGAGCGGGCGCTCCACTTCTCCAACGGCGGCGGAGTCTATGTCGGCAAGGACACCCGGACCGGCGAGTCCGTGGTCCTCAAGGAGGCCCGGCCCCACGCGGGCCTCGCCGCCGACGGGGCCGACGCCGTGACCCGACTGCACCGCGAACAGGCCGCGCTGGAGCGGCTGTCGGGCCTGGACTGCGTCCCCGCCGTCCGTGGCACCTTCACCCTCGGCGACCACCACTTCCTGGTGCTGGAACACCTCGCGGGCCATCCGCTCAACACCTACTTCGCCCGCCGCCACCCGCTGATCGAGGCCGACCCCGGCGCCGCCGAGCTCGCCGCCTACACCGAGTGGGCCCTCGCGATCCACCGGCGCGTGACGGAGGCCGTCGACGCCGTGCACGCCCGCGGCGTGGTCTTCAACGACCTCCACCTCTTCAACATCATGGTCGCGGAGGACGAGAACGGCGAACCCGCCGTCTCGCTCCTGGACTTCGAAGCCGCCGCGCACATCGACGAGGGGCTGCGCCAGACCGTGGCGAACCCCGCCTTCGTCGCCCCGGCCGAACGGCGCGGATTCTCCGTCGACCGCTACGCCCTCGCCTGCCTGCGGCTCGCCCTGTTCCTCCCGCTGACCAGCCTCCTCGTGCTCGACCGGGCCAAGGCCGCCCACCTGGCCGATGTCATCGCCGAACAGTTCCCCGTGCCACGGCAGTTCCTCGACGAGGCCGTCGAGGAGATCCTGGCCGGAGCCCCGCAGGCCGAACCGCACGGAGCCCCGCAGGCCGAACCGCACGCCGCACCGGCCGGACGTCTCCCCGCGCCGCGCGGACCGTACCCGACCGAGCCGCCGCGGCCGTACCTGCCTGTCGAGCCGGGCCAATGGCCCGCCGCCCGTACGTCGATGGCCGCGGCGGTGCGTGCCAGCGCCACCCCCGGCCGCGAGGACCGCCTCGTCCCCGGTGACATCGCGCAGTTCGCGGCCGCCGGCGGAGGCATAGGCTTCGGCAACGGCATCGCGGGAGTCCTCCACGCCCTCGCCGAGACCGGGGCCGAGCCCTGGCCCGAGGCCGAGGAATGGCTGCTCGACCGGACCGCGAAGACCGCGTCGGGCACTCCGCTCGGCTTCTACGACGGCCTCGCCGGCACCGCCTGGACCCTGCACCGGCTCGGACACCCGGGCCGCGCCCTCGACCTCGTCGGCCAACTGCTGTGCCAGCCCTGGCAGAGCGCGGGACCCGACCTGCACGGCGGACTCGCCGGCATCGGCCTGGCCCTGGACGCGCTCGCCACCGCCACCGGCGAGGGAGACCTGCACACCGCCGCCCTGCGCTGCGCCGAGCTGCTCGCCCGGCCCGAGCACCGCCCCACCCGCGCGGGCCTGCTGTACGGCAACTCCGGCCCCGCTCTGCTCCTCATACGGCTGTACGAGCGCACCGGGGACAAGGAGCTGCTGCTCCAGGCCTCCCAGGCGCTCCACCGCGACCTCGACCGCTGCGTCACCAGCGCCTTCGGCACCCTCCAGGTGAACGAGGGCTGGCGCACGATGCCGTACCTCGGCGAAGGCAGCGTGGGCATCGGCATGGTGCTCGACGACTGGCTGGAACACGGCCCGGACGAGCGCTTCGAGCAGGCCCGGCCGGAGATCGTACGGGCCGCCCAGGCGACCTTCTACGCCCAGCCCGGGCTGATGCGCGGCGCCGCCGGAATGATCCTCCACCTGGCCAGGACCACCACCCCGGGACCCGGTACCGACCGCGCGGCCATCGCCCGTCAGATCGAGGCACTGGCCCGGCACGCGGTCCCGTACCAGGGCCACCTGGCCTTCCCCGGCGAGCAGATGATGCGCCTGTCCATGGACCTCTCCACGGGCACGGCCGGCGCACTCCTCGCCCTCGGCAGCGCCGCGCCCGGCGGGCGCGCCCACCTGCCGTTCCTCCCGCCGCTGCGCGCACGCGCGGCGGCCCCAGAGCCGGCCCCGTCCGGGGCCGTGACCCATCGCACCACTCGACCGAAGAAGAGGAATCTGACATGACGCTTCTTGACCTGCAGTCGATGGAGACCCCCAAGGAAGAGATCACGGAGCTGCACGGCGGTGGCGGTGGCGGCGGCAGCCGGGCCAGCCTCCTGCTCTGCGGTGACAGCAGCCTGAGCATCACGACCTGTAACTGATCAGGTCACTTCGGGCCCGGGCGGTTCACCGCCCGGGCCCGCACCACATCCCTGGAGGCATCCGCCGATGAAAGCCCCCGGCCCGGAGGCCGACACCGCGCAGGCGCAGGCCGTCTCCCGCGCCGCCGACGGGGCGCTCGTGGCGGCGGCCCGGCACAGCGGTGGGCGCACCGCCGCCGTGCTGGTGTGCACCCTGGCCGCCGCCGCGGCGGCGCTCGCCGAGCCGGCGGTCCTCGGCCACACCCTCGACCTGCTCCTCCGCCGGGATCCCGCCGGCCCGGCCTGGACCCTGCTGTGCGCCGCGGTCATCACGGCCGAAGTGGTACTGGACGCCGCAGCGGCCCGGCTGTCCGGAGACGTGGACGGCCGCTCCACCGCCCGGCTGCGCAGGCTCGGGCTCGCCCGGCTGCTGCGGACGGCCCCGCACCACGCGGCCCGCCACGCACCCGGCGAGACCGCCGCACGGCTGACCGCGAGCGCGGCCGAGGCCGGGAAGGTGCCCACCGCCGTCGCCCACGCCGCCGCCGCCCTGCTGCCACCGCTCGGCGCGCTGGCCGCGCTCCTGCTCATCGACCTGTGGACCGCCCTCGCGTTCCTGGCGGGCGTCCCCCTGCTGGTGCTCCTGCTCCGGGCCTTCGCCCGCGACACCCGCACCAGCGTCGCCCGCTACCAACAGGTGCAGCTCGCGACCGCGGGCCGGCTCGTCGAGGCGCTCGCCGGAGCCCGCACGATCGCCGCCGCCGGTACCGCGGACCGCGAACGCGCCCGCATCCTGGCCCAGTTGCCCGAACTCGGCATCGAGGGCCGGCGCATGTGGCAGGTCTACGGCGGCACCACGGCCCGCTCGGCGGCCCTCATGCCGATGCTCCTCTACGCGGTCCTCGCCGTCGGCGGCATCCGCCTGTCGGCCGGAGCCCTGGGCGTCGGCGAGCTCCTCGCCGCGGCGCGGTACGCGGGCCTCGCCGCCGGAGTCGGAGCCGTGACCGGAGGGCTCGCGGCCGTGGTCCGCGGCCGGGCCGGCGCCCGGCGCACCGCCGTGCTCTTCACCCTGCCCGAACTCGCTTACGGCCGGACCGAATTGCCGGACGGCGGACCCGGAACCCTGGAACTGCGCGGGGTCCGGGTCGTGCGCGGCGGAACCACGGTCCTGCACGACATCGACCTCGTCGTCCCCGGCGGAGCCACGGTGGCCGTGGTGGGCCGCTCGGGAGCCGGCAAGACCCTGTTCGCCGCCGTGGCCGGCCGGCTCGCCGACCCCGACGCGGGCCAGGTCCTGCTGGACGGCGTACCCCTGCGGGAGGTGACGGCCGAGGGGCTGCGCCGCGAGGTCGGGTACGCCTTCGACCGGCCGGTGCTGCCCGGTGGCACGGTCGGCGGGGCCATCGGGTTCGGCCCGGGTCCGGAACCCGGCCGCGAAGCGGTCCGCGCCGCGGCCCGCGCGGCGGGCGCCGAGACCTTCGTGACCCATCTGCCCCAGGGGTACGACACGCGACTCACCGACGCCCCGATGTCCGGCGGCGAGGTCCAACGCCTCGGACTGGCACGGGCCTTCTGTCATGCGGGCCGGCTCCTCGTGCTGGACGACGCCACGTCGAGCCTGGACACCGTCACCGCCCGCGAGGTCGAGCGGGCCCTGGCCCACGAGGTGCGGCCGGGCACCCGCATCGTGATCGCGCACCGCCTCTCGTCCGCGGCCCGCGCCGACCTCGTCGTCTGGCTCGATGACGGGAGGGTACGGGCGATGGGCAGCCACGAGGAGCTGTGGAGGCAGGACCCCGCCTACCGTGCGGTGTTCGCCGAAGGGGCGGCGGAAGCCGAAGAACGGCAAGCACCCCCGGAAGCCGGCGAGCGGCAGGCGCCCCCGGAGAAGGAAGGGGCGGCGCGATGACCGAGGGCGAGACCTGGCGGCGGGTGGCCCCCGAGGGCCGCCGCTTCCTGCGGGGCCGCAAGGGCACCGCGGGCCGACTGGCGGCGTGGTCGCTCCTGGAGTCCGTGCACACCTTCCTCGGCGGCTACGGAGTGGCCCGCGCCCTCGACGACGGCTTCCTCGCCGGCCACGTCGCCGTCGGCCTCGCCTGGCTGGCCGCCGCCGGAGCCGGAGCGCTGCTCGGCGGGTTCGCGCTGCGCGGAGTCTTCGCCGAACTGGCCGAACTCGTCGAGCCGTTGCGGGACGGCCTGGTCAGGCGGGCGGTGCGGCAGGCGCTCGACCGCGCCGTGGGCGACCCGGCGCGGGCACCCGACACCGGATCCGTGTCCCGGTTGACCCAGCAGACCGAGATGGCCCGGGACTCCTTCGCCGGACTGGTCCTCACCGCACGCTCCTTCGTGTTCACCGCCGTCGGCGCCTTCGCGGGCATGGCGGCCCTGGCCCCCGTCCTGCTGCTGATCGTGGTGCCCCCGCTGCTGCTGGGGGCGGTCGCCTTCATCGCCACGCTCCGCCCCATGGCCTCCGTACAACGCCGGTCACTGGACACCGACGAGGCGCTGTCGGACCGGGTGGGGGCGGTGGCCGAAGGGCTGCGCGACATCGTCGCCTGCGGCGGGCAGACGGCGGCCGAAGCCGGGGTGGAGCCCCTCATCACGGCCCAGGAACGGCTGGCGCGCCGCCTCGCGCACTGGTCGGCCCTGCGCACGCTGGCCCTGGGTGCGGCGGGCCGGCTGCCCGTGGTCGCCCTGCTCTTCGCGACGCCCTGGCTCCTCGCGCGCGGGATCACCGCCGGCACGCTGGCCGGAGCCCTGACCTACCTGGTGCAGGCCCTGCTGCCCGCCCTCAACACGCTCATGGCGGCCCTGGGTACGGCGGGCACCCGCCTGCTGGTGGTCCTCGAACGCTTCTGCGATCCGCTGCCGGTGCCTGTGCCGGCGTCTGCACCGGCACCGACCGACGTCGACACCGGATCGGCCCCACCGTCGGCCGAGTACGGCGCCGGCACGGCCCCGCCACGGGAACTCGGGTACACCGCCCCGCGGGACACCGCCGTATCCGCGTCCGCGGCCGAACTCCGCGGCGTCACCTTCGCCTACGGGCCGGGCGCCGCCCCCGTGCTCGACTCCCTCGACCTGGTGGTGCACCCGGGCGAGCACCTCGCCGTCGTCGGCCCGAGCGGCATCGGGAAGTCCACGCTCACCGCCCTGCTCGCCGGGATGCTGCCGCCCGGGGCGGGCACGGTCCTCGTCGCGGGCGAGCCCGCCCGCCGGGGGCCGGGAGCCGGGGGACCGGACCCGCGGCGCACCCTGCTGCCGCAGCAGGCGTACGTGTTCACCGGCACCGTGCGCGAGAACCTCACCCACCTCGCCGGATCCCCGGACGGCCGACCGCCCGGGGACGCAGAGGTACGCGTCGCCGTCGCCCGCCTGGGGCTTGACGTACTGGTGGATCGGCTGGGCGGCCTGGACGGCGAGGTGTCCCCCCGGCTGCTGTCGCGCGGCGAGAGCCAGCACCTGGCGCTCGCCGCCGCCTACCTCTCACCGGCGCCCCTGCTCCTCCTCGACGAGGCTACCTGCCACCTGGACCCGGGTACGGAGGCGCGCGCCGAACGGGTCCTCGCGGACCGCCCCGGCACCCTCGTCGTCGTGGCCCACCGCATCTCCTCCGCGGTCCGCGCCGACCGGGTCCTGGTCCTCGACGGAACGCGCGCCGTCTGCGGCACGCACGCGGAACTCCCCTCGCGATCCCCGCTGTACCGCGATCTGGTGGGGATGTGGGGCCGTGCGGCGGAGGTGTGACCGGGCCGCGCTCCCCGCCGCGGCCGCCGGGGGCCGGGTCAGACCCAGCCCTCCCGCCGGGATATCCGGATCGCGTCGATGAGGTTGCGCGCGCCCGTCTTGCGGGTCGCCGCGGCCATGTAGTTGCGCACCGTGCCCGTGGCCAGGTGCAGCGTGCCGGCTATCTCGGCTATGGAATCGCCTTCCGCGGCCCGCGCCAGCACGCTGAGTTCCCGCAGGCTCAGCGGCGCGGGATCGGCCTCCATGAAGGCGGAGGCCAGCGAGGCGTCGATGAACTTCTCTCCCGCGGCGACCTGCAGCACGGCCCTGACCAGGCGCCCGGGCGAACCGCCCTTGTCGACGTATCCGCGGGCACCGGCCTGGAAGGCCCGTTGCAACGCGCCGGGCGTCCCCGCCGAGGCGAGCATCAGCACCCGGGAGGGGGAGGTGAGGACCTGGTGGCCGGCGTTCCCGCCGGAGGCCAGTGCGGTCGCGGTACCCGGACAGTCGACGTCGATGACGGTCACGTCTGGTCGTAAGGACTCGGCGCGGCGTACGGCGGTCCTCCACCCCGCGGACGTGACGTCGAAGGGGCCTTCGGATCTCAGCAGGGCGGCGAGTGCGGACCTGACCAGGCTGACGCTGTGCAGGACGAGGACCGTCGTCATCGTGTGCTCTCCTCGGTAGACGAACCAACGACACCACGCGGGTGCCCCTCTACGGGGACGATGGAACGTCACTGCGGGGGCGCGCAGGGGCGTACGGAGAACCTTGGCCGAGATGCCCATGGAACAGCGCTTCCGTTCGGCGGGTTATCCCCTTGAATATGGCGAATATGGGCAGAGCCCTCCGGCGGGCGGCCCCCGGCGCGTACTTTTTTACGGCTCGATCAGGCCCACTCGAATGGCGTAGCGGGTCAGCTCCAGACGGTCCCGCATCCCCAGCTTCTGGAGCAGGTTCGCCCGGTGCCGCTCCACCGTCTTCGCGCTGATCACCAGCAACTCCCCGATCTCCTTGGAGGAGTGGCCCTCGGCCACGAGCTTGAGGATCTCCTCCTCCCGCTCGGTGATCGCCCGGGCCGGCAGCGGATCCTGCCTGCGGGCCCGGTCCAGATAATTGCGGATCAAGGTGGTCTCGGCGCCCGGGTAGATGAACGGCTCGTCCCGGATCGCCGCACGGCAGGCCTCGACGAGGTCCCGGTCGGCGACGGACTTGGGCACGTAACCGGCGGCTCCGGCCTTCAGGGCCTCGAAGAAGTACTGCTCGTTGTCGTACATCGTCAGGATGAGGATGCGCAGCTCCGGCCGCAGCCGGGAGAGTTCCCGGGCGGCCTGGAGGCCGGTCATGCGGGGCATCGAGACGTCCAGCACGGCGAGGTCGACGTCCTGGGTACGGGCCAGGGCGACGGCCTCGGCTCCGTCCCCGGCCTCCGCGACCACCGTCAAGTCCGGTTCGGCGTCGAGGATGAGCCGTACGCCCCGGCGGACGAGGGCGTGGTCGTCGGCGAGCAGGACGCGGGTCGGGGCGGCCGGTTCCGGCGGGGTCATCGCGGGCCCTCCCCGGTCCTGCTCGTGGGGACGTCCAGCAGCACCTCGGTTCCGCCGTGCGGGCCGGCTCCGAGGGTGAGACCGGCGCCGATCAGCAGGGCGCGTTCGCGCATGCCCTGGATCCCGGCGCCCTCGGCGGCCCGGCCGATGCCCGCGCCGTCGTCCCGTACGAGGAGCCGCACGGCTCCCGCGGGACCGTCGCAGAGATGTATCCCGACCTCGTGCGCGTCCGCGTGGCGGGCCGCGTTCGTCAGGGCCTCCTGGGCGACCCGGTAGACGACGAGCTCGGTGGCCTCGTCCAGCGCGGGCAGCCCCGGCGCGATGACGTGCCGCACGCGGAGCGACGAGGTGGTGAACTCCGTCGTGAGCGCCCGCAGTGCGCTGTGCAGGCCCAGTTCCTCCAGCACGCCCGGGCGCAGGCGCCGGGCGATGCGCCGGATCTCGTCCAGGCCGGTACGGGTGGCCTCCTGCGCCTGCCGGAGCTCCTCGCGCAGCGGCTCCGGGCTCCGGTCGGCGGTGTGCTTGAGCTGGAGCAGGACGGCCGTGAGGGTCTGACCCACCTCGTCGTGGAGTTCCCGGGCGATGCGGCGGCGTTCGGCCTCCTGCGCCGAGAGGGCCCGGGAGCTGCTGGTCGCGCGCTCGGCCTCCAGCCGGGCCAGCATCGCGTTGAACGACGTGGTCAGCTCGGCCACTTCGCCGGGACCCTCCACGCGGGTCCGGCTGCCGGGGCGGAGCAGGTCGACCGCGGTCATGGCCCGGGTCAGCCGGTCGAGGGGCGCCAGGCCGACCCGTAGCAGGGCGGCGTTCGCGACGAGCATGGCCGCCAGCCCCCCGAGCACCACCACGGCCTCGCCGAACAGGACGGGGGTGGAGACGGTGACCGGGCCGAGGAGCAGCAGTACGGCCGCGACGAGAACGGCGGCGTTCAGCACGAAGATCCGCCAGTACAGCGACACGTCCGCTTCCCCTCCCGTTGTCCACCCGCCCGATCGGGGCGCTCACCTCCACCGTCCCCGACCGTACCCACCCGCACCCGCGGTGACCTGCGACGGGGCCGGTGACCCCTGCAGCCTGCTGTGTTGTCGGGGCGCTGTCCATCCGTGCCGGCACCCATATTCCGGCGGCCCGGAAAATGGCACCATGGGGCCGCCGGCCGGCCGTCTCCTGCCCGAGAACCGGCCACACCGCCGACGGCATCACGTACGGAAACGAACACGAGGGGGGACAGCTGTGCCTGCTCCGCGGATGAGCACCACACCACTGCCCGGCATCGGGGTCCAGTACGACCTCACCACCCGCGAGCGCCGCCACCTGTCCGTGGTCGCGCACCGCGACGGCACCCGGACCGTGAACCTCTACCGGGCCGACGACCCCGACGCCTGCGCCCACTCGCTGCACCTGACCGGACCGGAAGCGGCTTCCCTGATCGACGCGCTGATGCCCGCTCACCACAGCCCGAATGTGCTGCACACCACCGACCTGGGCCTGGTGGCCGAGCGGATCGAACTGTCCGCCCACTCCCACTGGAACGGCCGGGTGCTGGGCGAGACCCGGATGCGGACCGAGACGGGCGTCTCGATCGTGGCCGTACTGCGCCGCGCGGAGGCCCGCCCCTCGCCCGCCCCGGACTTCCGCCTCGCGGGCGGGGACACCCTCATCGTGATCGGCACCCGCGAGGGCGTCGACGCGGCCGCCGCGATACTCGGCCGGGAGTGATGCCCGTGCACTCCGCCGTGTTCCTCATCGAGTTCGGCGCGATCATCCTCGGCCTGGGCCTGCTGGGCCGGGTCGCCGGACGCCTGAAGTTCTCCCCCATCCCCCTCTACCTCCTGGCCGGCCTGGCCTTCGGCACCGGCGGACTGCTCCCGATGGGAGCCAGCGAGGAGTTCGTCGCTATCGGCGCCGAGATCGGCGTGATCCTCCTCCTGCTCATGCTCGGCCTGGAGTACACCGCTTCGGATCTGGTCTCCAACCTGAAGACCCAGTACCCGGCCGGCCTCGTCGACTTCGCCCTCAACGCGGTCCCCGGCGCGGTCGCCGCGCTCCTCATGGGCTGGGGCCCCGTCGCCGCCGTCGTCCTGGCCGGAGTCACCTGGATCTCCTCCTCTGGAGTCATCGCCAAGGTCATGGGAGACCTCGGCCGGGTCGGCAACCGGGAGACGCCGGTCATCCTGTCGATCCTGGTCCTCGAAGACCTCGCGATGGCGGTCTACCTGCCGATCATCACCGCCCTGCTCGCGGGCGTGAGCCTCGCCGCGGGCAGCGCGACCCTTGCCATCGCCCTGGGCGTCGCCGGTGCGGTCCTGTTCGTCGCGGTCCGCTACGGACGCCACATCTCCCGCTTCGTCTCCAGCGACGACCCCGAGAAGCTCCTCCTCGTGGTCCTCGGCCTGACCCTGCTCGTCGCGGGCATCGCCCAGCAGCTCCAGGTCTCCGCCGCGGTGGGCGCGTTCCTCGTCGGCATCGCCCTGTCCGGCGAGGTCGCCGAAGGCACCCACACCCTGCTCAGCCCGCTCCGGGACCTCTTCGCCGCCGTCTTCTTCGTCTTCTTCGGCCTGCACACCGATCCGGCCAGCATCCCGCCGGTGCTGCTGCCCGCGCTGGCGCTGGCACTGGTCACCGCCGGTACGAAGATCACGACCGGGTACTGGGCGGCGAAGCGGGCCGGGATCGGGGTCAAGGGGCGCTGGCGGGCCGGGGGGACGCTCGTGGCCCGCGGGGAGTTCTCCATCGTCATCGCCGGGCTCGCCGTCACCGCCGGGATCGAGCCCGCGATGGGCCCGCTCGCCACCGCCTACGTCCTGATCCTCGTGGTGATCGGCCCGCTGACCGCCCGCTACACCGAGCCGGTGGCCGTCTGGGCCGCAAGCAGGCGCACCCTGCCGGGGGAGGGGGCCCTGGGCTCGGTACCGTCCCGGCCGGGATCCCCGGAGTCCCCGGAGTCCCCGGGATCCCCGGAATCCCCGGAGGACCTGGTCTCCTCGAAGTGAGCCGAGTGAGCCCTGCCGGGGCCCCGACGGCTACTGGAGCCGGGATACGTCGACCGAGTCGGCGGCCGCGGGGGGTTTGGCCGCGACGGGCTCGTCGAAGGCGGAGAAGGTTGCCTCGATCCGCTTGCCGGGCGTTTCGGTGCCCTGGATCCGCAGCAGGTACGGCTCGCCCTCGGTCGAGACCTGGTAGGTACCTTGCTGGTCCTCGTGCCGGCTCGTGACCGTGATGGCCGGACGGCCGTCGACGTCGGTCCGCGCACCCTTGGTCAGCTGTGCGTCCGCCGGTTTCGAGGAGAACTCCTTCTTGAAGAAGTCCAGATCGCAGACCTCGGCGAAGTCCCGCAACAGGGAACTGTCCGTAGTGCCGTGCAGGTAACGGCCGTTGACGAGTGCGATGGCACCCTCGCCCGCGAAGCCCGGTACCTGTGCCCGCAGAAGGGCATCGTCGAGCTTCATCCACACGTCGTCGCCGCGTTTGATGATGTCCGCCTCGCCCTCACCGCCGGGGGGAGTGACGGTGCCGACGCAGTCGCCCTGCTCGTCGAATCGGAGGTCCAGAGCGGTGGTGCCCGCCTTGTCGGTCACCTCGGCCACCATGCGCATGGACGTGACGCCGGACATGGCATCGCGGGAGGCATCGGCGATGGCCCGGGGGCTCTTGTCGGCGACGCCGTTGTTATCGGCCGCGGCGGTTCCCGCACCCACGAGGATCAAGGAGCACACGGCTCCGGCGGCCACGCAGCGGGCCGCAGCCGCCCGGGGTACGGCGGACCGGCGGGGTACGGCCGGCCGGGAGCGGGGTAGTGCGACCGGCCGGGATACGACGGACCGGGGTACGGACATCCGGCCTCACCTCCCTCGGGCCGCCTCCGGACGGCATCCGCGTTCGCCGTGGCCTGCGGTACGGCCCGCACCTGATCAGCGTAGGTTCGCGCCGCGGCGGCCGCAGTCCGGGCGCCCACCCCGCCCGGGAGCCCCGGGCCGCGGCTGGTCACGGGGCTCCGGGAGGCCCCGGCAGCTCCGGCGGGGCAGTCTGTTCCCATGAGGTCACAGCCTCGACCGCCCGGTCGGCCGGGCGCGCACGGTCACGGTGAGGTGCGGTTCGTACTGGCCCGGTGCGCGCCCTTCGCGATCGCGCTGGGCGTGCTGGGGATCGAGCTCTCGCCCGCACACGACCTGGTCACCGGGCCCGTCCTCAGCACGACGCCGGCGCTGGCCGCGCTGACGATGGGCCCGGCCGGCACACTGGCCGCGGCGGCCGTGGCCGTGGCCGTGAACGTGACCTCCGCGACCTACAACCAGTCGTGGGGGACCCAGACCCAGCTGATCATCGGCAATTTCCTGGGCCTGATCGTGGTGACCGTGGCCAGCGTCATCCTGAGCAATGCGGTGCGCACCCGCCGGCAGAACGAGCTCGACCAGGTCCGCCGGATCGCGGTGGCCGCTCAGGAGGTCGTGCTACGGCCCGTCCCCGAGCTGCTGGGGCCGCTGCGGGCGGCCAGTCTGTCCCTCGCGGCGGGGAGCGGAGCGCTGGTGGGCGGCGACCTGTACGAGGCGGTGCGGACGCGCTACGGCGTCCGCCTGATCGTGGGCGACGTCCGGGGAAAGGGGCTGTCGGCCATCCGCGCGGTGGCGGTGGCACTGGGCGCGTTCAGGGAGGCCGTCCACTACGAGGAGGAGGTGCAGGAGGTCATGAACCACTGCGCGGCCGCGCTGCGGCGGGAAGCCGCCGTGCGCGGCACGTACTCCCAGGCGGAACCTCCCGAAGTCCTCCTGGAGGGATTCACGACCGCGCTCATCGCCCAGGTGCCGGACGAGCCGGTGGTGCACCTGGTCAACCGCGGCCATCCGCCCCCGCTGGTGCTGCACGAGGGGAGGGTGCGGGCCCTGATGCCCGCCTCGCCCATGCCGCCGCTCGGGCTCGAAGACCTCGTCGACGGGCCTCCCGCCATGCCCGAGAGCCATCCCTTCCTGCCCGGCGACCGGCTGCTGCTCTACACCGACGGCGTCATCGAAGCCCGCAACCGTGCCGACGAGTTCCTCCCCCTGCCGGAGATCATGGAGGAGATATCCGCCGGTACCTCCCCGCGGGAGTTCCTCGACGCGGTGCACCGGGCGCTCGTGCGCCACACCGGGGGCCGCCTGACGGACGACGTGGCGATGATCCTCATCGACCGGCTCGGGTGAGGCGGGCTCCGGCACGCCCCCGCGCGGCCCTTCCCTTGTCTGCCGGGCCTGCGTAGCTTCGGCGCAGCCGGGCGGCACTGCCCGGCGGTGCCGACACGGGGGACAGCGATGAGAGGCATACGCAGCACACGCAGCACACGCGTCACACGCGCCACAGGCAGGACACGCACCGCACGCACCGCACGCACCACGCGCACCACACGGGCCCGCCTCGCGCTGGCCGCCGCGACCTTCCTGGTCGCGGCCATGGGACTGCCGTCCACGCCGGCCGCCGCGCACGACAGCCACGAACCGCTGCTCGCCGCCCTGCGCGCCGAGGCGGGGACCGCCGTCGGCGGCGACGGGATCCCCGGGGTGATCGCCCGTACCTACAAGGACGGCGTCTCCTGGACCGGTACCGGAGCCACGGACGCGGGCACGCCGGTACGCAACCCGGACAGCCCCTTCCGGGCCGCCTCGATCACCAAGACCTTCACCGCGACGACCGTGCTCCAGCTCGTCGACGAGGGCCGGGTCGGCCTCGACGACGACGTGTTCGGCCTGCTGGGCCCGGTCCTGAAGACCAACCCCGTCGCGGGCTGCAACCCGAGCACCGGGCAGTGCTTCAACCCGCCGCCCGGCAGCCCGCCCATCACCGTGCGGAACCTGCTCCAGCACTCCAGCGGCGTGTTCAACTACCTCGGCGACCTGGGCGTGCTGGCGAGCGCCGGCAGCAGCTTCCCCAACCTGCCCGACTACTCCGCCCAGCAGCTCGTCGACGAAGGCGCCTCCCACGGACCGCAGTTCGCGCCGGGCACCGGCATGCACTACAGCAACACCAACTACGTCCTGCTCGGCATGGTCATCGAGCGGGTGACCGGACACCCGTGGGCCGAGGAGATCACGCGCCGGATCATCCAGCCGCTCGGCCTCACGCACACCGTGCTCCCCGGATCCACGGCCACCCTGCCGACACCGCACGACCAGTTCTTCACGAACTACCTCCGTCCGCGCGGCCTGTTCGGCCACCTTTCCCGTCCGGCCGCCGACTGGAACCCGTCCATCGGCGGCGCGGCCGGAGCCGTTGTGTCCACCAGCGGCGACCTGATGACCTTCATCCGCGCCCTGCTCGGCGGCGGGCTCCTGCCCCCGGCCCAGCTCGCCCGGATGATGACCGACCTGAACCCCACCGGCAGCGGAGCGCCCGGTACCCAACTCCCCGGCATCCCCTGCGATCCGGCCCGCGCCTGGCCCGAGTGCATCGTGAACCCGGCGATCAGCACGATCAGTTCCGGTGACAAGGCCACGCCCGGATACTGGTACGCGAGCAGGCCCTGGAAGGCCGTCCAGGCCGACTACGGGCTCGGCCTCACCCGGCGCACGATCACCTGTGCGGACGCCTCCACCGTCACCCTCTACGGGCACAACGGCGGCGGATTCGGATCGCTGAGCTACCTCTACTCCACGGCGGACGGCAGCCACGCCATCGTGCTCAACATGAACGGCGACTGGCCGCTCTGGGAGCTGTACAGCCTGAACGGCATGCTGGCCGCCGAATTCTGCACCGGCTGACAGCCGGATCGCAGCACGTGACCGCCGGGTGCCGTGAAGTGATGTCGCGCGCCCGGGGGCCACGGAGGCCGAGAGGTGCTACAACTGGGTGCGTGACCCTCCTTCCTTGCCATCCGTGCCGGGCGTGTCGGTGCGGTCACTCCTAGGCAACAGACTCCGCAGCGTCGCCGGCCAGGTGTTCGTCCTCCAGGTGGCGATCGTGGTGTTGCTCGCGGCCGGCGCCCTGCTGTCCCTGCTGCTCCAGTCGCGGCACGACAGCGACCGGGAGGCGCGCAACCGGTCGGTCTCCGTCGCGGAGACCTTCGCCCACTCCCTGGGCCTGCAGGACGCGCTGAAGACGTCCGACCCGTCGGCAATCCTGCAGCCCCTGGCCGAGACCACGCGCAAGGCCGCCGGAGTGGACTTCATCGTGGTGATGGACACCCACGGCATCCGCTACAGCCATCCCCAGCCGGACCGCATCGGAAAAAGGTTCGTCGGCACGATCGAGCCCTCGCTCGCCGGCCGGGTCCACACCGAGAGCGTGCAGGGGCCGCTCGGCAAGGAGATCCAGGCGGTCGTGCCGGTCACCGCGCCCGACGGCCGGGTCGTCGGCCTGGTCTCGGCGGGCCTGACGGTGAAGAACGTGTCCGGCGTCGTCGACCGCCAGCTCCCGGTCATCCTCCTGGCCATAGCGACCGGCCTGGCCCTGGCCACCTGCGGCACGGCCCTGATCAGCCGGCGCCTGCGCCGCCAGACCCACGGGCTCGGCACGCAGGAGATGACCCGCATGTACGAGCACCACGACGCGGTGCTCCACGCCGTCCGCGAAGGAGTGCTGATCACGGACGGCGACGGGCGGCTACGGCTGGCCAACGACGAGGCCAGACGGCTGCTCGGCCTGCCGGAGGACGCCGAGGGACGCAGCGTCGGGGACGTGCCCGGCCTGGACCGCCGGATGGCGGACCTGCTGCTGTCGGGCCGCGTGGCCACCGACGAGGTGATCGAATCGGGCGACCGGCTGCTCGTGGTCAACCAGCGGCCCACCCACCCCGGGGGCCGCCGCGAGGGCGCCGTCGTCACCATCCGGGACTCCACCGAGATGCAGGTCCTGACGAGCCGGGCGGACACGGCCCGCCGACGGCTCAAGCTGCTCTACGACGCGGGAGGCGATGTCGGAACCAGCCTCGACGTGGTGCGGACGGCCGAGGAGCTCGCCGCCGTCGCCGTGCCCCGGTTCGCGGACTACGTCACGGTCGACCTGGCCGACTCGGTCCTCGACGGCGACGAACCGGCCGCCGGAGCCGACATGCGGCGCACGGCGGTCAGCGGCATCCGCGCCGACCACCCCCTCTACCCGTGCGGCCGGCTGATCGACTTCCTGCCGTCCACCCCGCAGGCGCGCGGCTACGGCACCGGCGAAGCGGAACTGGTGCCCCACCTGGCCGACGCGGCGGGCTGGCACGCCCAGGACCCGCCGCGGGCCCGCGCCATCGTCGACTACGGGATCCACTCGCTCATCGTGGCCCCGCTCAGGGCCCGTGGCGTCGTACTCGGCGTGGTCAACTTCTGGCGGTCGCAGAAACCGGAGCCCTTCGACGAGGACGAGCTGTCCCTGGCCGAGGAACTCGTCGCCCGCGCGGCGGTCAGCATGGACAACGCCCGCCGCTACACCCGTGAACACGCCCTCGCCGAGACCCTCCAGCGCAGCCTCCTGCCGCGCGCCCTGCCCGAGCAGAGCGCCGTGGACGTGGCGCACTTCTACCTGCCCGCCCAGTCCGGAGTGGGCGGCGACTGGTTCGACGTGATCCCGCTGCCGGGCGCCCGGGTCGCGCTCGTCGTCGGAGACGTCGTCGGACACGGACTGCACGCCGCGGCCACCATGGGGCGGCTGCGCACGGCCGTGCACAACTTCTCCACCCTCGACCTGCCGCCCGACGAGATCCTCGCCCGCCTGGACGACCTCGTCCAGCGCATCGACCGCGACGGGGCGGCCGACGACCTGGACGGCGGCGTCCTGGGCGCGACCTGCCTGTACGCCGTCTACGACCCGGTGTCCCAGCTCTGCACGATGGCACGGGCCGGGCACCTGCCGCCCCTCGTGGTGGCTCCCGACGGCACGACGGCCATCGTGGACCTGCCGGCCGGGCCCCCGCTCGGGCTCGGCGGCATCCCCTTCGAGACCGCGGAGCTGCACCTGGCGGAAGGCAGCCAGCTCGTCCTGTACACGGACGGACTGGTCGAGGAGCGGACCCGGGACATCGGCGAGGGGCTGGAGCTGCTCCGCTCGGCGCTGAGCCATCCCGACCGGGATCCGGCGGAGAGCTGCCGGGCCGTACTCGATCTCCTGCTGCCCACCCGTCCGACCGACGACGTGGCGCTGCTCATCGCACGCACGCGGACCCTGGGCCCGGACCGGGTCACCGAATGGGAGGTGCCCTTCGAGCCGAGCGCGGTGGCCGCCGTGCGCAGCCTCGCCGTGAAACAGCTCGACGCATGGGGCCTGTCGGAGCTCGGCTTCGCCACCGAACTGATCCTCAGCGAACTGGTCACCAACGCCCTGCGGCACGGCAGCGCGCCGGTCCGGGTACGGCTCCTGCACGCCCGCACCCTGACCTGCGAGGTGTGGGACGGCAGCAGCACCGCCCCGCACCCGCGGTACGCCGCCGCGACGGACGAGGGAGGGCGCGGCCTGTTCCTGGTGGCGCAGCTCAGCGACCAGTGGGGCACCCGCTACACGCCCGACGGCAAGGTCATCTGGTCGGAACACGCACTCCCGGACGCCCCGGGCCCGGCCTAGGCCGTCCCGGTGTCCTGGGGCCAGAGGGTGCGGTCGCGGAGGTGGTGGAACTCCGTCAACTCGCGGGCGAGGACGTCGAAATGGGGGAGCGGGGCCCACAGGCCGCGCTCGCCGATGACGTAGAGGCGCCGTTTGGTGCGGCTCGCGGCGACGTTGAGCAGGTGCGGGGTGCGGGCCGCCCACGCGCGGGCGCCGGGCCGGCCGCCGCCGAGCACGAGGACGACGACGTCGGCCTCCTTGCCCTGGGCCCGGTGGACGGTGGCGCAGCGCTGCTCGATCAGTTCGGAGGTCCAGCCCTCCCGGCCGCGGCAGACCTTCTGGCACTCGGCGACCAGGGCCCGGAAGGGGGCGATGACGCGCACCCGCTCGACGCCGACGCCGTGGCGGTGCAGGGAGTCCAGGACGAACTCGAAGGCCCGGCGGTCGCGTTCGCCCCACGGGGCGTCGGACGGGCGCCCCGGATCGTCGGTGTTGAGCCAGCGGCTGGGCAGCAGGCCGTCCCGCTCCGCCCCGGGGAACGCCTCGTGCTTGGTGCCGTGGACCATCAGGTTGCCGTACGCGACCTCGTTGCTCACCGTGAACATCGGATCCTCGCAGCGGCGGTGCACGCGCAGCGGCGAGCCCACCCAGACGTGCTCGTCGTCGGTGCCGGGGGCCGGCAGGTAGGTGCCGTAGCGGTTCGTCCGGTCGGCCACGGCCTGGGCCGAGGTGGCCGAGGGCAGCCAGTGCTCGGCGACTCCGTAGGCGCGGAGCAGCCGGAGCTGCAGGGCCGCGGGCATGGTGACGACGGGTTCGAGCTGGAGCGGATCGCCGACCAGAACGGCACGCCGGGCACGCCACAGTGCCCCGGCGGCGGCCTGCGGGGTGGCCTGCCCGGCCTCGTCGACGAGGACCCAGCCGATCGACTCCCGGCCGAGGCGGGCGAACATGCTGCCCACGGAGGAGAACGTGGTGGAGACGACGGGCACCAGGAGGAAGAGGGTCTGCCAGGCACGCTCCACCTCCTCGTCGGGGACGGCCCCGTTGGTACCGGCCATCAGCTCCATCAGGACCTGGAGGTTGCCGCGGACCTTCTTCGCGGCCCCGGCGGCGAAGGCCCGGTGCAGATCGAGGGCGCGCAGGAACAGATCGCTGCGCGCCGTGGACCACGCCTCGTCGGACCAGGGCGAGCCCAGTTCCTGGTCCGCTTCGACCAGGTGCGGCCAGCCGAGCGGGAGGGACGGCAGCGTCCGGGCGGCCTCCCGCAACTCACGGTGGCGGCCGTCGAGTTCGGCCACGGCTCCCCGCAGGTTGCGCCCGGCGGTGTCCGCGTCCTGCCGGGCGCGGCGCAGGGCGGCGCCCGCCGCGGTCTCCCGCGCGCCCGCGGCCCGTTCGCGGTCGAGGGCTGCGTTGAGGACGGCGGTGACCTCCTCGACGACGGCGGCGGACCGGGTGTGCCGGCCGGCGGCCAGGGACTCGGCGCGCACGGCTGCCGCGACCTGTTCCAGGGACTCGTCGAGCGCGGCGCGCTGCCGGACGAGCAGGTGCGTGATCTCGGCCTGGGTGTGCTCCTGGTGCCGTTCGGCGGCCTGCCGGTCGGCGGAGCTCTGCAGCAGGCGGCGCAGGCCGCCGCCCAGGCCCCGTTCGACGGTCGGGGGCGCGTCGTGCCGGGCGATCAGCGCGGTCACGTACTCGCGGTGGTGCGCGGCCAGTTCACGGGCGGCCGACAGGTCGGCGCGGGCGCCGGCCAGCTCCTGCCGGGCCTGCGGTACGCCCTCGCGGGCGGCCCCGCACCTGGCCTCGGCCGCCACCGTGGCCGAACGCGCGGCGGCAGTGGCGGAGGCGGCCCGGTCCAAGGCGGCCGCGGCCGCGGCGACCTGCTGGCCGGCCCGGGACACGGCGGCTTCCAGATCCGCGATCCGCTGCCCGCCCGACGGGGACTCCAGGGCCGCAAGGGCCGCGGCCGGCCGGGCCCGCCCGGCGCGCAGCCGCTCCACCTCGGCCTGGGCGGCGCGGAACGCCGCGACGGCGCCGGTCCACGACGGTACGGGGCGTGCGGGCCCGGCCGCCGGGTCCGCGGGCCGGTCCGCGGGCCGCTCCGCGGGGGCGCCGGGCCGCCGGGACCCGGGCGCGGGCTGGGGCGGGATCCAGTCGCTCAGGACCTCCCGCATGCCGCGCAGCGGTGGCAGGCCGGCGGCGGAGCGGGCCTCGGTCTCCTTCTCGGGCAGCCGTCCCCACCAGAACCGGTCCCCGAACTCCTTGCGGTTGCCCTTGTTGCCGAGCACCGCCGCGACCAGCCCCCAGGCAGGGCCGCTGAGCAGCGCGGAGGCGAGGTCGGAGAAGTGGTCGGGTCCGCCGTGCCAGTGCTCGCCGAGCGCGCCGATGCCGGGCAGTTCGGCGGTGATGTTCTCCACGGCGCCGTTGTTGGAGGAGGCGACCACGATCTCGAAGCCGGTCAGCCGCGGGTCGAGCCGCGACACGAAGCGGGGATGCTGCCCCTGGCGGTCCCGGCCCCGCCACGGCGGACCGGTGAACGCCTGCCCGGGCCGGTCGAAGGCGGCCAGTACCGCCGCCCGCTCGACGACCAGCGCGGCGACCAGGTCGCGCAGCATCGTGGTCTTGCCCGTACCCGGCGGGCCGTTCACGGAGAACATCCCGCCGTCCGTCCCCGCCCGGTCGGCGAGCATGCGGTCGACCGCGAACTGCTGGCTCAGCGCGAGCGGGAACTTCGCCGGCGCGGGCCAGCGGCCGGCCGGAACGAGGGCTGGAGCCACCCCGTCCAGGACGGCCCCGCGCTCCCGGCGCACATCCGTCCGCGCCCCCACGGAGACGGAGCCGGGCTCGGTCAGGTACGCCTCCAGCGCAGGGCCGATGCCCTTGCCGACCGCCGCGGACACCCGGGCCAGATCGGGCGGCAGGAGACTGTTCAGGAACGGGGCCGTGGCGGCGGCCTTCTTGCGCGGGTCCGCCGGCCGGCGGACCAGCCTGCTGCGCACCCGTACCACCTGGGGCCGCAGGTGGTCCCGTACCCCGCACAGGTCGGCGATCTGCGCGGTCAGGGCGACCAGATCGGCGAAACCGAGCGCCCGGGGACCGGCGTCCTCGCCCGCCGCGGACTCCGCCGACGCGGCCGGGCCGTCGCCCGGCGCCTCGGGCACGCCCCCGGCGCCGTCCGGCTGTCCTGCCCCCACCGGCTCCTCGGCGGGGCGGCGGGCCGCGGCCCAGTCCGCGGCGCGGCGCACCAGGGGTTCCGCCGCCCCCTGCAGGGCGACGCCGGCAACCTCGCCGAACAGGGCCCCGACGGCGCCGACGGCGGCTCCGCCCAGGATCTCGGCGAGCAGGCCCTGCCAGCTCCCGCCGCCGGCGCCGGGCCGGGCCCCGTACGCGGTGCCCGCGGCCGGGGCGGCCGGGCCGTAGGGGACGGCGGTGGCCGTGAGCTCGTCGATCGCCGAGCCGAACGCCTCGTCGAGCTCCTCGAAGCCGTCCAGCCACCCTGCCGCGGACGGCCCCGGATCGAACAGGCGGCCCGTGGCCCAGCCGCACGCGGAGATCACGGACGTGTCGTCGAGCGGCCGGCCCTCCTCGTCCAGGACCAGCGCGCACATCGCGCTCTGGCCCGACAGCACCAGCTCGGCCTGCGGTACGCCGGGGTCGGGATCCGTCCCCGCGGGCAGGGCGGCGATCATCGCCTGGCGGAGCAGCTCCAGGTCGAAGACCCCGCAGTAGACATCGTGCCGCCACATCCAGCCCTGCCGGGCCCGCCGGGCCCCCGTCTCGGGATGATCGGCAGCCCACGGCATGAGCGACGGCACCCGGCCCGGCTCCGGGGTGAGGTCGACGACGTACTCGTCCCTCGCTCCGGACCGCGCGCCGGGGCGCCGGCGGGGCAGCGCCGGAATCGTCGGCGGACTGAACAGCTCGATCGCACGCCAGCACTCCAGCACGGCCTCCCGCCGCCGGTCCCGCACGCGTCCGCTCCGCACCCACTGCCCCCGTGTCCCCGCGCGGCCCCCGCCGCTCCCCTGAAGATCAGCTGCACCACCGAATCTACCGGACCGTCAGCAGAACCGGTCCCGGGTCACGGTGTGTGCAGGGCGAGGGCCGCGCAGTGGCCGGCCGGGACCAGGACGTCGGTCAGGGTCCACCCCGGCAGGCGGGCCGGCACGGAACCCGAACCGACGTAGTCTGCGGCCGGGTTCTCCGACAGCCCGACCCCCAGGCCCTTGAGGTAGGCCTCCTTGCGGGTCCAGACCCGGGTGAAGGCCGCCGAGCGCTCCCCGGGGGAGAGGGCCGCCAGTTCGGCGGCCTCCCGCGGGTGGAGCACATCGGCCAGCTCCGGGATGGTGCGCGGCGCCACCAGCTCCTCCACGTCCACCCCGACCGGTGCGGTCGCGAACGCGAGCAGGCTGATGCCGGTGCAGTGCGAGAGCGAGAAGTGCAGTGCCCCGCCCGGGAGTACGGGGCGGCCGTGCGGCTCGTCGCAGTGCGCGCACGGGGCCCGCTCGACCGTGACCTCGCGCGGGACGATGCCCAGGTACGCGCCGAGCAGCCGCCGCAGCGCGACGTGCGCGCAGACGTACGCGTCGCGGTCCGCGGCCTGGACGAACTCGGCCGCGCGGGCCAGTTCCTGGGCGTCCAGGGTGCCGGGGGCGTGCCGGGCGGCGTGCACCCGGTACTCGGTGGTGTCCACGAGCCACAGCTGAGGGCTCGCGGCCACCAGGACGGCCTGCGCCGGACCGGGATCCGACAGCCTTTCCGGGAGCAGGAGTTGCTGCGTGAGCACGGACATGGGGGACCTCCTCAGGCGGCCGCGGGGACGGGGATCTGCTCCACCGGTGCCGGCTCCTCGGCCCGCGCGGGGTGGCGCAGGGCGAGTACCGCCGCCACCGGGGAGACGAAGGCGATCGCGCCGCACAGCAGCCACGTGGTCTGGATGCCGAGGACGAGCGAGAGCGAGCTGAAGACGGCGATGGAGATGGGTGCGGTGCCGATCCCGGCCAGGGCGAGGGTGGACATCGCCGCGCCCATCCGGTCCTCGGGGGCCGACTGCTGGTAGAGGGTGACGATCGCGGGGCCGTTGAGGCCGGACAGCAGTCCCACCCCGGCGGCGACGGCGGTGAGCGAGACGACGGACGGCATCAGGGCCATGACGAGGATCCCGGCGGCGAGGCCGGCACCGGTGACGACGAGGCGCACGAACATCGGGATGCGGTGCGCCATCGCGGCGCCCACCGCGCTGGAGCCGAGGGCGCCCACGCTGAAGGCGGCCAGCACCACGCCCACGGCGCTCACGCCCCAGCCGCGTTCGGAGACCAGCAGGGGCAGCGCCACCTCGGCGGGCCAGCTGAAGGCCAGGTCGAGGCAGAGGGCGGCGACGAACATCCAGCGCAGCCGGGGATGGGCGGCCAGCAGCCGGAAACCGTCGCCGGAGCGCTTGACCAGGGAGACGCCGGGCTCGGGCTTCGGGCGGACGAAGCCGTGGGTGACGTGCAGCAGGCAGCCGAGCCAGATCGCTCCGGTGACGGCGCCGACCAGCATCGCCAGCCACAGCTCCCCGACGGTGATCAGGAACGCCCCGGCCGGTGCGCCGAGGATCGGGGCCACGCGCAGCACCATCGCGTACAGGGAGTTCGCGCGGGCCAGCTGGTCGCCGCGGGCGAACATCGGCAGCAGGACGCCGGACGCCGGTCCGGCGAGGCCCAGGAGGACCCCCTCGACCAGCGCGATCACCACCAGGGGCCACAGCTGGTGCGCGGTGGCGGTGACGGCGGCCCCCGCGGCGAGCAGGACCACGCGGGCGGCCGTGGTGCGCAGCAGGATGAAGCGCGGGCCGAGGGTGTCGGCCACCGCCCCGCCGAAGATCAGCATGAGGGCGCGGGGCACGGTGGCGGCGAGCATCAGCAGGGTGACCGCACGGGTCCCGCCCAGCTCCACGGCGGTCCAGTTCATGGCGATGAGCAGGGCGAAGCTGCCGAGCTGCACGGAGGCCTGGCCGCCGACTAGGGAGCCGACCCGGCCCCATTGGACCGGTTGTGAGGGCGCGGGCTGCGGAGCGTGCTGTGCGGGGGTGTCCATGGTGCACCTGTTCTCTGTGGGGACTGCGGGAGGGGAGGGGTGGTTCATCGCTGTGTGCTGTGCGTGCTGTGCGTGCTGTGCGTGCTGTGTGTGCTGTGTGTGCTGTGCGTTCCGTGCGTTCCGTGCGTGTCGCGGTTCACCGCTGCGTGCTGTGCCGCCCGGCGAGGGCGGCGGCCACGGCCCGGCGTGCGGCGCGCGTCAGGTCGGAGCTGCGGGGGGCGCTGCCGTACGTACGGAGTTCCAGGCGGCCCCCGAGGTGGCCGAGGCCCGCCGCGCCGAGGGCCCGGTGCGCGGCCGCGGCCGCCGCGGCGGTGGCGGCCGGACCCGCCGGGGGCACGGCGGCGGCACTGACCCCCGGGAGCTCCGAGAGCCGGAACCGCCCCCGGACGCAGGCCGCCCGGCGACGGCGCCCGGGCGGCCCCGGGAGCCGGCCGCCCGGCACGGGGCGCGGGGCGGCCCGCCCGGGTGCCGGTCCGGCGAGGGCGGGCCCGCCCGGCCCGGCTTGCCCGGGCGTCCTCATGACGGGCTCCCGAGCGGGACGGCCGGCACGGCCCCCGGCACCGGGGCGTCCGGGGACCAAAGGTCCGCCGGGTCCAGATCGGCGACGCGGTACTTGCCGAGGGCGCTGACCAGCAGCCGCACCTCCAGCGCCAGGGCCTCCACGAGCCGGACCAGGCCGGCCTGCGGGTCCTCGTCCACCGCCAGCAGGGCCGCCCGGCCCAGGCCCACCGCGGTGGCGCCCAGGGCCAGGGCCCGGACGGTCCGGCCGCCTTCCCAGATCCGGCCCGTGGCGAGCAGGTCCCCGCCCGGCCGGCCGATCCGGCGCAGGCACTCCCCGAGCGGCAGCCCCACCTGGTCCAGGAACACCCGCGGTGCCCAGCCGGTGCCGCCCTCGGCGCCGTCCACCGTGACCGCGTCGGCGCCCGCCGCCCACGCGGTGGCGGTGGCCGCCGCGATGTCCCGGCCCGGGTGGAACTTCACCCACGTACGGGCCAGCGGGAAGTTGTTCCGCATGAAGCGCAGCTGCTGGCGGACGATCTCCTCGGTGAAGGTGCCGGGTGTCGCGCACCGCAGCCGCCTGCCGTCGGCCTCGCCCAGGAGGTCCCGCACGGCGAACCGGCCCGCCAGCCGCCCGGCCTCGGCCGCGCCCACCACCGTCATGCCGCCGAGTCCGGGCTTGGCGCCCTGTCCCACCTTGAGCTCGAAGCCGAGCCGGCCGGAGTCGCGCAGCGGCCGGGTCCCCGGGTCGCTGTAGAGCAGGTTCCAGACCTCGGAGTCGGCGTCCTCGGTGGACTGCTGGACGACGACGCCGCCGATCCCGTCCGGGACGGACTCCGCGTAGGCGGCGACCCGTTCGAGCAGCGCCGAGCGGGTGGCCCCGCCGTCGCCGCCGCGTGCGTAGCCGTGCACCGGCACCATGTTCTCGCCGATCACCATCGGGATCCCGAGCCGCGCCGCCTGCCGGCCGGCGGCCACCCCGAGGTCGCCGCTGCCCGCCCGCGTGGAGCCGAACGCCGAGAGGTACAGCGGCAGTCGGGCCGTGAAACCACCGATCGAGGTGTCCAGGTCCACGTCCTCGTACGAGGGCTCGCGGCCCAGGTCGATCAGCTTCTCCAGCCGCCGCGGCATGAACACCGGCGGCACGATCCGCAGCCTGTCCAGGGCGTCCGGCGCGTCGCCTGCGCCTTCCGGGTACCCGTGGCCGTCGGCCGCGGACCCGAAGAGCTCGGTCCCGTAGGCATCCGCCGCCGGGAACACCTCGGCCGTACCCGCCCGGGCCCTGGCCCGTACCGCCCGCTCCGGGAAGCCCGGCGCACCGAGTGTGCTCACGGCGCGATCACCCCCGGCAGCTTCGGGTAGGCGCTGACCTGCCAGAGGGCGTCGAGCCCGGTCAGGTAGCGCACCAGGCGCTGCAACCCCATGCCGAACCCGGCGCTGGGCTCGATGCCCTCGCGGGCCAGCTCCAGGTACCACGCGTACTTCGCCGGGTTCTCGCCGCTCTCCCGCATCCGGGTCACGATCGCCGCGTAGCCCGACTCCCGCTCGCTGCCGCTGACCAGCTCGCCGAAGCCGCCGTGCGCGATCAGGTCGAAGTTCCGCAGTACACCGGGGCGTTCGGGGTCCTCGCGATCGTAGAAGCCGCGCGATCCCTTCGGGTAGTCCTCGATGAAGAACGGCCGGTCGGCCTCCAGGGAGAGCACCTTCTCGCCCTCCCAGTCGATCTCCGCGTCCGGACTCTGCGCGTGGCCCTGCCCGATCAGCCGGGCCACCGCCTCCTCGTGCGTGCAGGAGTCGAACTTCCCGGACCGCAGCTCGGCGAAGTCCAGCTCCTCCCGGCCCAGTTCACGGAGCAGCTCCGGGACGGCCGTCCACACGTGGTCGACGACCGTGGTCAGCAGCCCGGCCGCGATCTCCTGCGCGTCGGCCCGGCTGCCGCCCGCCATCTCCACGTCGATCTGGTGGAACTCCACCAGGTGGCGGCCCGTCCCCGCGGTCTCCGGGGGCTCCACCCGGACGTTCGGGGCGATGTAGAAGAGGCGCGGAAAGCCCTTCAGGGAGGCCTGCTTGTAGAGGATCGCGCTCGTCATCAGCTTGTACGGCTGCCCGTAGTAGTCGACGTCCAGCGCCTTCGCGCCGCGCCCGCCCGGGTCGGTGACCGGGCCCACCAGCGGCGGCAGCAGCTCCACGAAGCCCTCGCCGCGCAGGAACTGCCGCGCCGCGTGGAGGACTTCCTGCTGGACGAGCATCGCGGACCGCAGCTGCGGCGACCGCAGGTGCTCGCCCAGCGGGGGAGGGGTCGAGAGGTCCATGTCGCTTCCTGTTCGTGGTGGTGGTTGGTTTGGTGGTGGGAGCGGGTCAGGCAGGGGTCCGGGCCGGGCGGGAGCCCGCCCGGGCCCCGCTCCCGGACCCGGGCGCGGGCGGTCCGTCGTACTGCGCGGCCACCCGGCCCAGCGCCGCCAGCAGCCCGTCCGAGCTCATGGCACGGGCGGACGCGGGCGCCCGACCGCCCGGCGCCCGATGGGGGGAGACCGGCATGGCGCCGGTCTCGGACCACCGCAGCCGTCCGCCCGCGTCCACGAAACTGCGCGAACGGCCGGCGTTGTCGGGGTGCAGGCAGTACGGGACGTCCAGGACTCCCCGCGCGAAAGCCGTACGCAGGGCCTTCCCCAGGTCGTCGCCGAGTTCGAGCACGGCCTCCACGAAGGCCCGGGCCTCCCGGTACACCTCGCTGTCCGCCGGATGCGCCGCCTCGCGGGCCGGCCCGGTCAGCGCCGCCGTCGCCGCGGCCGTCTCCAGGGCGCGGACGTTCTCCAGCACGGTGGGGATCCGGTGCGCCTCGGCGGCCGTCTTGACGATCAGCCGCTGCGCCCCGGAGGTCACCGCCAGCCGGGCCGACGCTTCCAGCAGCCGGGTGGCCCCGCGCTCGGTGTGCGGGAAGACGCCCATGTACGTGTAGAGGACGACGTGCCGGTCGACCTCCGGGGGAAGGAACTCGGCGGCCAGCCGGCGCAGTGCCCGTACCGCCTCCGCGTCCTGGGCGGGGTCGGTCTGCTGCGCGTAGCTCAGGGACACGCTGCGGATGCCGTGCCGGACGAAGAACAGGCCCTCCAGCACGCTGATGGCGACCAGAAGTCCGGGAGGGCAGAGCTGGCCGAGCATGCAGCCGCCGAAGCTCTCCACGTGGGCCACCCGCGGGGCCTGGACCAGCGAGGCGAGCAGTTCGCAGCAACGGGCCCAGTTCTCCACGGACTCGGCGAGCGGGGTGCGCCCGTAGGGCAGGCAGTACGAGACCGGTCCGCCCTCCGTGGCGTCGAGCCCGGCGGCGGCGAGGGCCCGGACGATCGCCTCCGGCCGCGAGGAGCCGTGCCGTACCTGGACGGGGAATCCGGCGTCGAACACGCCCGAGAGGAGTCCCCGGGTGAGCTCGGCGGAGTGGGTGGCGATCGGGTAGCCGTTGAGCGGGGTGCCCTCGGCGAGGGCGTCGCGCGCCGCGGCGTGGTCGCCGACCCGGGTGTAGCTGTCGATGGTGAGGGTGCCGACGGTGGTGGCCACGGCGGCCTTGGTCCGCTCCAGGCCGGCCCGCATCCGGCGCGGATCGCCGAAGCCCATCCGCGGCTGGACGACGAGCTGTCCGGAGGCGGCGGCGTCCGCGACGAACGAGCCGAAGGAAGCCGTGGAGGCCGATGGCCCCGATGAACCTGATGAGGCCGGAGGTGCCGGAGCGGAAGGTGCGGCGGCCACGTTCGGTGCGGCGAGCGTGGCGGCGGTCATGCGACGGCCCGCCGGGCGGCCGGCTGCCCGGCAGCGGTGCGCGGGACCGTCCGCGGCACGATGTGCCGGCCGGTCCGCGCACCCTGCCCGAGGGCGGCGATGAAGGACTTCAGGGCGCTGACGTCACCGTCGTCGAAGACGGCGTCGCAGCCCGCGTCGAGGAGCCGCGTGCGCTGCTCCGGGTCGGCCGTGCCGGCCACGCCGAGCTTGCCGCCGATGACGACGGGAACGGTCAGGCCGGCCCGGCGGACGGCGCGCACGGCGCTCAGCCCGTCCCGGTAGCCGTGCCCGTTGACACTGCTGATGACCACGAGACCGGGCTCCTGGGCCTCGCAGGCCGCCGTGAGCAGCTCGTCCGTCACACAAGGACCCAGATTGGTGACCGGGTGCCCGAGCTCCTCCAGGAGCAGCTGCATATAGACCAGGTTCCACGTGTGGGAATCCGAAGCCGTACCCGTGAGAAGGATGTTCACATTCCGTCGTCGCATACGGATGAATATAGGAAGCGGCAGCCCCGCCGAGGGGAAGTTGGAGCGGCAGTATGAGGGAAATGGAAATGCCGGAAGGGCGGTCGTCGGGGAAAGCGGAAAACCGCGCCCCGCAGTGCGGGACACGGTTTTCCGGAAATTCCTCGCAAGGACCGCAAGGGCTCAGACGTACTGGGCGACCAGGCTCTTGGGGCGGATGTCGGTCCAGTTGCCCTCCACGTAGGCGAGGGCGTCCGCCCGCGGGCCGGCACCCCAGACCACGTCCCAGCCTGCGGGAACCTCGGCGAAGGCGGGCCACAGGGCGTGCTGTCCCTCGGCGTTGACCACGACGTGGAACGTGCCCTCGGTGTCGTCGAAAGGATTGGTCATGACAGGCTCCTCAATTTCTCGGAAAGAATACGGCCGATCAGGGCAAGCGGTTCGGGTTCACCCATTCTGGTGTGCGGGACCCCGATGATGTGATTCTCGACGCTGCCTTCCACGTAGGGAATCCAGTGCTGCGCCAGATTGTTTTCCGTTTCCCCGTCCTCTATGGCCGCCAGGAACACCATGTCGGTGGCCACCGGGCGCGGGGCGTACAGGTTCATGATTTCGGCGTGGTCGATGGAGGCCCCGATCACGGAGCGGATCTCCCCGTCCGAGAAGGCCCCGAGCACCGGGTCCTTCAGCCGTACCAGGCCGATCAGCGCGTCCACGTCGAACGGTGCGTCGGCCGGCTCGTCCGTGGCGTCGCCGACCAGCATGTCCCGCTTCTGCGCCGGGGTCATGTGCCGCCGTACCGGCTCGGTGGGCAGCAGGTGGACGTCCATCATCGCCAGCAGCTCGGTGCGCTCCCCGAGCTCGGCCAGCCGCGCGGCGAGGGCGTGGGCGACCGTACCGCCGAAGGACCAGCCCAGGAAGCGGTACGGGCCCTGCGGCTGGACCTCCCGGATCAGCGGGAGGTAGTCCGCCACCATCTCCTCCACCGAGGCGGGGGAGTGGCCCAGCTCGCTCAGCGCCCGGGCCTGGATCGCGTACAGCGGCTGATCCGGCCCCAGGTGCTGGGCCAGGCCCGCGTACGGCCAGCCGACCCCGGTGCCGGGGTGGATGCAGAACAGCGGGTTCCGCGCCCCGCGGGTGCTCAGCGGCAGCACCACGCCCATCGGGTCGAAACCGCTGGGCTCGTCGCCCAGCAGGCCCGCGACCGTCGGGGTGCGGAACAGGTCGCGCACCCCGCGCTCCAGCCCGAGCACGGTCCGCATCCGGCTCACCAGGCGCACGCCGAGCAGCGAATGCCCGCCCAGGCCGAAGAAGTTGTCGTCGATGCCGACCCCCTCCACGCCCAGGACCTCGGCGAACAGGGCGCACAGGATCTCCTCGCGCGGGTTGCGCGGGGGCCGCCCCGAAGGGCGTGCGGCGAGGGCCGGCGCGGGCAGCGCCTTGCGGTCCGGCTTGCCGTTGACAGTGAGCGGGATCGAGTCGAGCAGCACGGCCGCCGACGGGACCATGTGCTCGGGGAGTTCCTCCGCCGCCCACCGCAACAGCCCCTCGGCCGTGAGGCCGTGGCCGGCGCGCGGGACGGCGTACGCCACGAGCCGCTTGCCGCCCGGTCCGTCCTCGAAGACGACCACCGCGACCTGTCCGACGCCGGGGTGGCGGGCCAGGGTCGATTCGATCTCCCCGGGCTCGATCCGGAAGCCGCGCAGTTTGATCTGGCCGTCGGCCCGCCCCACGAAGCGCAGTTCGCCCTCGGGGGTCCAGTGCACGAGGTCGCCCGTGCGGTACATCCGGCCGCCGTCCGCGCCGAACGGGTCGGCGACGAACCGCTCGGCCGTCAGCCCCGGCCGGCCCAGGTACCCGCGGGCCACCTGGGTGCCCGCGATGTACATCTCGCCGGCCACCCCGATCGGGACCGGACGCAGCCGCTCGTCGAGGACGTGGATCCGGGTGTTGTCCAGGGCCGCTCCCAGGAACACCCCGGGGAGCGTGCCCCGTCCCGCCGGGATCCGCTGCTGGTGCGAGGCGAAGGTGGTCTCGGTCGGGCCGTAGGAGTGCACGAGCACGGTGTCGGGGCAGTGGTCCAGGACCCGCTGGAGGGCGCTCGGGGACGCCACGTCACCGCCGGTCCAGACCTCGTCGAGGAGCTTGAGGGTGTCCAGGCCCTCGTCGGCCATGATGTGGAAGAGGCCCATGGTGAAGTAGGCCGCGGTGACGCCGTAGGTGCGGACCGTGTGGTCGAGCTCGGCCACGTCGGTGCCGTCGCCGGGGGCGATGACCAGCTGCCCGCCGTTCAGCAGCGGCACCCACAGCTCGTAGGTCGAGGCGTCGAAGCCGATCGCCGAATGGACCAGCATCCGGCGGTGGTTGGCCAGGTTCCAGCAGCGGTCGGTGACCAGCTCCACCACGTTGCGGTGGGTGACCCCGACGCCCTTGGGGCGGCCGGTGGAGCCGGAGGTGAACATCACGTACATCAGGGCGTCCTCGCCGACGGCGATCCCGGGATCGCCCGGATTCCCGCCGTCCGCGGCCCCCGTACCGGACGCGCCGGTGCCCCCGTCGGCCCCGTCCCGTGCGGGGTCAGCGGTCAGCACCCGGACCCCGGCCGCCGCCTCCTGGAGCACGGCGGGCCGCTCGCGGTGCGACTCCTGCGTCAGGAGCACCCGCGCCGCCACGTCCTCCATGACCATGCGCACCCGTACGTCGGGCAGCCGGGGGTCCAGCGGTACGTAGGCCGCCCCGCACTTGAGCACGGCGAGCGCCGCCACCAGCAGCTCCGGCGTGCGGTCCATCAGGACGCCGACCGCCCCGTCCCGGGTCACGCCCGCCGCCAGCAGCCGGTGCGCGAGGGCGTTGGCGCGGGCGTCGAGGGCCGCGTAGGTCAGCGTCTCCTCCTCGTACGAGACGGCGATCCGGTCGGGGGTGCGCCGGGCCTGGGCGGCGAACCGCTCGTGGACCAGCCCGCAGGCCGCCCGCGGGGTCGCCGTGTCGTTGTACTCGGTGACCAGGCGGAACTCCTCCTCGGCGGAGAGCAGGGCGATGTCCCCGATGCGCTGCCCCGGGTCCTCGGCGACCGCCCGCAGCGTGCGGGCCAGGTGCGCGGCCAGCTGGGCCGCGGTCCCCTCGTCGTAGAGGTCCGTCGCGTACTCCAGTACGCCCTCCAGCCCGCCCGGGGCCCCGTCCGCCGTGCGCGTCTCGCGCAGCGACACGGTCAGGTCGAACTTCGTGAACCCGGAGGCCGTCCCCAGCGGGGTCCCGGCCAGCACCGCGTCCGCCGGAGCCGCCGGCTCCGCGGGATGGACCTGCACCACGACCTGCACCAGCGGGTGGTGGGCGGTGGTACGGGCCGGGTTCAGCTGCTCCACCACCAGGTCGAAGGGGAGGTCCTGATGGGCGTACGCGGAGAGGTCGGTCTCCTTGACCCGCTCCAGGAGCTCCGCGAACCGGGGGTCGCCGGAGGTGTCGCAGCGCAGCACCAGGGTGTTGACGAAGAAGCCGACCAGGTCGTTCAGCGCCTCGTCGTCGCGCCCCGCGACGACCGTGCCCAGGGGCAGGTCGGTGCCGGCTCCGTGCCGGGTCAGCGTGGCCGCCAGGGCCGCCTGGACCACCATGAACACGGTGGCCCCGTGCTCCAGGGCGAGCCGCTCCAGCCGGGCGTGCGTCCCGGCGTCCAGGGCGAGCGGGGTCGCCGCGCCCCGGTGGGTGGCCTCCGCGGGCCGGGTGCGGGCCGCCGTCAGCTCCAGCACCGGGGGCGCGCCGGCCAGGGCCTTCTTCCAGTGGGCGACGTGCCCGGCGGCGGCCTCGCCGTCGAGGGCCGTCCGCTCCCACAGCGTGTAGTCCGTGTACTGCACGGGCAGCGGCCGCCAGCCCGGGGCCCGCCCGTCCTGCCGGGCCGCGTACGCCGTGGCCAGATCGGCCAGCAGCGGGCCGGTCGACCAGCCGTCGGCGGCGATGTGGTGCACGAGCAGGACGAGCACCTGCCCGCCGACGCTCCCGCTCCCGGCCCCCTTCTCCTGCTCGCCCGCCGATTCGATGAGCGCGGCCCGGAAGGGGAGTTCGGCCGCCAGGTCGAAGACGTGCCCGGCCGCCGCGTCGACGGCCGCGTCCAGTGCGCCGGGCGCGGCCACGACCTGCTCCAGCACCGGCCGCGCCGACTCCAGCACGCGCTGGTACGGCTGCCCGTCCACCGCCGGGTACACGGTCCGCAGCACCTCGTGCCGTCCGGCCACGTCGGCGAGGGCCTCGGCCAGCACCGCCGGGTCCAGCGGCCGGTCCAGACGCAGGGCGAAGGGGATGGTGTAGGAGCGGCTCGGGCCCTCCAACTGGTCGACGAACCACAGCCGGCGCTGCGCGTACGACAGCGGGACCAGCTCGGGCCGGTCGGCGGCCGCCACCGGGAGCAGCGGCGCCCGTCCGGTGGCCGCGCCGTCCCGGGTGAGGCGCAAGGCCAGCCCGGCCGGGGTCGGGGCGAGGAACAGGTCGCGGATCCGGGCCTCCAGGCCGAGCACCGCGCGGATCCGGTTGACCAGCCGGACGCCCATCATGGAATGGCCGCCGACCGAGAAGAAGTTGTCGTCCGGGGCCACCCGGTCGATGCCGATGACCTCGGCGAACAGCGAGCAGAGCACGCCTTCGGCGGCCGAGCCGCCCGCGGCCGGGGCCCGCGCCGCGCGCACCGCCTCGGCCTCGGCCTGCTCCGCGAGGGCGAGCGCCACGCGGGCCCGGCGTTCGGCGAGGCCCCGCAGCTCCGCCCCGTCGAGCAGCGGGCGGGCGGAGGGCGGCCCGTCGGGGTCGGCGGCCGCCCGGGCCAGGGCCCGTACGAACACGTCCAGCAGCAGCCGCGCGGTCTCCTCGTCGAAGAGGTCCTCCGCGTACTGCCACCACACCTCCAGCCCGCCGTCCGCCGAGGCCACACAGGCGGCGCTCAGGTCGAACTTGGCCGCCTCCAGGCCCGTTTCCACGAACCGGCCGGTGAGCGGGCCGGACGGCTCCGGGCCCTGCGCGCCCTCGGCCGGGGCGTCCGCCTCCTGGGCGGTCAGCATCACCTGGAAGAACGGGTTGACGGCGAGCGAGCGGTCCGGGGCGAGGTGTTCCACCAACAGGTCGAAGGGCAGCTCCTGGTGGGCGTAGGCGGCCAGGTCGGCGTCCCGGGCCCGGTCCACGAGCTCCGCGTAGGGGACGTCGCCCGATACGTCGGTGCGCAGCACCAGGGTGTTCACGAAGAAGCCCACGAGACCGTCGAGCGCCTCGTCGCCGCGGCCCGCGACCGGGGTGCCGATCGCGATGTCCGTCCCCGCGCCGACGGCGGCCAACGCCTGCGCCAGGGCGGGCTGGAGGACCATCAGGAGGCTGGCGCCCCGCTCCGCGCCCAGCGCGGTGAGCCGCCCGAACGCCTCCGCGTCCAGCCGGGCGGTGAGACTGGCGCCCCGCCCGGTCGGCTCGGCCGGGCGCGGGCGGTCGGCGGGCAGGTCCAGGACGGTCGGCATCCCGTTCAGGGCGGCCCGCCAGTGGTCCAGGAGCCCGGCCGGGTCCTCCAGCAGCTCGTGCTGCCACAGGGTGTAGTCGGCGTACTGCACCGGCAGCGGCTCCCGTTCGGGCGCGGCGCCGGCCAGCCGCGCCGCGTAGGCCTCGCCCAGGTCGTGCAGCAGCGGGCGCACCGACCAGCCGTCGGTGGCGATGTGATGGGTCAGCAGGACGAGGGTGGCTCCGCCGTCGCCCGTGGTGAACAGCTCTGCGCGGATGGGGAGTTGGCAGGACAGATCGAAGGTGCCGGCGGTGAACCGCGCCACCAGGGAATCGAGTTCGCCCGGCGCGCACTCCCGTACCCCGAGCGGGACCGCGAGCGGCTCCAGGACGTGCTGGTACGGCTCGGAGTCGACGGCCGGGTACACCGTGCGCAGCACCTCGTGGCGCTCCACGACATCGCCGAGGGCCGCCGCCAGCGCCTCCCGGTCGGGGACGGTTTCCAGGCGCAGGACCAAAGGGAGGTTGTAGGTCGTCGAGGGACCCTCCAGCCCGGCCAGGAACCACAGCCGGCGCTGCGCGAAGGACAGCGGGATCCGGTCCTCGGCGGGCAGCACCGCCCCGTCGAACACCGATTCGGCGCCGGAGCCGGTGCCCGGGCCCCCGGGGGGCGCGGTGCGGAGCAGCTTGCGGTCGATCTTCCCGGAGGAGGTACGGGGCAGGGCCTCCACCAGCGTGATGACCGACGGCACCGCGGCGGCGGGCAGGTGGGCCCGCACCCGCGCCCGCAGCGCGTCGGCGTCCACCTCCGGATCCGCGACGACGAAGGCGGCCAGCCGCTTCACGCCGTCCGCGGTCTCCTGCGGCACCACGGCGGCCTCCCGGACCCCCGGGTGGGCGGTGAGCACCGACTCGACGGACGCCGGGTCCACCCGGTGACCGTTGATCTTGACCTCGTCGTCGGCCCGCCCCCGGAACCCGAGCTGCCCGTCCTCCCGTACGAACACCACGTCACCGGTGCGGTACGCGCGCTCGCCGCCCAGGGCCGCGAAGCGCCGCCCGGTCAGCTCCGGCCGGCCCAGGTAGCCGTGGGCGAGACCTCCGCCGAGCAGCCACAGCTCGCCGTCCACGACGGCCGCGCGGACCCCCGGAAGCGGCTCGCCGATCGGCACCGGGCCGCCCGGATGCCGGGAGAGGTCGGCGACGGTGGCGACGACCGTGGCCTCGGTCGGGCCATACGTGTTCAGCAGCCGCACCCGGTCCGGGTCCACGGCCCGGCACCACTGCGCCACCCGCTCGGGCAGCGCGGCCTCGCCGCCGATGACCACCGTGCGGACGGTGGAGGGGAGTTCGGCGATCCCCGCGTCGAGGGCGTGGGCCAGCTCGTGCCAGTAGGCCGTGGGCAGGTCCAGTACGGTCACGCCGTGCGCGGCGCACCCCGCCAGCAGCCCGGGCACGTCGAGCATCTCCTCGTCGCGCAGGACGAGGGTGGCGCCGGCGCCCAGCGTCAGGAACACCTCCTCGACGCTCGCGTCGAAGTGCAGCGGCGCGAACTGCAGGACCCGGTCCTCGGCGGTGATGCCGTAGCGGACGGTGGCCCCGGCCGTGAAGTGGGCCAGGGCGTCCTGCCCGACCACCACCCCGTTGGGGGTACCCGTCGAACCCGAGGTGTAGATCACGTACGCGGTGTCCCCGGGGACGCCGGGGCCGGGGAGGGCGAACTCGCCCTCCAGCGGGCGGACGTCCTGCCCGGCGCAGTCCGCCAGGATGGCGGCCGTACGGGCGGCCGGGGCGCCGGGATCCAGCGGCAGATAGGCGGCGCCGGTCCGCAGGGCGGCCAGCAGCCCCACGACCGCGTCGATCCCGCGCGGCCGGTGCACGGCCACCAGCCGGCCGGGCCCGGCGCCCTCGGCGGCCAGCTCCTCGGCGCGGAAGGCCACGGCGAGGGCCAGCTGCCCGTACGTCATCCGGCGCTCGCCGTGCACCAGGGCGAGCCGCTCGGCGCCGTCGGCGACCCGGGCGTCGATCCGGTCGAGCACGCGGGGCGCCGGGGTGATCGCCAGGCCGCCGTCCAGGACGGCGGAGGCGGTGGGGGCGGTCGAGGGCATCGCGGAGCCTCCAGGCGGGGGATGTGGATGCGGAGCGGAGTCCGTGCCCCCACGCTAGGCACCGCACCCCACCCCGCCGGGCAGTCCCCGCGGCAGCTCCCCGGGCCCGCATCTGCCGCTTCGAACTGCCGGTGGCCGGCGGGTGCGCCGCCGGCGGCTTCGGGACCGGGATCGCGGGCGGGGCCCGGCGGCCCGGCCTGGCAGGCCTGGACGGGCGGGGCTGGGCGGATGGCGCCGGTCGGTATCGGGGCGGGCGGATGCGCGGTGGCCGCGGCCGAGTGCTCGCGGGGGCCCGGGGACGAGGCCGCAGACGCCGGGGGAGGGCTCTGTGGGCCGGCTGCGTGGTCGCGGCCGGTGCTGTCCGGTGGCGCGGGCGGGCTGTTGTGGGCGGGCGGATTTCGCGCCGGCCCGCCACGGGGGGCCGCTGGCCGGGGCGCCGAGGCGTGGGTGAGGTGTGGGTGGTTCGGCTGGGTGGTGGTGGGTGGTTTGCGGTGGTCCTGGCGCGCGCTCGCGGGAGGCCGCCGGCCGTGGCGCGGGCGAGGTCCTGGCGGTCCCGCCGGGCTGTCGTGGGAGGTCACCGGGCCGGGGGTGGGGACGGGCCGGGTGCGGGCCGCTGTCAGCTCCAGCACCGGGGGCGCGTCGGCCAGGGCCTGTTCCAGTGGGCGACGTGCCCGGCGGCGGCCTCGGCGTCGAGGCCCGTCCGCTCCCACAGCGTGTAGTCCGTGCACCGGCGAGGCCCTCCCCGGCGGTTGCCGGGGAGGGCCTCGTGTGCGGTTCCTGGAGGGGTGGCCTACGGCTGGCGGACCCGCGAGCCCGCGCGGGTGCGGCGGCGCAGGGCCGGCGGCGGGGTCGGCGGGACCGGGGGCGCGGACGCCAGCAGCGCCGCCAGCCGGGCCGGGGTCGGGTGCCGGAACACCTCGCGGAGGGTCAGCTCCCGGCCCAGCTCCGCCTTGATCCGGTTGACCAGCCGGACCGCCAGCAGGGAATGGCCGCCGGACTTGAAGAAGTTGTCGTCCGGGCCGAGCTGTCCCCGTTCCAGCACCTCCGCGAACAGCCGCAGCAGCGCCGGCGCCAGCCGGTCGTCACCGCGCCCGTCGTGTCCGGGGCGGTCGTCTCCGCCCGGTGCGGGCGCCCCGTTCGCGGCCCCTGCCGGTTCCTGGGGGCGGCTCGTGGCATCGGCGGAGCTATGGGCCCCGCCCGAAGCCCGCGCCGCGGACCCGGCCGACGCGCTCGCCGCGGGCCTCGCCGCCGGCCGGGCCGCTCCCTGGTCCGGCGCCGCCCCGCCGAGGAGGCGTACCGCCGAGGGGACCGCGTACTCCGGAAGCCGCTCCGCCGCCCACTCCTGCAGGGCCGGCTCCGACAGCGGGCCGGCCGGGCCCTCGCGGTCCAGCACCTCCGCGACCAGCCGGTCCTCCACCACGCGGACCCGCGCCCCGGCCGCCGCCGGGTGCTCCGCGAGCACCGCGGCGACGTGCTCCACGTCGATCCGGTAGCCGCCAACCGGCGGCCGCGTACCCCGCCGGTCGGCCGGCGCCGGGAGGTCGCCGACCCTCAGGTCCGGGTCGGCGCCGAAGAGTTCCAGCGCCGCCACGAGCAGCCCGGCCAGGCGCTCGGCGCCGGCTTCCCCGTACAGGTCGGTGGCGTACTCCAGCACCCCCGAGAGCCCGCCTTCGGCGTGTTCCGTCAGGGCGAATGTCAGGTCGGCCTTCGCCGTCGCCGACCCGTACGGCAGCTCCTCGCCCGCCAGCGGGCCCCCGGCGGCGAGGGCGCTCGCGGCCGTGTCCGCCCGGTTGACCTGGAGCATCACCTGCACCAGCGGATGGTGGGCCGCGGACCGGAGCGGGTTCACGTGCTCCACGAGCAGGTCGAAGGGGAGGTCCTGGTGTGCGTACGCGGCCAGCCCCGCCTCCCGGACCCGCCCGAGCAGCTCCCCGAAGGTCGGGTCGCCGCCCGTGTCGGTGCGCAGGACCAGGGTGTTGACGAAGAAGCCGACCAGCCCCGACAGGGCGTCGTCGCCGCGCCCGGCCACCGTCGTGCCGAGCGCGAGGTCCGTGCCCGCTCCGAGCCGGGTGAAGGCCGCGGCGAGAGCCGCCTGCACCACCATGAAGAGCGTGGCGCCCCGGGCGTGGGCGAGGCGCAGGAGACGGCCGTGGGTGTCCGGGGACACCGCGAAACCGGTGAGGGCCCCGCGCCCGGAGGGCTCGGCGGGCCGGTGCCGGTCCGTCGGCAGGTCGATCAGCGGGGGCAGTCCGGCCAGGGCCCGCTGCCAGAAGTCCAGTTCGGGCCGGGCGCCGGCGAGCAGCTCCCGCTGCCACAGCGTGTAGTCGGCGTACTGCACCGCGAGCGGCGGCGCACCGGGGGCCCGGCCGGCGAGCCGCGCCTCGTAGGCGGCGGCCAGATCGGCCAGCAGGGGGCCCGTGGACCAGCCGTCGGCCGCGATGTGGTGCAGCAGCAGGACCAGCGTCTGCGGGCCCTCCCCGTCCGGCAGGAACAGCCAGGCCCGCAGCGGCAGATCGCGGGTCAGGTCGAAGACGTGTGCCGCAGCCTCGTCCACGGCGGCGCCGACGTCCTGCGGCCGGGCCAGCTCCAGCTGCGGCCGGGCCCGCTCCAGCACCCGCTGGTACGGCTCGCCGCCCTCGGCCCCGTACACGGTGCGCAGCACCTCGTGCCGGGACACCAGGTCGGCCAGGGCGTCGGCGAGCGCCGCCGGGTCCAGCGGCCGGTCCAGACGCCGCACCAGGGCGATGTTGTAGGCGGGGGACGGGCCCTCCAGCTGGTCGGTGAACCACAGCCGGCGCTGCGCGTACGACAGCGGAAGCCGCTCGGGCCGCCGCTCCACGGGCTCCAGTGCCGGCCGGGAGCCGGCCGCGCCCGCCGCGGCCAGCCGCCGGTGCAGGGCCGTGGCCGTGGGGGCGAGGAACAGGTCCCGGATCCCCGCCTCCACTCCGAGCACCGCCCGGATCCGGTTGACGAGCTTGCTGGCGAGCAGCGAATGCCCGCCCGATTTGAAGAAGTTGGCGTCGGCGGCGATCCGTTCGCGCCCCAGGACCTCGGCGAAGAGCCCGCAGAGGATCTCCTCCCGGGGCGAGAGCGCCGCGGGTGCGGCCGCCGCTGCCGGTGTCCGCGCCGCCAGAGCGGCGGCGGCGAGGCGCTCGCGGCGCCGGGCGAGGCCCGCGCCCTCCTCGGCCGTCACCAGCTCCAGCGAGCCCAGCCGGGTCCGCGCGGTCGTCGCGGACGTCGCGGACGTCGAAGACGTCGCGGTCGTCGCGAACGCGCGCAGCGCCCGTACGTACACCGCCAGCAGCAGCCGCGCCGTCTCCTCGTCGAAGAGGTCCTCGGCGTACTGCACGTGCACGTCGAGTCCGCCGGCAGCGCCGTCCGCGCCGCGCCGTGCCGCGCAGTGGAAGGACAGGTCGAACTTCGCGGCGCCGAGGTCCGTGCTCGTCGCCCGCCCCCGGACGCCGCCCAGCCGCACGGTGTCGTCGGCGGCCTCCTGCACCGTCAGCATCACCTGGAAGAAGGGGTGTTCGCCCAGCGCCCGGCCCGGCTCGGCCAGCTGCTCCACCAGCACGTCGAAGGGCAGGTCCTGGTGGTCGAAGGCGGCCAGGTCCGCGTCCCGCACCCGCTCGACGAACGCGCCGACCTCCGGGTCGCCGGACAGATCGGTGCGCAGCACCAGGGAGTTGACGAAGCAGCCCACCAGATCGTGCAGATCCTGGTCGGGCCGGCCCGCCACCGGGGTGCCGATCGCCAGGTCCTCCCCGGCCCCGGCCGCCGACAGGGCCGCGGCCAGGGCGGAGCGGGCCACCATGAACAGGCTGGCCCGGTGTTCCCGGGCCAGGGACACCAGCGCGCGGTGCGCCCCGGCGTCCAGCTCGGCCGATACCGTCACCGCCCGCCCCGAGGGCTCGGCCGGCCGGAGCCGGTCCGCCGGCAGGGCGGTCCGGGCCGGCATGCCGGCGAGCGCCGTCTTCCAGAAGCCGAGCAGCCCCGCCGGATCCGCCAGCAGCTCGCGCTGCCACAGGGCGTAGTCGGCGTACTGCACCGGCAGCGCCCGCCAGGCGGGGGCCCGGCCGGTGCGCCGCGCCTCGTAGGCCTCGCCCAGGTCCCGCAGCAGCGGGGCGATCGACCAGCCGTCGGTCGCGATGTGGTGGACCAGCAGCACCAGGACCGCGGTGCCGTCCCCCGGCAGGAACAGCCGGGACCGCAGCGGCGGCCGCACCGCGAGGTCGAAGGGCTCCCGGCCGAAGCCCGCGACCAGCCCCTCCACGGCCTGCGGGGAGCACGGCGTCACCTCCAGGGCGGCCGTCTCCAGTGCCTCCCCGTCCACGCCCAGGACCCGCTGGTACGGCTCGCCGCCCTCGGAGCCGTACACGGTGCGCAGCACCTCGTGCCGCCCCGCCACGTCACCCAGCGCCGCCGCCAGCGCCACCCGGTCCGGGACCTCGGCCAGGCGCAGCACCAGCGGTGCGTTGTAGGTCGCGGAGGGGCCCTCGATCCGGTCCAGCAGCCACAGCGCCCGCTGCGCCGCCGACAGCGGGAGCCGCTCCGGCCGGTCCGCGGCGGCCGTCAGCACCGGCCTGCTCGTGGCCGTGCCGCCCAGTTCGGCGAGGCGGCGGTGCAGCGCGGTCGGGGTCGGAGCCAGGAACAGGTCGCGGATGCCGAGTTCCAGGCCGAGCGCCCCCCGGATCCGGTTGACCAGCTTGCTCGCCAGCAGGGAATGGCCCCCCGATTTGAAGAAGTTGGCGTCGGCGCCCTGGGTCTCGCGGCCCAGCACCTCCGCGAACAGCCCGCACAGGATCTCCTCGCGCGGCGACAGGACGTCGCGGCGCACCGGTCCGGCCGGAGCCGGAGCGGCCGCGTCCGGCGCGGCCGCCGCGTGCCGGGCGGCCAGCGCCCGGGATTCCCCGGCCGTCACCAGGTCCAGCTCGCCGAGGAGCCGGTCCGGGTCCTGCGCCGCGGCGGCGAAGGCGCCCAGGGCCCGTACGTACACCTCCAGCAGCAGCCGCGCCGTTTCCTCGTCGAAGAGGTCCACCGCGTACTGGAGGGCGAGGTCGATTCCGTCGGGGGCGCCGTCCGCGGTGTGCCGCTCCGCGCAGTACCAGGTGAGGTCGAACTTGGCCGCGTCCAGGCCGACGTCCTCCAGCCGGCCGTGGATCCCGCCGGCCAGCTCCACCGGTTCGGACGCCCCGGCGCTCGCGTCCACCGTCAGCATCGTCTGGAAGAACGGGTGGTGTCCCAGGGCGCGTTCCGGTGCGAGCCGTTCCACCAGCAGGTCGAAGGGGAGTTCCTGGTGCTCGTAGGCCGCCAGGTCGGCCTCCCGTACCCGGTCCAGCAGTGCGCCGACAGAGGGATCGCCCGACAGGTCCGTGCGCAGGGCGAGGGAGTTGACGAAGAAGCCGACCAGGTCGTACAGGTCCTCGTCGGGCCGCCCCGCGACGGGCGCGCCGATCACGACGTCCTCGCCCGCCCCGGCGGCCGACAGGGCGACCGCCAGTGCGGCGCGCGCCGCCATGGTCAGGCTCGCCCGTTGGCCGCGGGCCAGGGCGAGCAGCCCGCGGTGGCCGGCCGCGTCGAGCCGGGAGGTCACGGTGGCGCCCCGGCCGGAGGGCTCCGCCGGGCGCGGCCGGTCGGCGGGCAGGGCGATGACCTGGGGGGCGCCGGCCAGGACGTCCCGCCAGTGCGCCACCTGCTCGTGGGCGAGGCTGTCGGGGTCGGCGGGGTCGCCGAGCAGCTCGTGCTGCCACTGGCTGTAGTCCGTGTACTGGACCGGCAGCGGCTCCCGGTCCGGTGCCCGGCCCGCCAGGCGGGCCGCGTACGCCTCGGACAGGTCGCGCAGCAGGGGGCGTACGGACCACCCGTCGGTGGCCACGTGATGGATGAGCAGGACGAGTACCGAGGTCCCGTCGCCTGGAAGCAGCAGCCGGGCGCGCAGCGGCGGTTCGGCGGTGATGTCGATCGCCTGCCGGGTGAACGCGGCGACGGCGGCGTCCAGTTCACCGGGCGTGCAGACTCCCGTGGTGAGCCCGGGTACGGCGGAGGCCGCCAGCACCCGCTGGTACGGCTCCGCGTCGGCCCCGGCCGGGAGCACGGTCCGCAGCACCTCGTGCCGCTCCACCACGTCGGCCAGTGCGGCGCCGAGGGCCGCGGTGTCGGGCACCGCGTCCCAGTGCACGACCACGGGGGCGTTGTAGGTGGCGGACGGTCCGTGGAGCCGGCCCAGGAACCACAGCCGGCGCTGGGCGAACGACAACGGGATCTCGGTCATGTCCTGACTGTCCTAACTGTCCTGGCGCGCGGTGGCCGCGTCGGTGCCCGTGTCGGCGGTGGCCGCGACGAGCGTGTCGAGGTGGGAGGCGAGGTCCCGCAGGCGCGGGTTGGCGTAGACCGCCTTCACCGGCAGGGCGACGCCCAGTTCGGCCCGGACCCGCGACACCAGCTTGATGGCGAGGAGCGAATGGCCGCCCAGCTTGAAGAAGTTGTCGTCGGGGCCGATGCGGGAGGCGCCGAGCACGGCCGCCCAGACGCCCGCGATCAGCTCCTGCGAGCGGGTCAGCCCCTCGGCGGCCGGGACGGGCCCGGGGGAGGCGGCGGCCGGGGCGGGCAGCGCGGCCCGGTCCAGCTTGCCGTTGGTGGTGGTCGGGAAGCGGTCCAGGGCGACGAAGGCCGCCGGGAGCATGTAGGCGGGCAGCGCCGCCCCCAGGTGCTCGCGCAAAGCGCCCTCGGTGACAGCGGTGGCTCCGCCGGACGCGGCGCGGTAGTACGCCACCAGCCCGGGCGCCCCGTGCACCTCGTCGAGGAGCACGACGGCAGCCTCCGCGACCCCCTCGACCGCCGTCAGCGCGGCCTCGATCTCCGGGAGCTCGATGCGGTGCCCGCGCAGTTTGACCTGCCCGTCGGCCCGGCCCAGATAGCCGAGCCGGCCGTCGGGCAGCAGCCGGACGAGGTCGCCGGTGCGGTACATCCGCCCGCCGTACGCGGCGTCCGCGCCGGAGTCGGCGGTGAACCGCTCCGCCGTCAGCGCGGGCCGGCGCCGGTAGCCGCGGCCCACGCGCGGGCCGGCCAGGTACAGCTCGCCGCTGCCGCCCTCGGCGACCGGGTTCAGCTGCTCGTCCAGCACCCGCATGCGCAGTCCGGGCAGCACGCTGCCGATGTGGGGCTCGTCGGCGCCGTCGATCCAGCCCGCCGTGGAGTCCACCGTGCACTCGGTGGGACCGTAGAGGTTCACGGTGCGCAGGACGCCCTGCGCCCCCTTCGCCGCGAGGCGCCGCCACAGCTCCAGGCCGACCGCCTCCCCGCCGATGAGGAGCGTCAGCGGGCGGGGTCCGCCGTCCTCGCTCAGCAGGTCGAGCAGCGGCTCGGCGTGCGAGGGGGTGATGTCGAGGTCGGTCAGGGCCTGTTCGTCGACGAACCGGGCCAGCAGCGCCGGGTCGGCGCGGGTCTCCTCGTCGATCATCACCAGGGTGTCGCCGCGGCAGATGCGCACCCACTGCTGCACGGACGCGTCGAAGGAGGGGGAGGCGTTCCAGCCGACCCGGCCGCCTTCGGTGGCCGCGATGCCCGCGCCCTCCAGCTCGGCGAGCAGCGCGGAGGCGGCGGCCCGGCCGATCTCCACGCCCTTGGGGCGGCCGGTCGAACCGGAGGTGTAGATCACGTAGGCGAGGGTGTCGGCGGACACGGCCACCGGGGCGTACGCGGACCCGGCGGTACCGTCCGGCGCGGTCAGCTCGGCCAGGGACAGGTGCGCGGTACCGGCGGCGAGCGGCTCGGAGTCCGGGCCGGCCGTCACGACGAGGTCGGCGCCGGAGTCCTCGACCAGGTAGCGGCGCCGCTCGGCGGGCAGCTTCGGGTCGACCGGAAGGTAGGCGGCGCCCGCGGTCAGGGTGCCGATCAGCGCGGCCACGAGGCCGGCGCCGCGCGGCAGGGCGAGGGCGACCACGCTCTCGGGCCCGATGCCGCGCGCCGTGAGGCGGGAGGCGATCAGCATGGCCTCGGCGCGCAGCGCGCCGAAGGTCAGCTCGCGGTCGGCCGCGACGACGGCGGTCCGCGCGGCGGGGACCAGCGCGAGCCGGTCCATGAGGTCGGCGACGGTGCGCCGGGTGTCCTCCGGCAGGGCGGCGGTGGTACGGGAACGCTCGGGAAGCACGGCGGTCATGGTGGTCACTCCCCGGCGAAAACGGTGGTGGACGGCTGGGTGGCGGGGGCGCAGTCGGCCAGGGCCACCGGCTCTCCCATGGCGACCAGGATCTTGCGGTCGCCCTTGTAGGCCTCGCGGCCGTGGGCGCACAGGATGTTGTCGACCAGCATCAGGTCGCCCTGCTGCCAGGTCTCGCGGACCGTGACGCGGTCGTACACCGCGTTGATCGCGTCGACCTCGGCGTCGGTCAGGCGGGTCCCGTCGCCCAGGTAGGTGTTGAAGGGCAGGCCGTCCTCGCCGTACGTCTCCACGAGCACCTCGCGGATGTCGGGGTCCAGGGTGCGGCTGTTCCAGAAGGCGAAGTGGTTGAACCAGGTCTGCTCGCCGGTGGCGGGGTGGGTGACGATCGCCGAGCGGCGCTGCCGGGTGATCATGGAGTCGTCCTCCTCGACCCACTCGTAGCCGACCGTGTTCTCCTCGCAGTAGGCCTCCGCGACGGCCTTGTCCTCGGTCGCGAACGTCTTGTACCAGGGAAGGCCCGCGAGCTCCGAGTAGTTGCGCACGAGCAGCCAGCCGGCCCGGGCGAACCGCTCCACCAGCTCCGGCGGCAGCAGGCGCAGCGCCTCCCGCATGTCACCGACGGTGGTGGCGCCGCCCTCCTCGGGGGCGATCACGCAGCCGAACAGCAGCACGCCGGGGAAGTCGAGGGTGTAGCTGTTCTCGTTGTGGAGCCGGATGGGCTGCACGGCCGGCAGGTCCGTGGAGGAGAAGACGCCCTCGCCGAAGTCGGTGCGCGGGGTCGCCTTCTCCTTGTAGCCGGCGCGCTGCTGGATCAGCGCGTCGCGGGCGGCGGCGAAGGTCGCCGCGTCCGAGACCGGCAGTCCGCGCAGCAGGACTGCACCCGAGCGGTGCAACTCCGCCTGGATGTCGGCGCGGTGGGCGTTCAGCCAGGCGACGGCCGTCTCCAGGTCGGCGCCGGCCGGGGTCTGGACGACGACGGGCTTGCCCGCCTCGCGGATCGGGCGGATACCGGTGTCGGCCGGGGCGTCTGCGAACGTGGTCATGGAAAGTCCTTAAAGGGGTGCGGAGTTGAAGTCGAGAGGGCTGCGGAGCGAAGGAGGGAGCGGCAGACGGTCAGGCGGCGGAGCCGGCCGTGGCCCGGCCGCCGACGACGGAGCCGGAGCCCGAGCCGAGGACGGGGTCGAGGACGGTGCCGAGGACGGCGAAGAACTCAGCCAGCTGCTCCTGGAAGTAGAAGTGGCCGCCGGGCAGCACGAACGAGGCGAAGGGCTGGTCGGTGATCTGTGCCCAGCGGTCCAGCGAGGCGGCCGGTGCGACCGGGTCGGCGTCCCCGCCGATCACGGTCAGCGGGCAGTCCACGCGGGCCTCGGACTCCTCGCAGCGGTAGACGTCGTCGATCGCGAAGTCGGCGCGGATGGACGGGATGATGATCTCCCGCAGCTCCGGCTCGTCGAGGATGCCGTCGTCGGTGCCCCCGCGTTCCTTGATGGCGGCGACCAGCGCGTCGTCGTCCAGCAGTTCGGGGTGCACCGCGCACGGGTTGGCGAGGAAGGGGGCCCGGCAGGCCGAGGCGACCAGGGCCCGCGGGGTCCGGCCCGCCGCCTGCAGGGCCCGTACCACCTCGAAGGCGACCAGCGAGCCCATGCTGTGCCCGAGCACCACCAGGTCGTCGGTGGTGCCGGCGGGCAGCGAGGCCACGACGGGGCCGGCCAGGTCGGCGATGGTGCGGGGCAGGTCCTCGGCGAAGCGGGCGCCGCGGCCGGGGTACTGGCCGATCAGCAGCCGGACGTCGGCGGGCAGGTACCGGCGCCATTCGGCGTACGCGTGTGCGTTGCCGCCGGCGTGCGGCAGGACCAGCAGCGAGGTCCGCTGCGGGCCCTCGCCCGGGAGGTCCCACACCACGTCGTCGGGCGCGGGCGTGAAGTCCGGGTACGTGTCGTTGCTCATGAGGAACTCCGTTCCTGGTCGGGGGTGCGGCGGCGGAGCGCGGGCCGGGCCCGGCGGGGCGCCGCCGGGGCGGACCGGCGCAGGCTTTCTATGCGCGCGGCGAGGGTGGCGGGTGTCGGGTGCTGGAAGACGTCGCGCAGTGCGAGCGTGACGCCGAGGTCGGCGCCGATCCGGTTGGTGAGGCGGGCGGCCAGCAGGGAGTGGCCGCCGAGGTCGAAGAAGCCGTCGTCGATGGAGAGCGGCGCCGTCGTGTTCAGGGCGTCGGCGAAGTGCGCGAGGACCGTCGCCTCCAGCTCGGTGCGCGGAGCGCGCCCGCCGACGGTGGCGGCCGCCTCGGGGACGGGCAGGGCCCGCTTGTCGATCTTCCCGTTCGGGGTGAGCGGCAGCCGGTCCAGCAGGACCACGAAGGCCGGGACCATGTGGTCCGGCAGCAGCGTGCGCAGCCAGAGCCGGACGTCCTGCCCCGAGAGGCCGGGGGCGGTCGCGACGAGGTAGGCCGTCAGCTGGGGCGTGTTGTGATGGTCGGGGTGGGTCGCGAGGGTGGCCTGGGCGATGTCCGGGTGGCTGGTGAGGACGGTCTCGATCTCCGTCGTCTCGACACGGAAGCCGCGGATCTTGATCTGGGTGTCGGTGCGGCCGCTGTAGTGGAGGTTGCCCTCCGCATCCCAGTGGGCCTGGTCACCGGTGCGGTAGAGGCGGGAGCCGGGAGGGCCGTAGGGGTTGGGCAGGAAGGCGGCCGCGGTGGTGGCGGGCTGGCCGAGGTAGCCGTGTGCCAGGCCGTCGCCGGCCAGGTACAGCTCGCCGGTGGCACCGGGCGGTGCCGGGCGCAGGCGGGCGTCCAGGACGTAGGCCTGCTTGTTGGTGAGCGGCCGGCCGATGGACACGGTCGGAGTCGGACGGTCCGAGACCGGGATGGTGTGGGTGGTGGTGAAGCCCATGGATTCGGCGGGGCCGTAGCCGTTGGTGATGGTCAGCGAGGGGTGGAGGGCGTGGAGCCGGTGGACGTGGGTGGGGGAGGCGGGTTCGCCGCCGGTGTAGACGATCCGGGTGGTGCTGAAGGTGTCCGGGTGCTCGTCGGTGAGGTAGTTGAAGAGGCTGGAGGACAGCTGGAGCATGGTCACGGCGTGGCGCTGCGAGAGCGCGGCGATGGCGGCGGGTTCGGGGCGTTGTCCGGGTTGCAGGACGGTGGTGCCTCCGTGGAGGAGGGCGCCCCAGAATTCGAGGCTGAAGGCGTCCCAGGAGACGGGGGAGCACTGGAGGAAGATCTCGCCCGGGCCGAAGTGGGCGTAGGTCTGGGCGGTGACGGTGGAGACGAGGTTGCGGTGGGAGGACAGGATCCCCTTGGGGCGGCCCGTCGAGCCGGAGGTGAACATCACGCAGGCCGTGTCGGCAGGCGTCAGCCGGACGCCCGGGGCGGTGGCGGGCCGCAGGCCGATGGCCTCGGCTTCGGAGTCCACCAGCACGGAGGTCCACGGCCCGGCCACCCGGGCGTGGTGCCGCGCGTCGGTGACGAGGACACCGATCCCCGCGTCCCGTGCGGTCCCCGCGAGCCGTTCGTCGGGGAACTCGGGGTCCAGGAGGGCGTATCCGGCGCCGGTCTTGAGGACGGCGAGGAGGGCGACGGCGAACTCGGTGCCGCGGTCGAGCAGGATGCCTGCCAAATCGCCGCGTGTCAGGCCGTGTTCGGCGAGGTGGTGGGCGAGCCGGTTTGATTGGGCGTCGAGTTCACCGTAGGTGAGTTCCTCGTCGCCGAAGACCAGGGCGCGGGCTCCGGGGCGGGTACGGACCTGCTCCCCGAAGCGGTCGACGAGGGTGTCCTCCCCGATGTCGGCGCGCCGGCCCGTCCACTCCTCCAGCACCTGACGCCGCTCGGCCTCACCGAGCAACTCCAGCTCCGACACGGGGACGTCCGGGGCGGCCACGACGTGCTCCAGCGCGCGCCGCAGCATGTCCGCCAGCCGCTCCACGGTGCCGTGCTCGTACAGGTCGGAGCTGTACAGCACCGCACCCGTCAACGGTCCGTCCGGCTCGGCCCGCAGCAGGAACTCCAGGTCGAACTTGACCGCCCCCGTCGCCAGCGGCTCCGCGGCCCCGGCCCGCAGGCCCGGCAGGTCCGGGGCGACGGCCGGGCCCGACTCCAGGGCCAGGCAGATCTGGAACAGGGGGTGCCGGGCCAGCGTGCGCGTCGGGTTGACGGCCTCCAGCACCAGGTCGAAGGGGGCGTCCTGATGGGCGAAGGCATCCAGGTCGGCCGCCCGCACCCGGGCCAGCAGCTCGCGGAAGGCGGGATCGCCCGAGGTGTCGGTCCGCAGCACGAGCGTGTTGACGAAGAACCCCACCAGGTCCGACAGGGCCTCGTCCGTCCGTCCCGCGACCGGTGAGCCCAGCGGGATGTCCGTCCCCGCGCCCATCCGGGTCAGGAGGGCGGCCAGCGCCGCCTGCACCACCATGAACGGGGTGCACCGTTCGGCGCGCGCCAGCTCGACGATCCGCTTGTGCAGGCGGCGCCCGAAATCGACGCGCACCGCACCGCCGCGCTGCCCGGCCACCGCGGGCCGCGGCCGGTCGGTGACCAGCCCGAGCTCCTCCGGCAGCCCGGCCAGCGCCTCCTTCCAGTAGGCCAGTTGGCCTTCCAGCACCCCGCCGTCGGCCTGCGCGGCGCGCTGCCAGAGCGCGTAGTCGGCGTAGTCCGCGGGCAGCGGCGCCCAGTCGGGGGCGCGGTGCTCCCGCCGCGCCGCGTACGCGGCCGACAGGTCGTCGAAGAGCGGGCGCAGCGACTGGCCGTCGGTGGCGATGTGGTGCATCAGGACGAGCAGGGTGTAATCGGCCTCCCCGGTCCGCAACAGCGTTGCCCGCAAGGGATGTTCGGCGGCCAGGTCGAAGGAGTACCGGGCGGCGGCCAGCAGTTCGGCGTCCAGCTCGTCCGGGGCCACCGTACGGACCTCGAACACGGCCGGCCCTGCCGGGTCGACGACCTGCCGGGGGTCGCCGTCCACGGCGGTGAACCGGGTCCGCAGCGGCTCGTGCCGGCCGACGAGGTCGCCGAAGGCGGCCCGCAGCGCCGCCACGTCCACCGCGCCGTCCAGCCGGACCGTCATCGGCACGTTGTACGAGGTCCCCTGCTCCTGCAGGCCCGACACCAGCCAGAGCCGCTGCTGGGCGAAGGACAGCGGCAGCCGCTCGGGCCGCACGGCGGCCCGGGCCAGCGGAGGCAGCACGGGCCGGCCCGAGGCGGCCGTGACCTGGCGGGCCAGCGCCGCCGGGGTGGGGTGCTGGAAGACGTCGCGCAGGGTGAGGGTGACGCCGAGGGTGGAGCCGATCCGGTTGACCAGGCGGGCGGCGAGCAGGGAGTGGCCGCCGTGGTCGAAGAACCCGTCGTCGATGGAGAGCGGGGCCGGGGAGCCGAGGACCTCGCTGACCAGGGTCCGGACGATCTCCTCCAGCTCGGTACGGGGCTGGCGGCCACCGGCGGTCAGCGGAAGCTCGACGGCGGGCAGGGCCCGCTTGTCGATCTTCCCGTTCGGGGTGAGCGGCAGCCGGTCCAGCACCGCGAACTGCGCCGGGACCATGTGCTCCGGAAGGCGCTCGCGGAGCCAGCTCTTCAGCGCGGCGGGGGACGGGTCGGGGCTGGGGCCTGCGGCGGATCCCCCGCCGGGTCCGGTGCCGGATCCCGCGCCGGGGACCAGGGTGACGTAGGCCGTCAGGTGGGTGGTGTGCACCACCGTGGCCTGGGCGATCCGGGGATGGCCGGTCAGCACTGTCTCGATCTCGGTGGGTTCCACGCGGAAGCCGCGGATCTTGATCTGGGTGTCGGTGCGGCCGGTGTAGTGGAGGTTGCCTTCGGTGTCCCAGTGGGCTTGGTCGCCGGTGCGGTAGAGGCGGGAGCCGGGAGGTCCGTAGGGGTTGGGCAGGAAGGCGGCCGCGGTGGTGGCGGGCTGGCCGAGGTAGCCGTGTGCCAGGCCGTCGCCGGCCAGGTACAGCTCGCCGGTGGTGCCGGGCGGTGCGGGGTGCAGCCGCGCGTCGAGGACGTAGGCCTGCTTGTTCGTCAGCGGCCGGCCGATGGACACCGTGCCCGTCACTTCGGCCGTGGCCGGGATGGTGTGGGTGGTGGTGAAGCCCATGGATTCGGCGGGGCCGTAGCCGTTGGTGATGGTCAGCCCGGGGTGGAGGGCCTGCAGGCGGTGGACGTGGGTGGGGGAGGCGGGTTCGCCGCCCGTGTAGACGATCCGGGTGGTGGCGAAGGTCTCCGGGTGCTCGTCGGTCAGGAAGTTGAAGAGGCTGGAGGAGAGCTGAAGCATCGTGACGCCCCGGCTCGGGGCCAGCGCGGCGATGGCGGCGGGCTCCGGACGCTGTCCGGGTTGCAGGACGGTGGTGCCTCCGTGGAGGAGGGCGCCCCAGAATTCGAGGCTGAAGGCGTCCCAGGAGACGGGGGAGCACTGGAGGAAGGTCTCGCCCGGGCCGAAGTGGGCGTAGGTCTGGGCGGTGACGGTGGAGACGAGGTTGCGGTGGGAGGAGAGGATCCCCTTGGGGCGTCCGGTCGAGCCGGACGTGAACATCACGCAGGCCGTGTCGGCAGGCGTCAGCCGGACGCCCAGGGGCGCGGACGGCTGCCGGCCGACGGCCCCGCTCCCGGCATCGACCAGCACGGTCGCCCAGGGGCCGGCCACCCGGTCCCGGTGCGTCCCGTCGCTCACCAGCATCCGCAGACCGGCTTCGGCAGCCGTACCCGCGAGCCGTTCATCGGGGAACTCGGGGTCCAGGAGGGCGTATCCGGCGCCGGTCTTGAGGACGGCGAGGAGGGCGATGGCGAACTCGGTGCCGCGGTCGAGCAGGATGCCTGCCAAATCGCCGCGTCCCAGGCCGTGTTCGGAGAGGTGGTGGGCGAGCCGGTTGGATCGGGCGTCGAGTTCACCGTAGGTGAGTTCCTCGTCGCCGAAGACCAGGGCGCGGGCTCCGGGGCGGGTGCGGGCCTGTGCCTCGAAGCGGTCGACGAGGGTGTCCTCCCCGATGTCGGTGCGCCGGCCCGTCCACTCCTCCAGCACCTGACGCCGCTCGGCCTCACCGAGCAACTCCAGCTCGGGCAGCGGTACGTCGAGATCGGAGTCCAGCACCTTCGTCACGAAGCGCAGGAACCGGTCCTGGTGCCCGGCCACTGCGGCGAGGTCGCAGACCTGCGGCGCCGCATCGAAGTCGATCCGGAGCCCTCCCTCGGGCCCCAGGTCGTAGACGCCGACCGCCAGGTCCTCCACGGGGCCGTTGCTCAGATTGTGCTGCGTGGTCGGGAAGCCGCAGAACCGCATCCCGGGGGTGAAGGCCATGATGTTGACCAGCGGAGCCGTGATCCGCCGCTCCGACTCACCGACACCCAGGTCCCGGCACATGTCCTCGTACCGGGTGCGCTGGTGCGCCAGACCCTGCCGGGTCTCCTTGACCACGGCCGCCAGCAGCTCGGCGAGCGTCCCCTCGGGCGCCACCGGCACCCGCAGCGGCACCACGTTCGACATCATCCCCGGCGTGCGCCGGGCCAGTTCGGTCCGCCGGCCCGTCACCGGAAGGCCGAGCACCGGCTCGGAGCTTCCGCTCACCCGGTGCACGTAGGCCGCGACGAGAGCGATCACCAGCATCGCCCACGGTGCCCGATGCGCCCGCGCCACCGCCCGCAGCCGGTCCGCCCGGTCCGGCGGCAGCACCACGGTGCGCCGTACGAAGGGCAGCGCACCCGGCGCCGGTACTCCGCTGCGGCCTTCGCCGAGCCGCGGGGTCTGCGGCAGCCCCGCGAGGTGCCCGGCCCAGTGCGCCCGGTCCGCCGCCGCCTCGGGCGAGGTCCGGTACCCCGCGTCCTCGGCGAGCAGCTCCTCCAGCGTCCCGAACGGACCCGGCCCCCAGGGCTCGCCGGCCGCGGCCCGCTCGTACAGCTCCACCAGCCGCTGGTCCATCAGGGCGATGCCCAGGCCGTCGACGGCCAGGTGGTGGAAGGCGTGGAAGTAGAACCAGCGCCGTTCGCCGCCGGGCGCGGTGCCCGCGTCGATCAGGACGTGCCGGGTCAGCCAGCCGTCCGCGAGGTCGAAGGGCCGCGTCAGTTCCGCGTCCATCCGGTCCCGGGCCGCTCCCGCCGGGTCCGCCTCCCCGCTCAGGTCCAGCAACTCCAGCTGCCGGTCGCCCGGTTCGGCCCGCACCAGCTGCCACAGGGCGCCGTCCTCGTCCGCGCCGGTGCCGCGGATGCGCAGCGCGTCCGCCTCGCGGGCCAGCTGGTACCAGGCCCGGGCGAGCAGCTGCGGATCGAGGTCGCCCAGGATCTCGCGGTACTCCCCGATGTTGTAGCGGCAGCCGGTGGCGTCGAGTCCGTGGGCCATCCAGATGTCGCGTTGCGCCGCCGACAGCGGCAGCCGCGCAGCGACCGGACCGTGCGCGGTGCTGCTCTGTTCAGCGGGCTTGGGGGACATGCCGGTGCTCCTCAAAATGGTCTCCGTGGCGGGCGGTCGAGCGGGGTCCGGACGCCGGTCCGGGTTCTGCCGTGCGGTCCGGCCGTACGCCATCCAACCGGCGGGCTCCCGGGGCGGGCGGCAGTTGCTCCGGCACTCGGCCAGCAGTTCAGGCGGCAGTGGCGGCAGCGGTACGGGGCTGCGCAACGGCGGCCGGGCACGCGGCCCGGACCAGGCCGAGGACCCGGAACCGGGAGCTGCCGCCCTCGTGCGCGGCCCGCACCGCACCGCTGATCAGCAGCTCGCGCAGCAGCCGGCCGGACTCCGCCAGGCCGCCGCCGGTGAGGGCGGTGATCCCGGCCAGCTCGAACTCGTCCCCGGACCGGCCGCACAGCCCCTCCAGCAGCTCCCGCGCGGCGGGCGAGAGCCGCTCCAGTCGGTCGCGCAGCACACCGCGGAAGCCGTCGGCCCCCGGCCGGCCGCCCAGGTGGTCGAGCAGGGCCGCCGGGTCCTCGCCGAGGCTTTGGCACAGCGCGGGCAGATCGCACACGACCAGCCAGGAGGCGGCCGCTGCCAGTGCCCCCGGGTGCCCGTCAAGCCGCCGGCTGATCCACGCCGCCCGCTCCAGGTCGGCCGCCGCCGGGGCGAACTCCGGCCGCACCCGCCGGACATGGTCGAGGAACAGCCTCACCGCGGGGGCCGTCGCGTCCGCCGCCCCGGCGGCGGGCACCTCCAGCGGCGCCAGCAGGAAGATCCGCTCACCGGGCACCTCCCACGGCTGGTCGGAGGTCACCAGCAGCCGCAGGCCCGGGCAGGCCCGCAGCAGGACCGTCAGCCGGTCGCACCGGGCGCCACCCGCCGCGGCTCCGTCGAGCACCAGCAACACCGGCTGGTCGCCGAGCAGTTCGGCCAGGGCATCGACCGCACTCGGTGAGCCTGCGGCGGCCGGGGCCGCCGGGGCGGTCGCCGCCGCGGTCGCCGGTACGGTCGTCGGCGCGAGCAGCTCGGCGACCGCCGCCGCGACCCGGGCCGCGGGCTCGCCGTCCGGGCAGCCCAAGTGGTCGGCCTCCGCACCGGGGAAGGCGTGCCAGAGCACCGGCGTTCCGGCCGCGTGCAGCCGTTCGGCCACCGCCAGCGCCAGCCGGGTCTTGCCCACACCGGCCAGCCCCACCAGGTGGACCAGCCGCTCCGCGCCCGAGGACAGCTCCCGCTCCAGCCCCGCCAGCTCCGCCTCCCGGCCCACCATCGGGTGCAGGGCCGTCGGCGGTGCGGGCGGCTGCTCCCAGCCCGCGCCGGTCGCCCGCCCCCGCTGGACGGCCGCCTCGAGGGAGGCCCGGGCCCGCGGGCCGAGTCTCAGCGCATCGGCCATCAGGCGCAGGGTGTCGGGGCGGGGTCGTCTCGCCTTGCCCTGCTCCAGATCGCGGATGGCGCGGACGCTGATGGTGGACAGATCGGCCAGCTCCCGCTGGGTGAGCCCGATCCGCAGCCGGTGGGCCCTGATGAGGACCCCCAGTCGGGTGGCCTCCTGTGCGAGGGGGACTGCGGCGGCGACGGCCGTGCTGTGCATGTGCGCTCCCGGCGGTGGTGGTGGGGAACGACAGGGCCTGGGGTGATGCGGCCCGGTTCCTGATCCCTATCGTCGGCAGCGCGCTATCGCCCCGGCATCACCGGACGAACCGCCTCCGGTGGGCCGCCCTATCACCGCGCGGACCCGGCGCCACCGCGCCGGGTGCCGCTATCGGCAGGCGGGCCGGCGGCTATCACGGCGCGGGGCGGTCCGTGATAGCGCGGGGATAGGGCCGGGGCCGGTGCGGGGATTCCGGCCCTTCCTAATGTCTGTCCCAGAACGAAGGAAGCGCCCCGGAAGAACCGGAGCGCACCGACGAAGGGACTCAGAAATGACGCTCGCCACCGCCTTCCGCACCGCCCTCGTCACCGTCGCCATCGCCGGAGCCGCGGTGCTCGGTACCCAGGTGGCCCAGGCCGACGGCCCCGTGGCCCCCGCCGCCACGGCCGGCAACCCTGCCCCCCAGGCCACCCCCTCCCCGAGCACCACCACGGACACCAACCCGTGGGACTGACGTCCCCCCGTCGCCCCGGTGTCAGACCCCGGCAGCGGCCCCGCTCGCCGGCGTGTGAGGGGCCACCGCGCCCAGACCGGTCCTCAGGGCCGGGTCGGCAGGAGCGCCACCGGTGACCTGGCCGGGCAGCTGGACCACGACCGGCCTGGCCGGCAGCGCGGCCGAACCCAACAGCCCCATCGCCTCGTCGAGTTCCGCGTCCATCCGCCGCTCGCGGAAGACCCGTACCGAACTCTCCAGCAGCTCCCGCGACCGCGAGCGCTCACCGGCGCCCCCGCTCGCCACCAGCAGCCTCGCCAGATCCAGCCGTACCAGCGCCGCCCCGCCCTGGTCCATGATCTGCTCGCGGACCGACAGCGCCTGCGCGTAGAAACCCCGGGCGGCCTCACCGCGGCCGAGCTCCGCGTGCGCATGACCCAGGTCCCGCAGCAGGTGGCCCTCCCCGATCACGTCCCCGCTGTCCCGGCACAGCTCCAGCACCTCGGTGAACGTGCGCACCGCGCGCTCGTGTTCGCCGCGGGCCTGCGACAGCTGGCCCGCCCTGCGCAGGGTCCGGGCCTGTCCGCCCGTGTACCCCACCGCACGGTAGATGCCGAGCGCCTCGTCCAGCCGGTCCTGCGCGGCCGAGGCCTGGCCGCGCACCATCCAGATCTGCGCGCTCTGCGTCAGGACGATGGCCCGGCCCACCACGTCACCGACCCGGTCGAAATCCCGCAGCGCCCGGTCGTACAGGGTGAGCGCGCGGTCCTCGTTGCCCTGCATCCGCTCCAGCAGGGCCAGGTCGCGGTGGCACAGCGCCAGCCCGTGGGGGTCCCCGAGCTCCTGGAACAGCCCGAGCGCCGAGGTCAGCGCCGCCCGGGACTCCTCCTTCTGGCTGCGCCCGAGGTGCAGTACGCCCATCGAGCTGAGCAGGGCCGCGGTGCCGCGCTTGTTGCCCGCGGCCCGTACGGCCTCCAGCGCCAGCTGGTGCGTGCGCTCCCAGTCGTCGAAGTAGCCCCGGCCCTCGAACAGGGTCGTCAGCGTCGTCGCCAGGTCCCAGCACAGCTCGTCCATCTGCGCCGCCGCCGCGTGCTCGACGGCCTGGACCAGGTTGGCGTGCTCGCTGTCGAGCCACTCCAGCGGATCGACGAGGAGTTCGTCCACGCACGGAGCGGGCGGCTCCCAGCGCGGTGCGCTGCCGTGGAGCACGGTGAAGTCCCCGCCGTAGATGCGCCGGTGGGCCTGTTCGGCCAGCGACAGCCAGCCGCCCAGCATCCGCCCGAGCGCCGCCTTCTGCGCGGCCGGCTCGTCGTGCGCGGCGAGCTGCTCCCGCGCGAACACCCGGATGATCTCGTGGAACCGGTAGCGGAAGCCGCCGGTGGACTCGACCCCGACGACGTCCAGCATCTGTACGTCGACGAGCGGTTCGAGGAGGTCGCAGGGGAAGGGGCGGTCGTCGTCCAGCAGCGCTCCGGCCAGCCAGCCCGGGAGCGTCGGACCCTTCGCGAGGCTCAGCAGCCGCAGCAGCCGCCGGTCCGCCGCGGCCAGTCCGTCGTGCGTGAGCGAGAGGCTCGCCCGCATCGTCATCTCGCCGTGGGTCAGTTCGTCGAGGCGGTGCCGTTCGTTGGCCAGGCGGTGCACCATCGAGGCGAGCGTCCAGTGCGGACGGGCCGCCAGCCGGGCGGCGACGATCCGCAGGGCCAGCGGCAGTCCGCCCACCGTGCGGATCAGGGCCTCGGCGGAGGCCCCCTCGCGCCTGACCCGCTCCTCGCCGATCACCCGTACCAGGAGTTCCAGCGCGTGTTCGGTGCTCATCACGTCGAGCTCCACGCGGTGTGCGCCCGGCAGGCCGGTGAGCCGGACCCTGCTGGTGACGAGCACGGCGCAGCTGCGGCTTCCCGGCAGCAACGGGCGGATCTGGCTCTCCGACGCCGCGTCGTCGAGCACCACCAGCACCCGCCGCGAGGCCATCAGGGTGCGGTACATCTCGGCGCGCTCGTCCTGCGATTCGGGGATCACGGGTCCGGGGATGCCGAGTGCGCGCAGGAACCGGCCGAGCACCTCGGAGGAGGTCGCCGGAGTGCCGGTGCCGCGCAGGTCGCAGTACAACTGGCCGTCGGGGAAGGCGTTCTCGCTGAGCCGGTGGGCGATGTGGGTGGCCAGCGTGGACTTGCCGGTGCCCGGCTTGCCGACGACCACGGCGAGGCCCACGGCCCGGCCGCCCTCGGCGAGCAGCGTCCGCTCGATCGCCTCGATCAGCACCTCGTCCCCGACGAAATCCGAGGTGTCGGCGGGGAGCTGGCGCGGGACCTCCTCCCGGTACGAGGCTGCGCCGGGCGCGGCCGGAAGCGGGGCGGGCCGCTCCGGCACGGGCGCGTCGCCGGTCGTGAGGGACGCCGCGGCCACCGTGCCCGCGACGGCCTCGGCCGGTGCCGCTGCCGGGGGAGCCGCAGCGGCCGGAGCGGTGCCCGTGCCCGTACGCGTACCGGTACCCCGGCCCGGATCTCCGGTGCCGTAGTCGCCGGCCCCGGGCCGGGACGGCGGGGCGACTTCGCCGGCAAGGATGGCTGATTCCAGTGCCCGGAGTTCGGCTCCCGGCTCCAGTCCGAGCTCCTCCACGAGCAGTTCGCGGCCGACCCGGTAGCTCTCCAGTGCCTCCGCCTGCCGACCCGAGCGGTACAGCGCGAGCATCAGCTGCCCGCGCAGCCGCTCCCGCAGCGGGTGCACCCGCACGAACAACTGGATCTCGCCGACGAGCTGGTGGTGCCGGCCCAGTTCCAGCTCCAGGCCGATCCGGGTCTCCGCCACCGTGAGGCGTTCCTCGTCCCACTGCAGGGCCTTGCTCCGCAGGGTGTCGCTCGACACCCCGCTGAGGCAGTCGCCCTGCCACAACGCGGCTGCTGTGCGCAGCAGTTCCGCCGCCTCGCCCAGGGCCCCCTGCTTGGCCAGCGCACGCGCCTCGGCGACCGTGCGGGCGAACAGCGCGGAGTCGACGAGGTCGCCCTCCGTCTTGAGGACGTACCCCGGTGGCCGTGTGGTGATCGCGGCCGGGACCGCCGCCGTGCTGAACAGCTTCCGCAGCCGCGACACGCAGATCTGCACCTGGGTGCGGGCCGTGTCCGGGGGCTCGTCGTCCCAGATCAGATCGACGAGGTAGTCCGTGCTCACCACGCGGTTCGCCTCGAGCAGCAGGGCGGCCAGGATGACCTCCTGCCGACCGGGCGGTATGCGTACGGGACCGCCGAGACCGGTCACTTGTAACGGTCCGAGAATGCGGAACACCACCGAGTCAGGGGTCGGCGGAACCCCGCCGGGCGAAACGGTCATGAGACTCCCAGCTGGGGGCATGCCTGATCCCGCTCACACCGCACGCACGATGCGGTCGAGCCGGGAGGGAAGACGGGTGGAGCGGAGGTCAGTCTTCCCGAACACGTCTGCGGTTGTCCATGGTGTGGAGATTTCGTGGCGGTGAACGGGACGGTGCAGTTCAGGCCATCGAGGCCCGGTCGCGGCGTCGCGGATCCCCGTCCCGGTGATAGGCCGGGGATAGCCCCGAGTTGCGCGACTGGAGGACGGTGTATCCGCCGCCCCCCGGAGGGGAGGCGGCCGTACGAAAGGACCCTCATGACCAGCCGGTACCCGAGGCGGATCCCGCCCAGCCCCGTCATCACCGACTCCGGGGTCGACCACGTCCGCCTCGCGTACCACTACCTCGACAGCGGGGACCTCGACGGCTACGGGTCCCTCCTGCACGCGGGGAGCCTCGGTGCCGAGCTGGAGGCCCCCGGGGGCGCCGGGGCCCGGCACCACATCACCCGGATCGTCGCCGAGGGGGACTGCGTGGTCGCGATGGGCCGCCTCGCCCCTCAACAGCGGGATTTCGTCGACGTGTTCACCCTCTCCGACGAGGGAATGCTCCGCGCCTGCCGGCGCTACTATTCCGCCCGGCCCAGCTGACCGCGGCCGGGCGGGGAGTCAACGGCAGGGCATGCGGGGCCCGTTGTCCGCCGGAGAGTCGTCCTTCCGTGACCTCGCCTACCGGGCCCTGCGGGCGTGCAGGACGTGGGCCTCCAGAGGGAGCGGGGAGTGGCCGAGCAGCTCCAGTCCTGCGTCGGCGAGCAGTCGGGCGTAGTGCTTGGCCCGGCGTTCGCGACCGCCGACGTTGCACATCATGTGAAGGTCCCAGGCCGTGGCCAGCGAGGGCGAACCGTCGGCGGGCAAGAGCCGTTCGACGATCAGCAGGTCGGCGTGGCCGGGCATCGCGCGGGCGCAGTGGCGCAGGATCTCCCGGCACCGGTCGTCGTCCCAGTCGTGCAGGATGCGGGAGAGCACGTACACGTCGCCGCCGGACGGTACGTCCGCGAAGTCCCCGCTGCGGTAGTCGCAGCGGGCGCCGCAGCCCGCGGCGTCGAGCGAACGGCGGGCGGCCTCGACGGCGTGCGGGCGCTCCAGGAGCGTGCCCCGCAGCCCCGGGTGCGCGGTCAGGATGCGCCCGAGCAGCTCGCCGTTGCCTCCAGCGACGTCGACCACGGTCCGCGGGGCGGCCGCCCGGGCCGCCGCGGTGATCACGGGGTGCGCCGGGAGCGGCTGGAACATCCGCGAACTGGCCGCCATGGAGCGGTCGAAGAGGTCCGCGAGTTCGGGGTCGCGGGCGAAGTGGTCGAAGTGGTTCTCGCCGAAGAGGTGGTCGAATCCGGGCTGCCCGGTCCGTACGGTGTGGTCGAGGGCGGCGAAGGACCCGTAGAAGGGTCCCCCGTACATCAGGGCCAGCGGACGCATCGTGTCCGGGGAATCCGCGCGCAGCAGGGCTCCGAGCGGGGTGAGGCGGAAGCTTTCCTCTCCGGCCTCTCCCGGGACCTCCCCGGCGGGCGCGGGCGGCCCGGCGGTCGTGGACTCCTCGGCCACGAGGTCGAGCATCCTGAGGTAGCGCAGGAGCGTGGCGAGGTTCTCGGGCCGGGTGGCGGTGCGCCGGGCGAGCTCCCGGATGCCGGTGGCGGCGTACGGGTCCATGGCGTCGGGCAGGCCCAGGCGCGCGAACGCGGCCAGTGCCTGTGTGGTCCATGCTCCGGTGAGGAGGCGCAGGAGCGTCTCTGCAGACCGGCCGGCGTCCGGGCGCTCCTGCGGGACCGCGCAGAGGTGGTCGCGGAGGGCGTCCCGGTGGTCGCCGGGCGTGTAGAGCTCCAGGCGGCGGTAGCCGCACGCCCCGGCCGCGGGGGTGGTGAAGTAGAGGACCGTGCCGTCCTCGTGCGGGTTGTAGCCGCCGCCGTCGGGGCGGGCACCGTGCCGGGCGAGCACGGCGCACAGGCCGCGCAGCACGAGGGGGTCCGGGTGCTCCAGTTCGAGGGCGAGGTGGGCCTCGTGGCCCCGGGCGCGTTCGTGCACGGCGACCGCTTCGAGGTCCGAGTGCGCGGGCACCGTCAGGGCGAACACCTCCACCGCCCGGCGTTCCCCGGCCGGGCCCTGGACGCGGGGGCGCAGGATCCGGACGTCGAGGTCGGCCAGGTCGCGGCCGTGGCGCCGGGCCAGCCGTTCCCGTACGACGACGCTGGGCTGGGACGGGGTGTCGACGGCGAGCCCGCAGGCGGCGAACCGGCGGAGCAGGTCCTGCTCGTCGGTGGGGAAGAGCAGCAGGCCGGCGTGGGCGAAACGGCAGTGCGGGGCCAGGGACTCCAGTTCCGGACCGGACAGACCGGGCAGCAGGAGGGGCAGCAGGGTGGCGGTGTCGTGTTCCCGTACGAACTCGACGGCCGCGCGCAGGCGGGCCGTGTCGTCCGGCGTCGTGCCGTTGGGGGGCGTGCTGCCGTGGGGAAGCATCGTTTCGCCTCGAAGCGGTGGTACGGCGGGGCGCGTCGCTTCGTCGGGGAGGGTCGTCGTCATCGTGGGAATTCCTCGGGTGGTTCCGGGGCGGGTGCCCCGGCGGGAGCGGGGCAGGACGGACCGGCTGTGCGGTGGGTGGACGAGGGGGACAGTGGGGTGAAGGACGGTGGTCACATGCCGACGTAGTTCTCGGCGAACCAGTCCTGGTGGGTGCGTGAGGTGCGCAGGGAGTCGAGGCGGGCGCGCCGCAGGGAAGCCTGGAAGAACGATCCGCCTGACGGGTCCTCCCGGCCCGGGACCGCGTGCAGCAGCCCGGTCATCCACTGGGTGAACTCCTGCGCGCGCCAGATGTGCGCCAGACACCGCACCGAGTACCGGTCGAGGGCCGCGTCGCCGCCTCCGGTGAGGGTCTCGGTGAGGACCGCGGCCAGGATCTCCGCCTCCAGGACGGCGAGGTTCGCGCCCTTCGCGGCGGCCGGGGCGGTCAGGCTCGCGGCGTCGCCGGCGAGCAGGAGCGACCCGTGGCGCAGCGGTTCGATCACGTCGCAGGCCAGGTCGACGACCCCGCGCTCGATGATCGGCCCCCTGCGCAGCGGACCGTGCTCGGCGGCGCCCATCCGCAGGTCGAGCTCGTCCCAGATCCGCTCCTCGGACCAGGCGCCGGCGGCCGCGCCGCGCCGGTACTGGAGGTAGTACCGCGTGACCTGCGGGCTGCGGGCCATGTGACCGGCGAAGCCGCGGTCGTGGACGGCGTAGCCGACGGCGTCGAGGCTCGGCGGAGCTTCGGCGAGCAGGCCGAGCCAGCTCACTCCATGGTCGTGGTGGTGGCGGACCGTGCCGGGCGGCAGCGAGCGGCGGGCCGCGCCGTGGCGGCCGTCGCAGCCGGCGACGTACCGCGCGTCCCAGCGGGTGGGGCGGCCGTCCGGCTCCCGGGTGGTGACGTGGGGCCGGACTCCGTCGGCCTCGTGCACCGACAGTGCCTCGGTCTCGAAGTGGATCCGGCCGCCCGCGTCGAGGTAGTGCGTCAGGAGGTCCGTGACCAGGTTCTGCTGCGGGTAGACGGTGTGCTGCTCACCCCGGCCCAGGGAGCCGTAGTCGAGCCGGAAGCGGCCGTTTCCGGTGCGGAACTCGCACGTGCCGTGGGTGCGCCCGTGCCGGTGCAGGCCGTCGGCGAGGCCGTGGCGGTCCAGGATCCGTACGGTGTTCGGCGCGAGGAACCCGGCCCGGGCCCGGGTCTGGACGTGCGAGCGGTCGGCGCGTTCGAGAACGACGCAGTCGATCCCGGCGGCGAGCAGGAGGTTGGCGAGCACCAGGCCGGCGGGGCCGGCGCCGAGGACGATCACGTCGGCCGAGGTGCGTAAGGGTCGACAATTCTGACTTTCTGTCATGGCGCGGGAATCATAAGCACGGAAAAACCCGAGGAAGATCACCAATAACCCGTATGCAGCAATAGGGTGAAAATCGGTGTGGCGCGGGAGCCTGCGCGCCGGGTTCCTCCGGTCCGTTCGCGGAGGCTTTTTGCGGCCGCGTGAGGCCTGTAGGGCGTCCGTTCGGGTGGCGTTGACCCTTCACCGGTCGTAAGTGCCGCTGGAAATAAGCCGGTCCGTGCTGTGCTGTGGCCACGACCCGAAGGCGGTCGTACGCGGGCCCGCCCGCTGTTTGCGGCAGGTCCGGCCCCAACAGCGAAGGAGGACTGATGTCGCGCTACCGGAAGGACCGGCCAGGGCGGAGCAGGATCGGTCAACTGCTCTTCTTTGCCACGGTGTTGGCAGTACCGCTTGTGGATGCGACTGGGGCTCATGCCGCCGCGGTCCACTCCAAACAGGGCCCCGACTGGGATGCCATCGCCCGGTGCGAATCCGGGGGAAACTGGCGGGCGAACACCGGCAACGGCCATTACGGCGGATTGCAGTTCACCCAGTCGAGCTGGAATGCGGCAGGAGGCCGCAGGTACGCACCGCGCGCCGACCTCGCCACGAAGGCGGAGCAGATCGCCACGGCGAGGAGGCTCGCGAAGATCCAGGGAATGGGGGCCTGGACCTGCGCACGACGCAGATGACGGACGCGCTCCGACAGGGCGTTCCCGGCGCCCTGTTGGAGCGGCCCGGGCCGGGCGTCCCGCAACGCGGCGGACGTTGATCCGCTGAGGGCCGCGCGCCGCCAATCCCCTTGCGCAACAAGGTGATTCAGCGGGCGAGGCCGTCGATCAGTTCGGCGCCCGGGATCTCCGTGAACAGCCTTCCGGGAGCGATGAGTTTCCCGCGGCGGCGCCCGCTGCCGATCAGTACATACGGCATGTCGCGGACGGCCGGGTCCACCAGCAGCGGCCAGTCGTCCGGGAGCCCCAGAGGGGTGATGCCGCCGTACTCCATGCCCGTCAGCTCCACTGCCGTGTCCATCGGGGCGAAGGAGACCTTGCGCGCCCCCAGATGGCGGCGGACTGCGCCGTTCACGTCGACCCGGGCGGCGGAGGGCACCAGGCAGGCTGCGAGGGTGGTCTCCCCGCCGCGCTTGGCGGCCACCACCACGCAGTTCGCCGACTGGTCCAGCAGTTCCCGGCCGAAGTGCTCCACGAAGGCAGCCGTGTCGGCGATGGCCGGGTCGGTGTCGACATAGAGGATCTGCGCGGCGGGCACGTCTCCCCGCCAGCCGCCGACCGCCCGTGCCACGGGCAAGGTGAGCTCGGCGAGGCAGTCGGGGGCGGGCACGGCGTTGTCGAACGGGCCGATGGGAGTGCGCATGCGGGCACGCTAGCACCGTGCTCCCAGCCCCCCCCCGCGCCCTGGTTGGCGGGGGGCTTTCCAGGCCCCGGCAGGGATGGGCCGGGACGGGTGCGGACCGTACGGGACCGGCCGTTATGCGGCCTTGTCCAACCGGCCGTACACCCAGGCTGACCTGCGGTTTCACTCGGAGACCCCAGGGGTCGGGGGTGCGGTGTGCGGATGCGGGCCCGGGGGCCCTGTGTCAGCTTGGTACGAGTGGGGGCCGGACCAGGGGGCGTCTTCCCCGAAGGGGTGCATCGCAGATGAATCGACTTCTCGCCACGGCGGTGAGCACCACCGCCGCAGCGCTTCTCGTGGCCGGCGGGGCCGCCTCGGCCTTCGCCGCCGCGCCCACCGATGACGCGACCACGAAGCTGTGCAGCAGTCTGACCGAACTCAAGGCCGACAACGCGAAGTTGCGTGCGCTCGACCCGGCGACAGCCACCAAGGACCAGATCAAGGACGCGCACAACGCCGTCCAGGACGACTGGAAGACGGTCGCCGAATCCACCGCGCAGTTCAACGCCGCGCAGAAGGACGCGGTCAAGTCCGCCGCCGACGGCGTGAAGAAGACGTACGAGAGCCTGCCCGGTGACACCACCGGCGCCGAGGTACTCACCAAGCTCACCCCGGATCTGCAGAAGCTCGACACGGCCGTCGCGAGCGCGCAGACCGGTTTGAAGTGCGGCTGACCGATCCGGAGTAGCCCCGGAGCAGATCCGGAGTAGACCAGGACCAGACCCGGACCCACCACCGGGCGGGGTGCGGTACGAGCGCCCCGCCCGGCGTCCTGTCCGGTCCCAGGCCGGCCCGCTCCGCGGCTCCCCGGGGGCCCGCGGGGCACGGGCCCGGTCGCCGGGTCCTCGCGCGGGGACGATACTGAAGGTCACGGTGCGTGGAGGCGACATGCGCGAACCGGAGCATCGTGCCTAGGCGGACCTCGGTGCCCGCCGGCCCCGTCAGCCAGACGGCAGCGGTCGTCCTGGACGACGCGGGCGTGGTCCTCGCGCGGTCGCAAGGGGCCGCGACGCTGCTGGACTGCTCGCCGGGCCGGACCTGTGCCCCCTTGCTGGCCGTGCTGCCGCCACCCGGAACGGACGGACTGCCGGCCGGACAGCTGGTGACCGTTCCGGACGGCGATGACGCGGACCGAACGGTCACGCTGGCCTGTACCGTCGTACGGCTCGCCGCCCGCAGGCCCGGTGCCTCCGGCGCCGAGGCGCAGTGGCTGGTCCTGGTCACCCCCTCGGAGACCGGGGCGCAGGCGGCCGAGCGCGATGCGTCGCGACGCCGCAAGGGTCTGTCCCACGCCGCCGCGGCGGGCATCGGCACCTCCCTGGACGTGACCGAGATGGCAGAGACCCTCGTGAACCTGCTCGTCCCCGATTTCGCCGACCTGGCGACCGTCGACATCGCCGAACAGGTGCTGGTGGGCGACGAGCCCCCGCACCTCGACACCAGCGGCGACGTGCGCCTGCGCCGGATCGCCGCCGCGCAGAGTCCGGAGATATCCGCGGAGAGGCTCCTGGCCGTGGGCGAGGCGCTTCCCCCGGTGGCGGACAGTGAGCTGATGCGGCCCCTCATGGAGGGTGTGCCCGTGCTGGTGCCGGACGTCGCCGTCCTGCACGCGAAGCTCGGCGTGGCTCCGGAGAGCCTGCCGCTGTTCGTTCCGAGCGGGGCGCACTCCTCCGTGGCGGTGCCGCTCTACGCACGTGGTCTGATCCTCGGCTGCGTCACCGTCTGGCGCAGCCAACTGCCCTCCGCCTTCGCCGAGGAGGACGCCGCCCTGCTGCAGGACGTCGTCTCCCGGGCGGCCCTGGGCGTGGACAACGCGCGCCGCTACACCAAGGAACACCGGTCCGTACTGGCCCTGCAGCGAAGCCTGCTGCCGCGCTCGGCCCTGGACTCCGCCGCCGCGGAAACGGTGGGCGTCTACCAGCCGGCGGGCGCCGGGCTGGGAGTGGGCGGGGACTGGTTCGACGTGATCCCCCTGCCGTCCTTGCGCGTCGCGTTCGTGGTCGGCGATGTCGTCGGCCACGGGCTCGATGCCACGGCGGCCATGGCGCGCCTGCGGACCGCGGTGCAGACCCTCGCCGACCTCGATCTGGATCCGGGCGAGCTCCTCACGCACCTGGACGACCTGGTCCTCGGCCTCTCCGGCGAGGAGCCGGCCGGCGCATCCCGCTCCGAGACGGCGGTGCTCGGCGCGACCTGCCTGTACGCCGTCTACGACCCGGTGACGAGGAAGTGCGCGGCGGCCACGGCCGGACATCCGCCGCCGGCCGTGATCGCGCCCAGTGCGCAGCCGGTCTTCGTCGGCACGGTGCCGGGACCGCCCCTGGGCATCGGCGGAATGCCCTTCGAGGTAACGGAGTTCGACGTACGGCCCGGAAGTACGCTTGCGTTCTTCACGGACGGCCTCGTCGAGAGCCGCGGCGGCGACATCGGAGAGGGGATGGAGAGGCTGAGGGACGCACTCACCGGCGCGGACTCGACCCGGAGCCTGGGCGAGATCGGCCAGGGCGTCTTCGACAGCATGCTGCCGCAGGAGACCTCCGACGACGTCGCCCTGCTGCTGGCGCGCCCGCATGTCCTCTCGTCCGATCAGGTCGCCGAGTGGGAGTTTGAAGCGGATCTGTCCCTCGTCGCGCAAGCCCGCGAGCTGGTTGTCGGCCAGCTGGCCGGCTGGGAACTGGACGCCCTCAGCTTCGTGACGGAGCTCGTCGCCAGCGAACTGGTCACCAACGCGATCCGCTACGCCGGGGGACCGGTCGGGCTCCGGCTGATCCGCGACCGCGACCGCGTGCTCGTCTGCGAGGTGTCCGATCCCAGTGGCACGCAGCCGCGCCTGCGGCGCGCACGGGAGTCGGACGAGGGCGGGCGCGGTCTGTTCCTCGTGGCCCAGCTCACCGACCGGTGGGGCTGCCGGTTCACCAGTACCGGGAAGACGATCTGGACGGAGCAGCCGATCGGCGGGCCCCTCGACTAGCTTCCCCCGGCGGCGGCACCCCCGGAGCCCAGGATGCCGGTGGCGCAGACCTCCGTGTCCGGTTCCTCCTCCGGGTCATGACATGCGTCACGGTGGGCAGGCTGCTCCACCCGCCCTCGTAACGTGTTCTTGCGCCTGCATATGTCACCGTATGTGCCTGTTTAGCGATGACATGCCGTACTCCAGCAGGAGCGGAATCCACTGCTCCCCTTTCCTGGCCCCCAACGAGGCCGACGGGGCCGGTTTCTGATGGCGGGCCCGGCCGGTACCGGTCCGTCCGCGACGGGGAATGCACGATCTTGGGGTGGTTTCAAGCGGGCTTCCGGGCGGCCTGAGCGGCCGAGGGGCGCAGGCTTGCCAGGTCGACGGGGGGCTTCTAAGAATGGCGATTCCTCCGGCGCCTTCGCGGTCCGGCGCCGGGAGCTTCGCGATCACCGAGTGAGGTCCCGCATGAAGAAGCACCGTAAACAGACCCGCCACAGGAAGGTGGTCGTCGCCGTCGGGGCACTGGCCCTCGTGGCGATACCCACCACGGCCATGGCCTGCCTCGACCCGCAGGCGGCCGGCCCGGTGCGCTCCGGCGCGGCCGAACAGGGCGCTCCTCCCTGGTACGGCGATTCCCCTGGCGCCCCCGTCGAGATCGCCGCGCCCCCGGCCGCCCAAGCACCGGTCGCCGAGCCTCCGGTCGCCGAGCCCCCGGCAGCCGAGCCCCCGGTCATGGAGGCGCCGGTCGTCCAGCCTCCGGCCGCCGAGCCCCCGGTCGCCGAGCCCCCGGCCGAGCCGGCCCCGACCCCCGCGCCCTCGGGTTCCGCGGCGCCCTCCGGTGCGGCGGCCGAGGTCCTCGCGCTCGTCAACCAGGAGCGCGCCGCGGCCGGTTGTTCCGCCCTGACCGTCAACGCGCAGCTCGCGAAGGCCGCGCAGGATCACAGCGAGGACATGGCCGCCCACTCCACGATGTCCCACACCGGCTCCGACGGATCGGACCCGGGCCAGCGGATCACCCGTGCCGGGTACCAGTGGCGTACGTACGCGGAGAACGTCGCGTACGGCTACGACACCGCCGCCAAGGTGATGGACGGCTGGATGAACAGCCCGGGCCACAAGCGGAACATCCTCGACTGCAACGTCAAGGAGATCGGCATCGGCCTCGCACAGCCCGGCCACTACTGGACGCAGGACTTCGGCGCCACCCGCTGATCTGCCGTCCCGCGCTCCATGGACCCCCGCCGGCCGGCCATCACCGGGCCGGCGGGGGTCGGGGCCGTGGAGGACGCCAGGGGCTGCTCCCGCGACGCATGCAGCCCCTTCCCGCCGCAGACGGGCAGCCCCGCGTGCCCGCCCGCCATTCCGCATGACAGCTGTGGACTCGATGGTCATCTCCTTGTGGCCCGGCATCGCCTTTGAATTAAAGGAGATGGGGCGGTTATTGCCTTCCTAATGTCTGTTAGTGTGCCCGCGCTTGGTGTTCGTCCATCATTCCGTTTCCCCTCGCGCGCGGAGCGTCCGAGGGTTCTTGCGAGGTGTCTTGTACGTGTACAGCGCTCCGTTTTCCCCGGTCGAGGCCAGATCCGCGCGAGCCCGGATGGGGCTGACCGTGACGCAGGTGGCGGCCTCCATGGCGTCCTGTGGCACCCCGGTCGACCCCGAGCTGGTCCTGGCGTGGGAGCGGGGCTCCCGCGCGCCGTCCGACCGGCATCTCTTCGCGCTGGCCGATGTGTTGTGGTGCGACACGGTGACCCTCATGGGTACGGTGCCGGAGACGCTCGTCGAGTTCCGGCTGGCACGGCGGCTCGGCGTGGAGGGGCTGGCGCAGCGCCTGGGCATGGACCCGGAGGAGTACCGCGAGGCCGAGTCGGTGCGGCAGTGGCACGGGGATGCCCGGCAGACGCGGGTTCTGGTGGAGGCCCTGGGGCTGTCCCTGCGCAGACTGACCGGGATCACCGGCCGGGACGCCGAGTTGGAGGAGCATCTGCGGACGGCCATCGACGGACGGTGGAAGGCTCATGTCGATCCGGTGGTGGAGATCGTCGCCGTGGACGCGACGAGCGTGGGTGATGCACTGCGGACGATGCACGCGGAGTTCTCCGAGTTCTCCGAGCGGTACATGGGCAACCTCGTGGCCCGCAACGACGACTCCCGGCTCAAGGAGATCGCGGCGGAGCGCGCGGCGTACCTGCGCCGACTGCCGGACCGGTTCTGGGAGTTGATCGGCGAGGAGACCGGGTCCCCGTCGTACCCCGGTGCGGAAGGCTGACCCGGAAGGCGGCCTACGGGGCGCTCGCGCGCCGCGACAGCGGTCCGGCAGGCGGGGGATCCGCTCCGCTCCGGACCGCTGCCGCGGTCAGCCGGTCAGTGGGCGAATGCGCCACCGGCCGGCCGGGCGGTGCCGGTGTCCTCCACCTCGTCCCAGTCGATGTCCATCGTGCTGCGGCCGGTGAAGACGTTGAACACCAGGTTCAGGGCGATGGCCGTGAGGGCGCCCAGGGTGATCCCGCTGTCGAGCACGGCCCGGACGCTGTCCGGCATCCGGTCGAAGAACGGCGCCACCGTGGTGGGCAGCAGTGCCGCGCCGAGACTGACGGCCAGGATCAGGGTGTTCCGCTCCTCGCGCAGATCGGCCTTCCCCAGGATCTGCACGCCGACCGCGGCGACGATCCCGAACATGGACACCGCCGCGCCGCCCAGTACCGGGTGCGGGATGGAGGCGACCAGACTGCCGGCCTTCGGCAGCAGCCCGAGGGCGATCATGAACACGCCGGCTGCCGCCACTACGTAGCGGCTCATGATCCTGGACATCCGGACCAGGCCGATGTTCTCCGCGAACGCCACGTAGGGGAACGAGTTGAGGATGCCGCCGAGGACCGTGGCCACGCCGTCGGCACGCAGGGCGCGCGCGATGGTGTCGGCGTCGACCCGCTTGCGGGTGATCTCCCCGATGGCGTACACGTCCCCGGTGGTCTCCACCATCGTGATCAGCATGACGACGAGCATCGCGATGATCGGGAACAGCTCGAACCGGGGCATGCCGTAGTGGAACGGCGTGGTGACCCCGAACCAGTCCGCCTGGTCCACCACGCCGAGGTCGACGTCGCCGCAGACCCACGCGACCGTCGTGCCCGCCACGAGCCCGAGCAGGACGGCGAGGCTGCTCAGGAGCGGCTTGCCGACCCGGACGAGGGCCAGGATGAAGAGCAGCGTACCGAGCGCGTACGCGAGGTTCTTCGGGGATCCGTACGCGGGTGTGCCGATGAGGTGCGCGCCGCCGGCCGCGTCCTGGAGGGCCACGGGTATCAGGGTGATGCCGATGATGGTGAGGACGGTGCCGATGACGACCGGCGGGAAGTACTTCACCAGCTTGCTGAAGAGCGGGGCGAACAGGAACGTGGCGATGCCCGCCGTGATCACCGCCCCGTAGACGACGAGCAGGCCCGCGGTCCCGCCGCCCGCCCCCGTGCCGATGGCGATCATGGGGGAGACCGCGGTGAAGGTCACGCCTTGGACCAGCGGCAGCCGGGCGCCGATCTTCCAGACCCCGAGGGCCTGGATGATCGAGGCCACGCCGCAGGTCAGCAGGTCCGCGTTGATGAGGTGGACGAGCTCCTGGCGGGAGAGTCCGAGCGCGTTTCCGAGCAGGACCGGGACGATGACGGCCGCGGCGTAGAACGCCAGCACGTGCTGGAATCCGTACAGGGCGAGCCGGGGGACGGGAAGCAGCTCGTCGACGGGATGCGTCTGCCGCCGGGAGGCGGGCTCCCGGGAGTGCGGCCGGGAGTGCGGCCGGGAGGACTGCCGGGACTGTCGGGGCATTCTTGCCATCTCTGCCTTGCCTTCGCGAGGTAGGTGAATGAGAAAGACCGCCGCCCTCCAGCCCCGGATGGCAGGGCGAGGGCAGGCCGGCTCGCACGGAGCCGACGCCGGACGGTGTTGCCGACAGCACGTCACTCTGCATGCAGATGTGCCCTGAGTTGACAGGGCGGCCTTCGATCGATGGAACGGATCCGTCATTGATCATTGGATCCGAAGGGTTTCCGACCGGAGGGCGCTCACCATAGCCAAAGGCGGGGTTTCCTCGCGAGTAACCGGAGCCTTGCCTCTCGTTTCGCCCGCCGGACCGCGCCCGACCGTGCCCGACGCGAGGCTCCCGGCCGGGGCCCGGGGCCTCGTCCGGCCCGGCTAAGGTGGCGCCTCATGACTGACCACATCAGCCGGACCGGATTCGCGGGCAGGACCGTCCGCATACGTGTGGCCGGCGGGCTGCTGGCCTGTTCGGCGGTACTGCTGGCGGGCTGTACGGGTGGGGGCGATCCGGCGGGCAAGGCGGCGGCCACTCCGGGAGCGTCGCAGGCCGCGTCCGCCTCGTCCTCGCCCTCGTCCCCGGCCTCGCCGACGCCCTCGCTGACGGAGCCCGGCTCTGCGCCGTTCCCGGGGCCCGGAGCCGACGTGCTCATGGCCAAGATCGCCGGGCGGTGGGGCATGGAGGTCCAGCGGCAGGGCCGCTACGGACAGGGGCCGTTGGAGGCGAAGCGGGTCCTGCCGGAGGGCTACACGCTCTGGGTGCGGACGACCGGAGACGACGCGGGCAGGACGCACCGCGTCGAGTGCATGGTCCTGAACTCGACCTCCTCGAAGGCCGCGGCCACCCTGGCGGAGTGCGCGGACATCGCGCTGGACGGAAAGGCGAGCGCGCGGCAGAAGGAGTGGATCTCCGCCCAACTCGCCGTCGCCGACGAGCCGGACGGGCCGAAGGAGGCCGCCGATGTCCTCACCGAGAACGGCTTCGCCATGAGGCTCGTCGCGCGGATCACCGGGAACATCCTGACCATCACCGTCGCCGCGTAGCCGTACCCGCCGAGGGTCTCGCCGTCGGCGGGGTGGCTGGCGGGGCGGGTATCAGAACATGCCGTTGGGGTTGGCGGACCGGGCCGGTACGTCCTGGATGACGTCCCAGTGCTCGACGACCTTGCCGTCCTCCAGGCGGAAGTAGTCGGCAAGGGCGCGGCCGGGCTCGCCGGGTTCGAGGATCAGGTGGGAGTGGGTGACGACCATGTCGCCTTCGGCGATGACGCGCTTGATGTCCAGGCGCAGGTCCGGGTACTCGCCGCGCAGCCAGGTGACGAAGCCGATGAACGCCTCCGGACCGTCGGCCGCGTCCGGGTTGTGCTGGACGTAGCGGTCGCCGAAGTGGTCCTCGACCGCCTTCTGGGGGTTGCCGCCGAAGGCCGTCTGGTAGTAGTCGACGACGATCTGCTTGTTGCGCTCGATGTCAGACATGAAAAAAGCTCCGGTTCCCGGGATGGTGGATTCCCGGAGTGCGGAGCCTTGAACGTGAAGGGCAAGAGCACGCGGCAATGACCGGGAATCCAGGATTTCTCTACTGGATGCGCCCACGCGTCGACAGGGGCGGCCGGGCAGGCTCGCCAACGCTGGTCTTGCTTTCTCTTGCCGTCCCGCACGGGGACGTACGCCAGGATCTGCCGCCATCCGGCGGTGATCTCCTGTCGCACGCTCCACGTTACCCCCGCGGCATGAGACGGGCATGCCGCGAAGGTCCCCCGTCAGGGAGCCGAACGTCCTGCGGCCCGCGCCTACCCGGCCGACCCCGCGGCGGTGAGGGTGAGCGTCTGCTCTGCCGGGGTACGGGCGCCGCCGACCGTGCCTCCCGTGGTGTCGGTCCAGGCGCGGGTGGGGGTGGTCTCGGCGAGGCGGCCGGTCACGCCCGAGAGGCCGATGACGAGTCCGCTGTAGCGGTTCACCAGCCGGTAGGTGCCGGTGGGCCGGCCGTCGGACGTGGTGTTCGGGATGACGAACCACTGCTGCCCCACTGTGGGCCCGCCCTGCGGAGCCTTCGTGACCATGGGCTTGGCCGCCCAGGCGCGCCCCGCGTTCGACTTGGCGTCGACACCGAGGAGTTGACGGGTGGCGGCGTTGGCGATGCGGTAGGAGCCGTCGCCGTTGGGAGTGAACACCCACTGCCCGAGGGTCGATCCGCCGGTGGAGGGGAGGGACGTGGTCGCCGTACCGCCCTGGACCTGGGCGAGGCGGCGGCCGGTGCCGGCGGTGATCGTGTAGGCCTTGCCCGGGTCGACGACCGCGGCGGGAGCGGTCGTGTCGATCACCGTGTCGTAGTACTCGCCGTCGGCGCCCCCGGAGCAGAAGAAGGAACAGTACGACCGGAACTTCCTGCCGACGATGGTGGAGCCCGTCTTGTTCACCGAGTCCAGGACCCAGCGGTACCAGGAGCCGGTGCGGTACGCGCCCGAGTCCCCGGCGAGGCGCCACTTCTGGGTGGCGAGGTCGTCCGTGACGTAGAACCGCTGGGGTTCGCTGCCGTCCTGGTCGACCGCCTCGGGCTGGCCCACGTACATCCCGAGGTAGGCGCTGTAGGCGATGTTCATGGTCAACAGATCGGACTTGGCGGGGAGTTCGCCCGCGGCCTGCTGTTCCTGGACGGTGCCGGGAGTCGACGGGTCGTAGTCCTTCGCCACCGGGGTGTACCCCGTGGTGTGGGTGGCGTCGACGGGCTCCATGTTGCTCTCCAGGCCGCCCTGTCCGGGCTGGGACCAGGAGCCGTCGTACCACTTCTGCCACGAACCGGGCGCCATCTTCCCCGACATGGGGGCGCGGGCGACGTGCGCCCGGCTGCCGGCGGTCCAGGAGCCGGGGACGCCGCCCTTCGGGATGACGCGGGAGTTGTAGTAGACGTAGAAGTAGCCGGAGGCGGTGTCCACGAACAGGCGGGCGTCGCCGTTGCCGTAGTGGTACGTCTCGTGCGGGAAGGCCGCGGTGTCACCCCGGAGCGTGCTGTAGGGCGAGGTGAGCACGTGGTCCTTGATGGTCCAGGTCCTGCCCTGGTTCCTGGACACGGCGTAGTCGATCGCGTCGTAGTGCAGGCCGTCGCCGAAGGGGCCCGGGGTGAACTCGTTGTGGACCAGCCCGTACCAGTCGCCGGTGTCGGGATCCACCCACACGCCCATCAGGTCGCAGTAGTTCTTCTGCGCGTAGTGGGAGGTGTCCGGCGCGTACGTGGCCTCGCGGCCGGTCGGGCTGTTGTTGCAGCGCCAAGTGGTGTCGTCGTTGCGGTCGTTCGCGTTCGCCGGATCGGCCGCGGTGCTCAGCGCGGCGGAGCGGGTGGCGGAGTCGAAGTCCTTGCCGGTGTAGAAGGTCCACTTGCGGGGATCGTTCGCCGCGTACAAGGCGTGCGCCGACTGGTAGTAGAACGCGCCGTTCTTGTCGATGTACGTGGCGGCCGGGGTGTCGTCGGGGTGGGTCCACGGACCCTTCGCGCCGATGGACACGGTGTACGTGGCGGCGGGGGACCGGTCCGACCGGGCCGACGCCGGTGCGGTGGCCAGGGTGCCGAACAGGACCGAGACCGCGGCGGCGAGCGCGATGGCGGTCCTCGTCCCGGGAGGGGCTGACACGGGTACTCCTCTCTCCTCGCAACAGTCACGACAGTCACGACAGTCACGACAGTCACGACAGTCACGACAGTCACAACAGCGGGCCAATTAATTTGAATAGAAGCCGAATTAATCGACGGCTGTCAAGGATCGTCACCGAGATCGCCGAGCTCCGTTGTCAGTGCCCCGGGAGAGGATTCCCTCCATGACGATCCTTTCCGCCGATGAGGCGCCGTTCAGCCTGTCCAGCCGCCCCGACTACGCCGCCGCGCTCCAGCAGTTGCGCGAAGCCTCCCGGGCGTACTACGGGGGCGAGAGCGGCCTGCTCGACGACGCCGCGTACGACCGGTTGCGGCGGTCCGTGCTCGCCTGGGAGGCGGAGCACCCGGACGAGGTCGCCCAGGATTCCCCGACCGGCCTGGTCGGGGACGGCGCCGCCCCCGTCGGCGACATCGCGCACACCACCCGGCTGCTCAGCCTCGACAACGTCTTCGACGCCGACGGCCTGATCGCCTGGGGGGCTTCGCTCCAGCGCCGCCTGGGCCGCGAACTCGCGGGCGGGTTCACCGTCGAGCCGAAGATGGACGGTGCGGCCGTGGCCGCGCGGTACCGCGACGGGCGCCTGGTGCAGATCATCACCCGCGGCGACGGCACGCACGGCGAGGACGTCAGCCACGTCATCGGCACCATGGACGGCCTCCCGGAGCAGCTGCCGTTTCCCGCCACCTTCGAAGTGCGCGGCGAAGTCCTCTTCACGCAGCAGCAGTTCGAGACCGCGAACGAAGTCCGGACCGCGCACGGCGCGCCGGTCTTCGCCAACCCGCGCAACGGCACCGCCGGCACCCTGCGGGCGAAGGACCGGCCGTACCGGCTGGCCATGACGTTCTGGGCGTACGGGGCGGTCGAGCTCGACGGGGTTGCCCTCGCACCCGCCGGGGCCACGCACGCCGAGGTCCTGGCCGCCGTGGCCCGGGCGGGCGTGGGGACCACGGCCGACACGCCCGCCGGGCTCCACGTGGTCGCCACCCTCGCCGAGGCGCAGCAAAAGGTCGACGAGATCGCCGCCATGCGCCCCGGCCTGCCCTTCGGCATCGACGGGGTCGTGATCAAGGCGAACGACGCGGCCGAGCAGGCCGCGGCCGGGTACGGGAGCAGATTCCCGTACTGGGCCATCGCCTTCAAACTGCCGGCCGTCGAACGGCAGACCGTGCTCAGGGACGTGGTCTGGGAGGTCGGCCGCACCGGCGTGCTCGCCCCGACGGCGATCCTCGACCCGGTGGACCTCGACGGATCCACGGTCACGCGGGCCACCCTGCACAACCCCGCCGACATCCGCCGCCGCGACCTCCACCTCGGCGACACCGTGACGGTCTACAAGGCGGGCGACATCATCCCGCGCGTCCAGGCCGCCGTCCCGGGCCTGCGCCCGGACGGCGCGCGCGAGGTGCCGCTGCCCACCGCCTGCCCGCAGTGCGGGGGAGGAATCAACAAGGACCAGGAGCGCTGGCGCTGCGCGCGGGGGACGGCATGCGCGCTGCCCGCGCTGATCGAGTACGCCGCCGGCCGCGACATGCTCGACATCGACGGCCTGGGCAGGACGTACGTCAAGGCCCTGATCGAGTCGGGCGACGTCGCCGACGTCGCCGACCTGTTCACCCTCACCGAGGAGCAGCTCACCGCCGCCTCGGGGAGCGCCAGGCGCGGGGCCAAGCTGGCCGCGCAGATCGAGGCGGCCAAGTCCCGGCCGCTCAGCCGGATCTTCTGCTCGCTGGGCGTCCTCGGCACCGGCCGCAGCATGTCCCGGCGCATCGCCGCGTACTTCGGGACGATGGACGCCATCCGCCGGGCCGACGCCGAACGGATGCAGGAGGTCGACGGCATCGGCGGGGAGAAGGCCCCGGTCATCGTCGAACAGGTCGCCTCCCTTTCCGCGGTCATCGACAAGCTGGTGGCGGCCGGGGTGAACATGCGGGAGCCGCAGCAGCCGGAAGCGACCCGGGAGGGCCCGCTGGCCGGGAAGACCGTCGTCGTCACCGGCAAGATGAGCGGCCCGCTGGCGGGCGCGGGCCGCACGGAGGTGAACGCCCTGATCGAGAAGGCCGGGGGCACGGCGGGCAGCAGCGTCAACTCCAGGACCACCCACCTGGTCTGCGCTCCCTCCGCGAGCGGGAAGCCGAGCTCCAAGGCCGTCAAGGCCACGGAGCTCGGCGTCACGGTCCTCACCCCGGAGGCCTTCGCCGAGCTCGTCGCCGACTACCTGACCGGGAGCTGACGGCCGACGGTCCCCTGTGCGGGCGCCGCCGTCACGGTGCCAGGATGCGGTCCGTGGCGAGCGCGGGGTCGATGAGGATCTTGGCGTGCTCCTCGGGATCGGCGAGCGCGGCGAACGCGCCCGCGACGCCCGCCAGCCCCACCCGTCCGGTCAGGAGCGGGGAGGCGTCCAGGGCGCCGTCGGCGAGTGCGTGCAGGGTTTCGCGGAACTCCAGAGGGGTGTACCCGACGGCGAAGCGCAGGTCGAGCTCCTTGTTCACCGCGAGGGAGGGGCGGAGGATGTCGGCGCCCATGCAGACACCGACGACGACCACGCGCGCGTGCAGGGGCGCGGCGGCCAGGATGCCGTCGAGCATGCCGGGTACGCCGACGCACTCGAACACCACGGGACGCTTGGGCCGGGTCGCACCCATCACCTGCAGGGCGCGCCAGGAGGCCCACCACGGCACCGGGAGCCGGGCCAGGCCCTCGAGGGCGTCGATGCCCGCGTTGTACTCGTCGGGCAGGGTGGTCATGAAGCCGTGTCCGGCGGCGGCGCCTTCCCAGGGCGAGGCGACGGCCGGATCGACCACGACGTCGGCTCCGCACCGTGTCGCCAGCGCCCGGCGCCCCGCCGAGTAGTCGCTCGCGATCACGGTCGCGACCCCGCGGGCCTTGAGCACGGAGACCACCGCGAGGCCCACCGGGCCGCAGCCCAGGACGATCGCGACGTCCTTGCGCCGCACCTCCCCCCGGTTCACTGCGTGCCAGGCGACGGCCATCGGCTCGGTGAGGGCCGCGAGGTCGGCGGGGAGGCCGTTGGGGACGGGCAGGGTCAAGGACTCCTGGACGACGACGAGTTCGGCGAAGCCGCCCGGGGCGTGCGCGGACAGGCCGACACCGTCGACCTGCCGGCCGCGCCGCACCAGGGGGACGGTGACGACCGGTGTGCCGGACGCGAGGGTGCCCGCGCACCACGGGCCGCGGTCGGCCACCTCGCCGTAGATCTCGTGCCCGAGCACCACCTGCTGGGCGGAGCGGGCATAGCGGGGGTAGCCGCACAGGTCGAGGGAGTCGGCCAGCTCGTCGGCGTGCAGCCGGCTGTGCAGGTCGGAGCCGCAGATCCCGCACCGCCCGACCGAGACCAGCAGCTGGCCCGCTCCGGGCCTCGGCTCGGGCAGGTCGACGACCTCCAGCCGCCCCCGGGTCAGGCTCACGGCCCTCATGAGGGGTCCTTGCTCTCGGCGCCCGCGGCCGGCCGGGGCGCCGGTGCGGGGGACCCCGTGGGGGATCCCGCGACGGGCCCCGTGGCGAGGTGGTAGGCCCCGGGCTTCCAGCGGGCCGCCTGGCGGCGGTACCTGAAGGTCCAGTCGGGATAGATGGTGGCGTTGCGCCCGTTGGCGTCCCGGTAGAAGCTCCGGCAACCGCCGAGCTCCCACACCGACTTCGCCAGCTTGCGGTCGAGGCCGGCGTTGTAGGCGTCGTGGGTCCGCCGGTCCACCTCGATGGACGTCGCGCCGGAGAGGTCGAGCGCGCGGACGGCGTTCTTCACGTGCTCCGCCTGGGCCTCGATCATGTAGACCATGGAGCTGTGGCCCAGGCCGGAGTTGGGTCCGAGGAACATGAAGAAGTTCGGGAAGCCGGGGACGGAGACCCCCAGGTACGCGCGCGGAGAGCCCGCCCAGACCGCGCTCAGCAGCTCGCCGTCCCGGCCGCGCACCTGCTCGGCGAAGGGGATGTCGGTGACGTGGAAGCCGGTGCCGAAGATGATGGTGTCCACCTGCCTCTCGACCCCGTCCGCGTCGATCACGCTGTGCTCGCGGACCTCCCGCAGCGCCCGGGGAACGAGCTCGACGTTCTCCTTCTGCAGGGCGGGATACCAGGTGTTGGACGGCACGATGCGTTTGCAGCCCAGGGTGAAATCGGGCGTCAGGGCCCGCCGCAGGGCCGGGTCCGCAACCTGCTGTGCCAGGTGCCGCCGTGCCAGGCCTTCGATCAGGCGCATCAGCCGGGGACGCTTGGCGAGGCCGAGCACCAGCAGCTCCTTGGCCGCGTACGCCTTGACGCGCTCGGCCCGCTGCCGGCCGGGCCGGGCCCGGAACCGTTCGCGCTCGGCCTCGGTGATCGCCCGCTTGTCGTGCGGGGTGATCCAGGGGGCGGTGCGCTGGAACACGTACAGCCTGCCGACCCGGTCGGCTATCTCGGGGACGTACTGGACGGCCGAGGCTCCCGTGCCGATCGACGCGACGCGTTCGCCGGCGAGCTCGTGGGCGTGGTCCCACCGCGCCGAATGCATGATCGTGCCGCGGAACCGGTCGATGCCCGGCACGTCGGGGAGCTTCGGTTCCGTGAGCGGGCCCACCGCGCTCACGAGGACCTGCGCCGTCCACGGGCCGTCGCTGGTCTCCACGTGCCAGAGCTGGTCCTGCTCGTCCCACCGCGCCTCCTGCACCTCCACGCCGGTGCGCAGGTGCGGCCGCAGCCTGAACCGGTCGAGGCAGCGCCCGAGGTAGTCGCGGATCTCCGGCTGCGGGGAGTACGTCGAGGTCCAGTCCGGGTTGGGCGCGAAGGAGAACGAGTACAGGTGGGAGGGTACGTCGCACCGGCAGCCGGGATAGGTGTTGGACTGCCAGACGCCGCCGGGCTCGGGGGCCCGTTCGAAGAGGAGGAAGTCGGAGAACCGTGACGCGAGCAGCGCCCGCCCGAGTCCGATTCCGGAGAAGCCGCTGCCGACGATGAGGACCCGGACGTGCTGGATCACGGAGGCCGTCCCTTCTGGGTGTGCGGGTGAGGTGTCTGTGGGGGCTGCCGGCACCCCGGTCAGGGCGCCGGCGCGAGCATCGCTTCGCGGTCGCCCCGGACGGATCCCGCGGCGAGCAGCATGCCGATGGCCGCGACCCCGAACGCGAGCGGAACCGTGACCGTCAGGGCGGTCCGCAGGCCCTGGGCCGACGCGAGGGACGCGGACTGCGCACCGCCGGCCAGTGCGTCGGAGACCATGCCGACCAGTACGGGGCCGCCCGCTCCTCCGAGCAGGTAGCCGACGGCGAACAGCAGGCCCAGGGCGCCGGAGCGCTGCTCGGGCCGGATGACGTCGGAGACCACGGGCACGGCCGCCGCGAGGTAGACGATGCCGAGCAGGTAGCCCACGCTCAGGAACACCACGAGCTGCCACAACGCCCCCCGCCCCGCGCTGAGTCCGGCGAGGGAGAACGCAGCGGCGCCGAGGAGGCAGAAGGCCGAGACCCGGACCCGCGCCTCGGGCGATCTGCGGGCCGCCCGGTCGAGCAGCCTGCCTCCGGCGACCAGGCCGACGAGCCCGGTCAGGCCGACCACGATGCCGCCCACGAGACCGGCGCCGACGAGGGAGAGCCCGTGGTAGCGCTGGAGGACGGGAGTGAGGAAGGTGCCGATCGCGTACGCCGCGAAGTTGTACCCGGCGAACGCGAGGAGCATGCCGTACATCGAACGCACCTTCAGCAGCGCACGCAGCGTACTGCCGCGCCGCCCGCCGGGGACGGAATCCCGGGAGCGGGCCGGGCCGGCGGCCGGACGGTCGGCGGGAGGGCGGTGGTCGGGCGCCCCGTCGGCGGCACCGTCGGCAGCCCCGTCGGCGGCACCCGGTTCGGCCGCGCCCCGCCGGGGCTCGCGGATGCGCAGGACGAGGAGGGCGACGGCGAAGCCGGGTACCGCCGCGATGAGGAACGGTGCCCGCCAGCTGTCGAAGGCGACGGCGAGCCCGCCGGCCGTGAGGAAGGCGAGCAGGGTGCCGATCGGGAAGCCGAGCATGAACAGCGAGTGGGCCCGGGACCGGCGCTCGCTCGGATAGAGGTCCGACAGCAGGGAGCCGGTGGCGGGCGCGTAGCTGGCCTCGCCCACGCCGACGCCGACGCGGGAGCCGAAGAAGCCCCAGAAGCTGGTCAGCGCTCCGCCGGCCGCGGTGAAGGCGCTCCACACGAACAGCCCCCAGCCCGCGACGGCCGCGCGCGGAACGCGGTCGGCCAGCCGCCCCAGCGGGACCCCCGCGAGCGCGGCCACGAGGACGAACGCCGATGCCAGGATCCCGACTTGGGTGTCGTCGAGACCGAACTCCTCCTTGATCGGCTCCAGTACGACCGAAGGCAGGGCCCGGTCGTAGAAGTTGAGCAGATTGCCCACGAAGAGGAGCCCCAGCACGTAGCCCGCCGGGGAAGGCGCTGCGGTCGGACGGCCAGAGGACTCGGGCCGGGTGAGGGAGCGTGCCACAGGAGAGGTTCCTTCGACGGTGAAGAGCGCCCGGTTTGGCCGGCCGGACAAGGCCGCCGCGAGCTCCGCCACAGTGTCGCCCCGGTACGTGCGGCGGGCTACGGAACCCGCACCAGCATCGGAGCGCCGAGATTGTTCCCGGGAACAAGGTCCGCGGATACCCTGCCGGCATGGACCCCGAGACACCCACGGCCTGGCCGGTGCGACGCCGGATGCCGGACCTCGCGACCCTCGACGATGTGACGCGCGCGGCCGTGGCCGCCGCCGTCACCCGCCTGGGCACCCTGCACGAGGTCTTCGCCGAACGGTTCCTGGCGTCGGTGCGCAGCCACGTCCCCGGCTACGCGGTCCTCTCCGACGAGGAGATCAGGGCCTCCGCCCGGAGGTTCATGGACATCCTCGTCTCGGAGCTGACCTCGCTGCGGATCCCCGACGCGGCGCTGCGCGAGATGCTCGGGGAGTACGCCGTCGAGCGCGCCGCCCGCGGGGTTCCCCTCGACGTGCTCGCCGTCGGCTACCAGCTGGGTTCGCGGGAGATGCTCGCCCTGCTGGACGAGGTCGCCGCCGAAGTGGCCCTGCCCGCCGACCTCTTGCTCGCGGTGCACGACAGCACCTGGGAGTTCTCCAACGAGGCGTCCGCGGTGTTCGCCCGGGTCCAGCACGATCTCGCCGTGGAAAGGGCCCACTTCGACGCCGAACGCCGCTCGGCCTTCGCCGCCGGCGTGCTCGGCGGCGGCTTCCCGGCGGAGCGCATCAACCGGGACGCACACCTCTACGGGCTCGTCCCGCAGGCCCGCCACGTGGCGCTCGCGGCACGCGCCCGGTCCGCCGACGACGCCGACGCCGTCCGGCGCGCCGTCGCCTCGGCGGTCCGCGTCCCCGCCGACCGCCTGCTGCTCGCCCAGGTCGGCCCGGACCTCGGCTTCATCGTGCCGAGGGCGCCGGAATCCGTCGCCGGCCATCTGGTGGCCGTCGGCCCGCCCCTTCCCCTCGACCGGCTCGACGCCGGCTTCGAGGAGGCGGCCCTGGCACTGGAGACCGCCCTGCGGTTCGCCATGTCGGGAGTCGTGCGCCTTGCCGACCTCGGCCCGCGGCCGCTCGTGCTCTGCGGCGCCCACACCGCCGAAGGCCTGGCCGTACGCCACTTGACCGCGCTCGAGGCCACGGGCCGCTCCAGCACCGACATCGAGGAGACCGCGCGGGCCTATCTCGCCTGCGACCAGAACGTCCGCGAAGTCGCCCGGCTGCTCGCCGTGCACCCGAACACCGTCCGGTACCGGGTGAACCGCTTCCAGCAGCTCACCGAGCTGGACCTGCGGCGCACCGAGGACCTCGTGACCGCCTGGTGGCTGTTGAACCGGCGACAGGGCTGAGGCGGCGCGGGCGCGGCCTGGGCTCGGCGCGGGCGCGGCGCGCGCTCGGCATGGGCTCGGCACGGCCTCGGCACGGGCTTAAGGGTCCATTAAGGCGCTGCTGTGCATGCTCGTCGCCTCTCCGCGGCCAGCATCGCTCGACGCACACCGGCCGGCCGCTCCTTCGCCTCCGACCGATCCAGGACCTCCCCTCATGATGCGTTCGCTCAAGCGCCGTGCGCACGGTGCCTCCTCCTCCCGGCGGGCCGGTACCGCGGCGGCCGCGCTGGTGCTGACCGCCCTCACCGGTTGCTCCTCGCTCACCGGCGTCGTCTCACCGGCCGGCGTCCGCGCCGCGGCGGCCCACTCCGGCGTCGAGCGGGCCGCCGGGCAGGTGGACTGCACCGTCGCCAAGTGCGTCGCCCTCACCTTCGACGGCGGCCCGAGCGAACCGACCCCGCACCTGCTCGACTTCCTGAAGGAGGAGAAGGTCAGGGCCACGTTCTTCCTCCAGGGGAAGGGGCACACCGACACCTATCCCGACACCGTGCGCCGCATGGCCGCCGAGGGGCACGAGACGGCGAACCACACCTGGTCGCACGAGAACCTCACCGAGCTCACCCCCGACGGCATACGGGCCGAGATCGAGCCGGTCCAGCGGGACATAGAGAAGGCGACGGGCCGGGCGCCCACCCTCATGCGCCCTCCGGGCGGCGCCACCGACGACGAGGTGTCGAAGGTGATGAAGGAGCTCGGCCTCGCGCAGGTCCTGTGGAGCGTCACCGCGAAGGACTACGCGACCACCGACACCGCGCTCATCGTGCGGCGCGTCCTCGACCAGACCGAGCGGGACGGCATCATCCTGCTCCACGAGCGGTACGCCGGAACCATCCCCGCCGTCCCCACGATCGTCCGCGAGCTCCGCAACCGCGGGTACACCTTCGTGACCGTCTCCGAACTCCTCTCGCCGGCCAGCCCCCGGCCGGGGAAGGTCTACCGGCCGTGAGCCCGCGTGCAGCGCGGGCTCCCCGCTACCGGGGCAGTCGCAGGAGGAAGGCCGCTCCCCGGCCGGCCGGGACGACGGCCAGGGTTCCTCCGTGGTGGCGGGCGAGGTCCCGGGCGATGGCGAGACCGAGTCCGCTGCCGCCGGTGTCACGGGTGCGTGCTTCGTCGAGGCGGGTGAAGCGGTCGAAGACGCGCTCGCGGTCCGCTTCGGCGATCGGGGCTCCGTCGTTGTGGACGGTGCACTCCACCCATCCGGGCTCCTGGACGAGCGTCACGGTGACCCGGCTGTCGGCGTGGCGGGCCGCGTTGTCGAGGAGGTTGCGCAGCAGGCGCCGCAGCTGGTCCCGGTCGCCGTGCAGGGTCACGGGCTCCGCGGGGGCGTCGAGGACGAGGTCCGCGGTGGCTCCGGGCCGGGTGTGGGGCAGTTCCAGGAGGAGTTCCCGGACGAGCTCGGTGAAGTCCACCGGCGCCCGGTCGGGGCTCGCTCCGGGGGCGTTGTCCAGTCGGGCGAGGGTCAGCAGGTCGTCGACGAGGTACTGCAGTCTCGTCGTGGCCTGAAGGGCGTCGTTCAGGGCGGCGGGCCGCCCGGGATGGGCCACGGCGATCTCCAGGACGGTGCGCAGGCCCGTGACCGGGCTGCGCAGTTCGTGGGCCGCGTCGGCGATGAACCGCTGCTGGCGGCGGGCGTGGGCGTCGAGGAGGTCGAGGGTGTGGTTGGTCGTGCGGGCGAGCCGGGTGATCTCGTCCTCGGCCACGGGGACGGGGACGCGGGTTCCGGAGCCGGGCTGGTCGACGGTGGCGAGGCGGGTGCGGATGGCTTCGACCGGCCGCAGGGCGCGCGCGGTCGCCACCCAGGCGCTGAGGGCGACGAGCAGGGCGGCCAGCGGCACCGCGCCGGCCAGGGCCGGTACGAGGGCATCGGCGGCCCGGGCCGCGTCCGCCGGGTCGACGGCCATGTAGACGGTGTAGCGCCCGGGCGGGGGCGCCGAGGGGCTGGGGGCCGCGGGGGAGTGGACCTCGATGCTGGTGCCGGCCATGTCGACGGTCCGCCCGGCCAGGGCCGCCGCCTGGGAGAGGCAGCCGGGGACGGGCTGTCCGTTGGACGTACGGGAGGGGTCCCGCCGGCAGGAGGGGGCCGGTTCGCCGAGGCGGACCGAACGGACCGACGCCCATGCGGGCCGGGCATCCGCCGGCGCGGGCGGGAGCTGCGCCACGGCCCCGGGGAACGCTTCGGGAAGCCAGGAGGCGAACGGGCCGTCGGGGCCGATGATCAGGACCGGGGAGTCGGCGAGGATGTCGCCGGTGGCCTCCCGGTCCCTGGCCCGGATACCGGCGAACTCCAGGGCGATGGCGCGGGACTGGGCCAGGGCACGGCCCCGTGCCACGTCCGTCTCGGTCGTGTACACGTGGTGCCGCAGCCACCAGGCGCCCGCCCCGGAGAGGAGCAGGGCGGCCGTCCCCGCGGCAAGAGCCGTACGGGCGCGGGTGGTCAGGCGCCGCCACCGGGCCGGCATCCGCGCGGGGCGGGCGGGGCGGGCGGTGCTGCGGGGAGCCGCCTCAGGCATGCGAATCGTCCAGCCGGTAGCCGCGTCCCCTGACGGTCACGATGCTCCGGGTGCCGTAGGGCTGGTCGATCTTGCGGCGCAGGAAGCTGATGTAGACCTCCACGATGCTCGCCGCCCCCCGGTAGGCGATGTCCCACGCCTCCCCGAGGATGGCCTCCTTCGACAGCACCCGGCCCGGCTCGCGCAGCAGGCACTCCAGTACCGCGAACTCCTGGCCGGTGACCTCGATGCGCTCGTCGCCCCGCCCGCAGGTCCGCGCCTGCGGGTCGAGCCACAGGTCGCCGGCCCGCAGCACGTCCTGTGCGGTGGACCCGGCGGCCTCGCGGGAGCTGCGGCGGATCAGCGCGCGCAGGTGTGCGGTGAGCACGAGCAGGGAGAAGGGCTTCGTCAGGTAGTCGTCCGCCCCGGTGTCCAGGCCGTGTGCCTCGTCGAGTTCGCCGTCCCGGGCGGTCAGCATCAGTACGGGGGTGTCGACACCGAGGGCCCGGAGCCGTCCGCACACGGCGAACCCGTCCAGGGACGGCAGCATGACGTCCAGGACGATCGCGGCGAACGCGCCCGTGGCGCCGAGCTCCACGGCGGACAGGCCGTCCGAGGTCAGGGTGACCGCGTACCCCTCGCCCTCCAGGCCCTCCCGCACCGCGGCGGCGATCACCGGATCGTCCTCCACCAGCAAAATGTCCACGATGTCAGCATGCCATCCGGGAGCCCCTGCCCCGTGCGAACCGGCCTTCAGGAACGGTTAAGCATGATCTGCGCACAGTGGGGGACGACCGCAGTGGGCCCGGCCCCCCGGACCCGGCCCCCCCGGACCCGGCCCCCCCGGACCCGGCCCCCCTGACCCAGGCCCCTCACCGCCCCCGCTCGCCGACCCGACCTGCCCCCGCCACCGAAAGGCCAGGCGCCGCATGCGCATCTCCTTCCTGCTCCACAACGCCTACGGCATCGGCGGCACCATCAGGTCGACGTTCAACCTCGCCGCGGCGCTCGCGGAACACCACGACGTGGAGGTCGTCTCGGTATTCCGCAACCGTGGCGTGCCGGTCATGGGCGCGCCGCCCCGGGTCAGCCTGACGCCCCTGGTCGATCTGCGCCCGGACTCCCCGGACTACGACGGTGAGGACCCGCGTCACGCGCTGCCCGCCGCGGTGTTCCCCCGCGCGGACGGCCGGCACCGGCAGTACAGCCGGCTCACCGACGAACGCATCGGGCGGTACCTGTCGACTCTGGACGCCGACGTCGTCGTGGGGACCAGGCCGGGCCTGAACGTGCAGATCGCCCGGCAGGCGCACCGCGCCGCCGTCCGCGTCGGACAGGAACACCTCGCGCTCTCGCACCACGGCCTGCGCGTACGCCACGAGATACGCCACCGCTATCCGCTCCTGGACGCCCTCACCACCGTCACCGAGGCCGACGCCCGCGCCTACCGCAGGTTCGGCCCGTCCGCGATGAGGGTGGAGGCCATACCGAACGGCGTTCCCGCCGCTTCAGTGGAGCCGTCCGACGGCACCGGCAAGGTGGTCGTGGCAGCGGGCCGGCTCACTCCGGCGAAGCGCTACGACCTTCTCGTACGGGCCTTCGCGCAGGTCGTCGCCGAGCATCCGGACTGGGAGCTGCGCATCTTCGGCAGCGGTGACGCCACCGGCAACGAGAGGGCGGGCCTGTCCGCGCTGATCGGCGAGCTTGGCCTGAGCGGCCGGGTCCGTCTCATGGGTGATGCGGACCCGTTGGAGCCGGAGTGGGCCAAGGGATCCATCGCGGCTTCCACGTCCGACCGGGAGTCCTTCGGCATGACCATCGTCGAAGCGATGCGCTGCGGCCTCCCCGTCGTCTCCACCGACTGTCCGGTGGGACCGCGCGAGATCATCCAGGACGAGGTCGACGGGCGCCTGGTCCGCCCGGGCGACACCGACGGCATCGCCGCCGCCCTGCTGGAGCTCGTGGCCGACGAGGGGCTGCGGCGGCGGATGGGCGGAGCCGCGCTGAGGAACTCGGCCCGCTTCGATCCTGCGCACCTCGCCGAACGGCATCTCGACCTCTACCGGGAGCTCCTGCGCCGCGGCCCCGGCCGGCGCTCGCTCGGCCCCGTACGGGAGGCCGCGCACCGCACGCGGGTCGGCGCGATCGACGCGGCACACGCCGTGCGCTCCACCGCCCGCCGAGCCCTCGGGACGTAGCCGACGCGGAGCCCCGCGGCCGGGAACCGCGGCCGCGGGGCACTCGTACGGTCGGCGCGGTCGGGGCCGGCCGGTGTGCGGGGAGGGTGTGCGGGGAGGGTGTCAGCTTCCGGCGGACACGTTGCCCGACAGGACCGGGATGTTGTCCAGGATGTGCGAGAGGGCTTCGTCGCCCTTGGCCTGGGTGGAGTTCTCGGTGCACTGCTGGTTCTGCGGGTTGGACAGGACGTTGACGTCCTGGACGCCCACGTTCGCGATGATGGCGACGAGCGACTGCGCGTTGATCTTGGCCGGCAGGCCGATGCAGGGCTTGTTCGCCGTGCCCTGGATCACGGAGAGCTGCGGGCTCTTCTCGCCGTGCGTCTTCTGGTTGCCGTACGCCTGGACGGCACCGTTGCCGTTGACGGTGTTGACCCCGTTGTCATTGCCGATGGCCATGGCCGGAGCTGCCACGGCGCCGCCGGCGCCGATCGCGGCAGCGGTGGTGACAGCGGTGATCATCATCTTCTTCAGCATTGCCTGGTGATCCTTCGTTGGGGCGGGTGGTACCCGTCGGGTCTTCCGCCCTGGCAACGGCTGCGAGCGGCACACGTGGCGGTAAGTCACCCGTTTGCCGGACGGGTCCGCTCAGAACCGGCAGCTCGCCGTCGTCGGGGTGCCGGCGCGCCGGGCTTCCATCCAGGCGATCGCATCGTCCAGCGGGGCGTCGCCGATGGTGTGGCCCTCGTCGGGGTAGTACGCGAACTCCAGGTCGGTGCCCTTGTCGCAGAGCTCCCGTGCCAGTGTCTGGTTGAGGTTGCTCAGCACGTCGTTCCCGCCCTGCGGCAGCAGCACCGGGACCTTGACGGCGACCTCGCCGGTGGCGCTCGCTTTGAGAGCGGCATTGAGCGGTGCCAGGTCGGCGCCGGGCCGCAGGATGTCCGCGGCGGCCGGGAGACCGGGGTCGGCGGCCATGCAGGGCTGCGTCCAGATGCGCTCCGCGGCGGCCAGGCCGGCCGGGGTGAGCAGCTCGGCGGGTCTGACCGCGGGGTCGGCCGCGGCGGCCCCGTCGATCAGCAGCAGCAGGATCCCGGTGTAGGCGGTGGCCATCGCGTCCTGCTGGGCGAACAGGGCGGGCATCCACTCGAATCCGACCGCGGGGGCGTTGGCGACCACGCCCTTGAGGTCGATGTCGGGGGCGTACGAGGCGGCGTGGTGCGCGCTCCACAGTGCGGCGTGGCCGCCCTGCGATCCGCCGTAGACGAGCGTGGTCGCGCCCGCCCCCGGGTCGATGGCGCGGGCGGCGCGGACGATGTCGAGGGTGGCGTACGCGGCGGACTCCCCGTTCAGGTACGGGTGCCTGATCCCGGTCACGCCGAGGCCGACGTAATCGGGCTGTACGACGACGAACCCGCGCGCGAGCAGCTTTCCGACCGGACTCGCGTCCTGCAGCCCGGCGAAGGCCGGGATGCGGGACGGGGCGCACGCCGAACCGATGCCCATGGTGCCGTGGTCCACGGCGGCGACGGGCCGGCCGCCGGCGGGTGCGGGCCCCTCCGGTACCGTCACCAGCCCGCTCGCGGCCACCGGCCTGCCGTCCGTCCCGGTGCTCAGGTACATCACGAGGAAGGTGTGCGACGGCAGCGTCAGCACCGCCTCCGGCGGCGTGTACGGGCGTTGGCGGATCACCGTGCCGGGCTTGCCCGCGGGCAGCGGGCTCGGCGGGTCGAAGAACGCGTCGCCCTCGGGTACCGGCGCGGACGCCGTCCGCCCCTCCGGGCTCCGGTCCGCACCGCCGCGGGTGCAGCCCGACAGCGTCAGTGCCGCGGCGATCACCGCGACGGCCGCCCAGCGGGCCGCCCAGCGGGCCGGCCTGCCGGGGAGGCGGTGGCTCTGTCCGTGCGACAAGGAGGAACTCCTCTGCGTACGCGGCCGACGTGCGGCGCCGCCGGATGGAGGCGCGCGAAAGGCTAGGCGAGTCGCCTTTCGACGTCTACGCTTCCGGCGGTCCGATCGGTCCCGCCGCCGCCGCACGCACCCAACCCTCCCCGGGGAGGGGGAGGGCCGGGTGGCGGGTGAGCGATACGGGATCAGGAGGCGAAGCAGAGGGACTGGCCGGTGCCGAAGCCGTAGCAGTCGATGCGGCGCGAAGCGGTCGCCGACAGACCGGAGTTGTCGGTCACCGTCAGCTCGGCGGTGTAGCTGCGCTGTCCGGCCGGGTAGCGGTGGGCGACGGTGGCGCCGGTGCCCGTCGCGGAGTCGCCGAACTTCCACTTGTACGAGGCGATCGAGCCGTCGGAGTCCTTGGAGGCCGAGGCGTCGAAGGAGCAGTCCTGGTACCAGCAGGACACCGAGAACGCGGCGGTCGGCGGGGTGCCGGCCGGGGGCTGCGTCGTACCGGCGGTGACGGGCTTGGTGACGGTGGCCGTGCGGCCGGAGTCGTCGGTGACGGTCAGCTTGACCGAGTAGGTCCCGGCGGCGGCGTAGTCGTGCGACGGCTTGACGCCCTCGCCCTTCGTACCGTCGCCGAACTCCCAGGCGTACGAGGCGATCGAGCCGTCCGGATCCTTGGACGCCGAGGCGTCGAAGGCGCAGGAGGCGGCCGACGCCGAGCACTGCGCGGTGAAGTCCGCGACCGGCTCACCGGGCTGCGTGGGAGCGCCGAGCTTCGTCACGTTCAGGAACTTGTTGGGGGAGCCCGAACCGGCCCCGGTCACCACACCCGACTGCGCGTTGTCCACCAGCGCGTCGCGCACCTGCTGGGGAGTGGCGTCGGGATGCGCCGAGAGGTAGAGCGCCGCAGCTCCCGTCGTGTGCGGAGTGGCCATCGAGGTGCCGCTCATCGTCTGCGTACCGCCGCCCATCTTGGTGGACACGATGGAGCCGCCGGGAGCGAACAGGTCGAGGCAGGAACCGTAGTTGGAGAAGCTGGAGCGGGCGTCGTTGCTGTCCGTGGAGCCGAGGGTGATGGCCGCGGGCAGGCGCGCCGGGCTGGTGTTGCACGCGTCCTTGCTGTCGTTGCCCGCCGCGACGGCCACCGGGATGCCCGCGTTGATGACCCCGGCCACGGCGTCGTCGAGCGCCCGGTCGGCGCTGCCGCCCAGGGACATGTTGACGACGGCCGGCTTCTTCGCGTTCTTCGCGATCCAGTCCATCCCGGCCGCGATCTGCTCCGTGGAGCCGGAACCCTGGCAGTCGAGCACCCGCACCCCGACCAGCTTGACGTTCTTCGCGACGCCGTACGTGGCGCCGCCGACGGTCCCCGACACGTGGGTGCCGTGACCGTGGCAGTCGGCGGAGTCCGCGTCGTTGTCGATGAAGTCGTAACCCGAGGAGGCGCGGGAGCCGAAGTCCGTGTGCTGCCGGTACAGGCCGGTGTCCGCGATGTACGCGGTCACTCCGCTGCCGTCGTTCGGGTAGGCGTACGAGCCGTCCTTCGCCCCGTCGATGCGGTCGATGCCCCAGGAGGGCGGGTTCGGCTGGGTCCCGGATCCGTCGACACGAAAGACGGTGTCGGCCTGGACGTAGCGGACGCCCGGCGCGGCCGCCAGGCGGCGGGCCTGCTCCGGGGTCGCCTTCACGGAGAACCCCTTGAGGGCGGCGGTGTAGAGCTGACGGACCGCCCCTCCGTGGCGGTCCGTCAGCGTCTTCGCCTCCCCGGCGGTTTCGGCCGTGGCGGCGGCGCGCAGGGAGGGCGCGCCGTCGAGGACCACGAGGTACCGGCCGCTCACCGTGTCCGCCCCGCCCTCGCCGAGGACCCGGCCCTCCGCGGGTCCGGCATGGGCCTGGGCGACCGTGCCGAACAGGCCGAGGACGGTCGCGGTGGCGGCACCGAGACATATGGCCCCGAGCCGGGTGCTTCTTGCCGCACGCTGTGCACGCATCCAACTGCTCCTACTGATCGGGTTCCTGGAGGCCCCGGCGTGGGGGCCGGGGCACGGGGATCACCCTCGTGACACCCGGGGGAGCAGGGCAATCCGTATCCGGGTCCGTAGGAGTACCTATTCGCCGCCGCCGCGCGGGTCCCGCCCGCTACGGAGTACGTACCTCCGTACGGCTGCTGACCTTCAGTTTCCGCAGCACCTTCGCCACGTGCTGTTCCACCGTGCGCGGCGAGAGGAACAGCAGCTCGGCGATCTCCCGGTTGGTGCGGCCCGAGGCCACCAGCCGGGCCACGTCCGCCTCCCGCGGCGACAGCCCCTCGCCGTACCCGCCCCGGCCGCGCCGGGGCGCCGTCGCGTGCCCGCTCCCGCGCAGCGCCCGCCGGCACCGCGCCGCCTCCCAGGTGGCCCCGATCCGCTCGAACTCGGCGGCCAGACAGGCCAGTTCGGCAGCATCGGGGACGCATTCCAGAGCTGCCTGCACGGCCTGGGCCGCACTGTGCGGCCGGCGCAGCGCGGTGAAGGCGTCCGCCGCCCGGCGGTAGTGCGCCGAGGCCTCCTGAGGCCGTCCCGCGGACCGGGCCACCGCCGCCCGGCACAGGGGCAGCGCCGCCAGCGCCAGGGGATGGTCGCGCCCGGCGATGGCCTCGGCGTACTCCCCGGTCAGCCGCCCCGCGTCGGCCGGCCGGCCCGCCCGTACGTACGCGTCCGCTCCGGCCGCCGCCAGGTCGGCGGCCCACCCCCAGAGCCCCTTGTGCCGGACCAGCGCGAGTCCCCGGTCGGCCTCGGCGCAGGCCGCGGCGGCCCGGCCCCGCGCCAGGTGGATGCGTACCGCCGCGGCGCCCGCGGCCGCCAGGACGGGCGAGGCCGCGTTCTCCGGATCACCCAGGGCGGCCGCCGCGAGGTGCTCCCCGGCCTCCTCCCACTCCCCGTGCGCGGCGCCGAGGAGCCCCAGCACGAGGCGGGCCTCCGACTCGATCCCGGACGCGCCCTGAGCCGCCTCCCACACCTGCCGGGCCCGCTCGCCGAGCCCCTCCCAGCGCCCCTGGCTCCACTCCAGGCGCAGCACCGTCGCGTCGATGATCCCGCGCAGGTACGGGGCTCCGCACGCGGCGGCCATCCGGTCGCCCTCCCGGCGGAACAGCTCGGCCTCCGGGTCCTTGCCCAGCCAGGCCGCGGCGTCCGCGAGGTTCCCGCACATCCGCGCCAGCTCCAGGCGCCCCGCCCGGTCCGCCGCGCCGGCGGCCAGCAGGGCCTCGGCCTCGCCGCGGACCGCCTCCTCGCCGAGGGTCATCCGCAGGACGAGGTGGTTGCCGCGCACCGCGAGCCGCAGGGCCTCGTCCCCGTGCACGGCGGCGATCCGCTCGGCCCGGGCGATCCACTCCAGGTAGACCGGGTACGGTTCCCCGCCCCAGGTCGGCATCGCGAGCCCGGCCATGCCCCGGGCGGCGCGGGCCGGCCGCTCGTGCAGCTCGGCGACGGCGCGGGCGGTGTCCAGCCGGCCCTGGCGGTGGTCTCCGGCCTGGTTGTTCAGCAGCAGCCCCAGATTCAGCCGGATGTCCCCGCGCACCGCGTCCGGCAGCGCCGCGCCGTCGTCGACGACCCGGCGCAGCAGCCGTGCGGTGCGCCGGTGGGTGAGCCCGATCGTGGCCGCGCGGCTGAGCCGCAGGGCGAGGCGGGCGCAGTCCCCGGGGGGCAGCGCGGGGTCGTCGAGGAGCCCTTCGAGGAGTTCCACGGCGAGCGCCGTGTCACCGATCTCCCGGGCGTGCTCGGCGGCGTCCTCCGCGTACCGGCGCCACTCCATCACCGCCCCGGCCTGCCGGGCGTGGTAGGCGAGCCGCACGAGCGGCGGCGCGGGAAGCGCCGCCAGCGCGGTGACGGCCCGCAGGTGCAGGCGCCGCCGCTCGGGGCCCAGCAGGGCCTCGTGCACGGCCTGCTGGGCCAGCCCGTGGCGGAACCCGTACCGGTCCTCGCCCCAGTCGTGGAGCACCCCGGCCCGCAGGGCGGCCCCCACGGCCCGGGCACCGGCCTCCTCGTCGAGCCCGGCCACGGCGGTGACCAGGGCCTCCTGCGCCGGATCGCGCAGCACCGCGGCCGCGTGCACGACGGCCAGGGCGGACGCCTCCAGACCGGCGGTCCGGTCGGCCATCGCCTCCTGGAGCAGGGCGGGCACGGCCGCGGGAGCGCCCGGTGCGCGGACGAACTCCTCCAGCACGAAGGGGATCCCGGCCGTCCGCGCGTGCAACTCGCCCGCCAGCCGGGCCGATACGGGTCCGCCGGTGAGCGCGGCCGCCAGGACGCGCACCTCGTCCGCGTCCAGCGCCTCCAGCCGCATCAGGAGCGACTCGCGGCCGGCCGCCCGCCGATAGGCCCGCCCCAGCGGCAACCCCGGTGCGGGCAGGTCCTCCCGACGGTACGTCAGGACCACGGCGAGGCCCGGCGGCGGATCCTCGATCAGGAACCGGATCAGGTCCCGGGTGCCGTCGTCGGCCCAGTGCAGGTCCTCCACGACGAGTACGGCCGGGCACACGGCGGCCAGCAGCGCACCCACCGCCCGGAAGATCCGGTGCGTGGCGGCCGCCGGGTCGTGCAACGGCTCACAGGGCGGCGGCAGCCGCTCGGCGAGCTCCGGCAGGTACGGACGCAGCGCCCCGCACACCGGGCTGAGCCCCGCCGGAACGGCGTGCGCGAGGGTGCGCAGCACGTCGAAGAGCGGCCCGTACGGGAACGGCTCGCGCAGCGGCGGGCAACTCCCCGACAGCACCCGCGCAGCGCGGTCCGGGAGGTGCGCGAGCACCTCCCGCACGAGCCGCGTCTTGCCGATCCCGGCCTCGCCCTCGATCAGCACCACGGCGGGCGGCCGGGCCAGCGCGGAACGCATCGCCCGAATCTCCGCATCCCGTCCGACCAGCACCGATGCGCCCGTCCCCGCACTCATGCGGGTGGAGTCTACGCAGCACCGCACACCCCCGGTAGGGGTCCCGGCCCTGCCGCGGCGGGCCCGGGACACCCGGGGCGGCGGTACGCGCCGTGCGTCATTGCTCCTGGGGCGGTTTGCCCTCCGCCGCGGACACCTCCACGAACTCCACCTGCCCCTTGGCGTTGAGGCGCAGGACGGGGACGGCCTTGTTGCGCGGATTGCCGTTGTTCTGGAAGGAGATGAACCCGCTGGCCCCGGCCACCTGCTGGGTGCCGTCCATCTGGTGGAACATCCGCGCCACGGCGTCGCCGACGACCTGGCCCTGCCAGCGCGCGGCCATCTGGATGCCGTGGGCCGCCGCGAGGACCGCGTCGTGACCCATCAGGGCCCCGCCGTCCTCGCGGGTGTCGTTCGGGAACCACTGCTCCAGGATCCCGCCCGGCTGGAAGTTCTTCGCCGAGGGCGCGGACACCGCCTGCGGCGCCGCCCGGTACATGTCGGGATGGGCGAGGCCGGTGTACAGCACCTCGATCCCCGTCTCGGCCGCCCGGGCGAGCTGTGCGGGGCTCAGGTTGGTCGTGTCGTCCCCGGTGAAGACGGTGAACTGCTGGTCGGTGCAGCTGCGGTTGGCGAGCGCGTCGAGGAACCGGGTGAGGTGCAGTCCGCGGCCGGCGAAGTAGACGAGTTGCGGGCGCTGCTGACACAACTGCCCCGGCATGTATCGCAGTTCGTTCTGCCAGGCGCTGCTGACCGAGGAGTCGTAGGTCATGCGCTCGGCCACGAGCTTGTGCGCGCCGTCCTGGAACGCCTTGGTGAAGGCGCTCCCGAGGGTGGCGGAGTAGAGGTCCCCCTCCGCCACGTCCTGGATGACGATGCCGGTGGTGACTCCGCGCCGCTTGAGGTAGGCGGCGCCCGCGAACGCCTCGTCCTCGTTGGTGGGGGCGATCCGGACGAAGCCGTTGATGTCCTTGATGGTCGAGGCGGTCATGGTGGCGCCGACCATGGCGATCCCGTTGTCGGAGAGGCGGCGTATGGCGGCCAGGTTCTCGTCCGTGCTGGGACCGAGTCCGGCCACCGCGACCAGCCGGTCCGGGGAGTCCTTGCGGGCGATCAGCTCGTCGACGGTGTGCTTCCACTGCGTGGACTTGCTGCCCGGATTGGCTATCAGCAGCCGGATCTTGGGCGTGGCGGCCAAGTCGCCCTGGTTGTGGCGGTACTGGGCGAGGTAGGCGCCCTGGAGCTCGTGCCGTACCCCCTCGGCGGAATTGCTGTCGGAGGCGGTGGTGGTGAAGGAGGTGAAGTACGCGACGCTGACGTACGGCTCCTTGGCCGCGTTGGCGACCACCCGGCGGTTCTCCTCCTCGATCTTCGCGCTGACGGCGTCGAGGTGCGGAGCGAAGACGTAGGAGCCGTCGCTCACTCCCACGCACTCGTCGTCCGGCCCCTGCTCGACGACCCCGTCGGCGCACCTGGCCTGGCGCTCCTGGAGCCAGCCCACGCCCAGCCAGAGGGCCGCGACGAGGGTGACGGCAGCCGCGGCGGCCAGCGCGACGCGGCGTACGACGTGCAGCGGCCATTCGAGTCTGGGCACGCGCTCAGCCCTCCCAGCCCGCGGTCTGGGGATCGCGCCAATGCCGGTACCGTTCGGCCTCGTTGAACAGGGCCACGATGTCGTTCCTCCGCAGTTGGGACAGCTGGGTGTAGCCGTCGGCGATCAGGTTCCCCACCCGCATGGCGGGGTCGGCGAGCGGATCGCTCCACACCCAGCGGGTGGTCACCAGGGTGTGGATCACGGACTCGGTGTCCATCACGCGCCCGGGCCGGCGCGGGACGAGCCCGGAAAGGAGCTCCAGGGGGCCGCTGTCGGCGGGGAGCCGGTTCGGAGCGGTGGTGATCGCGTCGAACTCGGAGATCCACTGCGCGGCCGGCACCGCGGTGAAGCGCCGGGTCAGATGGGCGGTGACCTCCTCGGTCCGCCCGCGGGCGAGCTGGTGGTACATCTCCTGCACCGGCTTGCCCTCGCCGCGGTAGTACTCCGCGAGCAGCTCGTGCGCGGCGTCCCACCCGTCGGGCCGGGCCGCCAGCCGCCACAGGAGCAGCCGGCGCAGCCACGGGTGGAGCACGGGGACCATGGCGACGGGCCCGGTCAGCAGCCAGCGGGCCCGGACCTCGCCGAACAGGGAATCGTCGGGACTGAGCAGCCGCGTGGCCACGGAGAAGTCCCGGGTGGCTGCGCATTCGGCGAGCGCCGCACGCTGGGACCCGTCGAAGTCGCGCAGGAGGTGGCCGAGGGCGGTGTCGGCGAGCGTCGCGGAGTGCTCCCCGGTGCGCAGCGGCCGGTCGGGCAGGGTGCGCAGCCAACGGTCCTGCTGCGGGCCGGAGTCGGGGAGCGACCCGGACTGGCGCAGTACGTCGAGCACCTGGTGGACGGCGCGCGGCAGCCCGCCGGTGAGCCGGTGCACGAAGGGGGTGAGACGGGTCAGCGGGGCCAGGTCGCTGTTCCCGCCGAGCTGGAGCTCTATCCGGATGCGCACCTCGTCCAGATTGAGATCGCGCAGGCGCAGCGGGTACCACCAGCTGTCCTCGCTGTCGCGGGGCGGCCGGTGGGCGTGCCAGTCGGCCAGGGAGGCCCGGTCGGGGCCGCGCAGCTGCCAGGGCCAGGAGTCCCCGGTGGCCGGACCCCAGCGGGGCAGCCATCGGTTGGAGCTGGCGACCACGGTCAGCGGATCGCTGGCGTGCCCGGCCACGACAGTCTGGTCGTGCCGGGAGCGCAGTAACAGGTCGAGGAAGTGGCGCCCGTACTCGGTATGGGCGTTGTCCAGGAGGAGCAGGTAGGAGCGGGGCATGAAATTGCGGGCCGTATTGCGCCTGAGGTCTTCGAGGAAGGCCGAGAAGAGCACGAGGTCGAGCCGCTCCTGCTCGTTCTCGTCGCCCTCGTGGCGCCACAGGTTGAGCTCCACGAGGGCTTCCATGGGGTCCGCGCTGCGGGTCATGGGGTGGCGTCCGTACCAGTGGGCCCCGGTCGTCAGCCTGCTGCCCAGCTTCCCGGCGAACAGACCGGGCACGGTGCGGCGACCGCGCCGCAGGGCGTCCTGGAAGAGGGCCAGCGCGGCGCTGGAGGCGCCCTCGGGCATGCCGACCGCGCCCATGCCCACTTCGAAGAAGGCCGCCAGATAGTCCCCGTGCCGGGCCTCGTTCTCCTCCTGGAAACGGTCCAGTTGACGCTGTACCGCGCGCCGGCCCTCCGCGAGGTTACGCATGCGCAGCTCCTGGTCGGAGGCGAGCAGGCCGAGGCTGAGCAGCGGGAAGTGGGAGCGGCCGTAGCGGGGCAGCTTGCGTTCGAGCTGGCGGGCCAGGAGCCCGAGGGCGTAGCGCGGCAACAGGGACTGCGCCCCGCCGAAGTTGACGAAGGCGAAGGGGTAGTCGGGCCCGAAGCGCTCCATGAGCGCGCTGTGCGCCTCACTGGCCCCGCTGCCGGCCGGGCCGAGGAGCATGGTCACGGGCCGTTCCGCGGCAGGGCTCTCCTTCAGGCAGGAGTCGACCAGCGACAGGATGCCGCTGCGGCCCCGCAGGCCCATGCCCGTACCCGGCTCCATCACGTGATCCCCCCCCAGGACGTGCTCCGAGGAGTAGAGCCTGCCATCCGGAGCCGGAGTCAGACAGTGGTTTCCGCTCCTTGATTCGATTCCGCAACCTCGTCGGCTCCGGCCACCGACTCCGACGCGGCGATGCGCCGCTTGACGACGACGGTTGCCGCGACCGCGCTGACGGCGAAGGCCGCCACGATGACGGCGGGACGGTCGAGCCGGTGCCGGCTGACGTGGTCGAGGGAGATGCGCCCCGGCCCCGTGACCCCGAGCCCGGCGGCGACCGTACCGAGCAGCGCCGGGTACTCGAAGCCGCCTCCCTGGGCGAAGAAGCCGGCCGGAGCGTGGACCGCGACCGCGCCGGCCATCGCGCCGGCCGCGGCGGCGCCCGCCGCGGGCGTGGCGAGCCCCAGCGCGAGCAGCGCACCGCCGCCGGCCTCGCCGAGCCCGGCGGCGAGGGCGCTGCGCCGGCCCGGGACGAAGCCCATGTGCTCCATCGCCCGGGCCGTGCCCTCGATCCCACCGCCGCCGAACCAGCCGAAGAGCTTCTGCGTGCCGTGCGCCATCAGGACACCGCCTGCCGCGAGTCGCAGGGAGAGCAGTCCGATGTCCTTGCGGAGCGTGAAGTGCATGGGGCGGCCTTTCGACGGGGGGAATCAGCGGAATGTGTACCACGCCGGACTACTCCTACTCCTGCTCCTCTACTCCTGCTCCTCGATTCCGATGGCCTCATCCAGTTCCCGGTGCGCCTGTCGCCGTGATCCGTTGTGATCCTCCAGCAGGGCCTTGGCAATGGCGTCCAGCTTGCGCTGGATCGCGTGCTCGGCCCGGCGTTCGGAGTTCTTGAGGAGGGCGAGCAGCAGCAGGGACACCGCGGCCATGGCGTCACCGGCGAGGAGCTGCCATTCCACCGGCAGGTGGAGGAGGTGGACGATGACGAAGCCCGCCACCAGGAGGACGCACAGGACGGAGAAGAGTGCCGAACTCGTGAAATTGGACGCGAGCTCCGCCAGTTTTTCGAAGCGGCCGAGCCGCCCGGGTCGGCCTTTTTCTGCCGGATGCTCCAAGGTCATGCCCGGCGCCTGCCCGGCGAGATCGAGTCGAACCCTCCGCCAGGCCGCCCGGCGGGCGATCGGCCGGTGCCGTTCGCGGCATATGCCACGAATGAAGGTTTCGCCTCCCCTCAGCGGGTAGCCGAAGGGGGCGAGACCTGTGGAACCCCTGGATGGAGGCGCACATGTCTACCAGCACACTCATAGCGATCATCGTTGCGGCCGTTGTCGTGGTCCTGGCGCTGACGCTGATCCTCACCATGCTGGCGCGCCGACGCCACCTGCGCGACCGCTTCGGGCCGGAGTACGAGCGGACCGTCGAGGAGAAGGGCGGCGCGCTGGCCGCGGAGCGGGAACTGCACGCCCGCGAGGAGCGGCACGACCGGCTGGACATCAAGGAACTCCCCGCCGAGCGGCGCCGCCAGTACGCAGACGAGTGGACCACCGTCCAGGAACACTTCGTGGACCGGCCGGACGGCTCCGTGGCCGAGGCGGACGAGCTGGTGTCCCGCTTGATGAGCGAGCGCGGCTACCCCGCCGACAGCTACGGCGGACAACTGCGCGACCTGTCCGTCGAACACTCGGGCACCTTGGACCACTACCGCTCCGCCCACGACGTCAAGGTGCGAAGCGCCGACGGGCGGGCGACGACCGAAGAACTCCGTGGAGCGATGGTGCACTACCGCGCCCTCTTCGCGGAGCTGCTCACGGACGAGAGGAACCGGTGACATGGAAGACCGTGCGAACACCGAGGGCCGGCCCGGCGACACCGGCCTGACCACGGAAGACCTGGCACACCCCGTGCCGGACGACGAGGCGGGCGCCCCGGTGTACCCGGGAGAGGCCACCGAGGACCGGGCGTTCCGCGAGACCCCGGGGACCCGTGAGGAATCGCGAGTCCGCGAGGACCACGAGGGCTTCGCGAACGGCGTGGAAGCCGAGGACGCAGAGGAAGCCGAGGACGCAGAGGACCGGGAAGGCTACGGAAACCGCGAGATGCGCGACGAGGTCGTCGCACCGCCTCCGGAGGAGGACCGTACGGTCGCCCCCGCCGGAGCGGACGCGTCGCCCGGCGGAGCCGTCGGGGGTGACTCCGAGCCGCTCCTCGGTGCCTCCGACGCGCAGGAGTTCCGGCAGTCGTGGAGCGACATCCAAGGCCGCTTCGTCGACGACCCCCAGGGCGCGGTCAGGTCTGCGGACACCCTGGTGACCGAGGTCATGCAGAGCCTGGCCGGCACCTTCGCCGCGCGCAAGCAGGAGCTGGAGGCCCAGTGGGGCCGGGGCGAGGAAGTGGAGACCGAAGACCTGCGGCAGGCGTTGCAGCACTACCGCTCCTTCTTCAACCGCCTGCTCAAGACCTGAGCGCGGTGGGCCCCGCGTGTCCCGGTGGTCAGAAACCGCCGCGGAGCCTCATCCCGAGGGGGCGCCCGTCGGGATCCACCAGGGCGTGGTGCAGCGGGGTCGCGAGCAGGCGCCGGAAGGGCGGCAGCTGCGGAGCGACGTAGCGGCGCAGGCGCCCCGGAGGACGCGGGCCACGGCACCCGTCCGCGTGCCAGGCGTCCAGCGCCGCGGCGGCTTCGGCGAAACGGTCGAAGGCGGCTTCCGGATCGCACAGCACGTCCGCCGGCAGGGCGTCCGCCGAGGGCGCATCCGCCGACGCCGTCGCTTCCTCCCCGCCATCCGCGCCGAGGCCGTCATTCGCGTCGAGTCCGTCATCAGCGTCGAGTCCGTAAGCAGCGTCGAGGTGCTCGCGCATCAGCTCCAGGCGCAGCTCCCGGGCGAAGGGACGGGCCCCGTCTCCGAGGCCGCCGGGGTCGCCCGGCAGCCTCGGGTCGGCCGCCCGGTCGAGGACCGCGCAGCTCAGCTCGGAGTCGTGCGTCCATGAGCGCAGGTTGACGTTGTCGGACCCGACGGCCGCCCAGACGTCGTCGATCACGCACACCTTGGCGTGCACGTAGACGGGGGTCCCGGCGTGGTTCTCCAGCCCGTACACCGCGACCCGGTCTCCTCCGGCGCGGCGCAGTGCCTCCAGGGCGGTGATCCGTCCGATCAGGTTCATGGGCCCGGTGAGCAGGCCGTCCTGGTCCGGAACGGACGGGATGACGGCGGCCAGCCGCAGCCGCGGTTGGGCGCGCAGGGCCCGGGCGAAGGAGTCCACGACGCGAGGGGACCAGAGGTACTGGTCCTCCAGATAGATCAGCGTCCGGGCCCGCCGCAGGGCCTTGAGGTAGCCCCGGGCGATGCTGCGCTCGCCGTCGGGGGCGAAGGGATAGCCGCGCAGCAGCCGGTTGGGATAGGTGCGCAGCACCTGGACGGCGTGCGTGCCGCACGGCAGGGGATCGGGCCCCTGCGGCGGCAGCGGGTCCGCACGGGTGTCCTCCCGGTCCAGCAGCTCGCGCAGCCGCATCAGCGGGCTGCGGCTGAGCGGCGCGGGATCCTCCCAGCGCTCGCGGAAGACGGCTTCGACGTCGCCGACGACCGGCCCGCTCAGGGCGAGCTGGACGTCGTGCCACGGGGGGTGCGGACCGTAAGCGGGCGCCAGGGGCAGCGACTGGCGGTCGCCGCGGTGGTCGGCGTCGTCGTTGCGGTTGTGGCAGAGGTCGATCCCGCCCACGTACGCGACGTCGCGCTCGGGACGGTCCGGGTGCCGCAGCACCACCATCTTCTGGTGGTGCGAGCCGCCGGGCCGCACGCGCAGGTCGAGCAGGCACTCACCGCCCGCCGCCTCCAGGTCCTCGCTGAGCGACCTGTTCTCCTCCTCGCTGAACCGGAAGCCGTCCAGGTGGGAGCGCCACAGCAGGCCCTTGACGATGACGCCGCGTTCGGCCGCCGCGCCCAGTACGGATGCGATCTCCGTACCGGGCCCGCGCAGCCGCTCGTCGGGATCGCCGCGCCAGTCGGTGAACAGGAGCAGATCGCCGGCGCGCATCGCCCGGATCCGTAGGAGGAGCTCGGCGAAGTACGTGGCGCCGTGGACGAGCGGGCGCGCTTCGTTGCCCTCGGACCACGCGGCTCCGCCCGCCCGGCGATGTTCCAGCCGGGTGGCCGTGTTGCCGCGTTCTCCAGGTGCCAGAAGCCAGTCCGTGGCGGGCATGGTGGGACCTCCTCTTGCGCGGGTACCCGCCTCCCGCCTTTTCACGCGGACCGGGCCGGAGGTACCCGCCCGGAGCCGCGGCGGGCAGGTTGCCGGCAGGTTTACGGGACCGCTGGGCGGACAGGCGCCGCATGTCAGACGATCGCCAACGATCGGAGTGAGCGCCGTGTCGGGTGAGCAGAAGATCAAGGCCAAGAAGGAACAGGCCAAGGGCAAGGCCAAGGAAGCGATGGGCCGCACCGTCGGCAACGAGCGCCTCACTGCTGAGGGGCGCGCGGAGCAGATGAAGGGTGATGCCCGCCAGGCCAAGGAGAAGGCCAAGGACGTCCTCAAGGACTAGCAGGAGCAGGGCAGCGCGCTTCGCCGTTCGCCGAAGCCGAAGCCGAAGCCGAAGCCGAAGCCGAAGCCGAAGCGAACGGCGAAGCCGACGTCCGAGTGGCCCCGGCCTCCGCCCCGGAAACGGGCGACGGAGGCCGGGGCCACGCGCGTGCGCGGCGCGTACGGCCGCCGCCGACGAGGCCCGCGGACTCGTACGGGCCCGGTCGGCGCGATCGTGCGGTCGGTGCGGCGGGGTGCAGCGGGGTGCGGTGCGGTGCGCCTCCGGGGCGGTGGCCCGCTGCGCAACTGTTACACGGGTGAGCGCCCACCGATGGACGGCGGCCGCGGTGCCGATGCGTGGGGCGGCCATGCTGCCGTGTATGCCCTCCGCTGCCGGATGACCGGGGCCCGGACCGCTCCGGGCGCGGAAGGACACCCCCTACCGCGACCCCGACTCCGACCCCGGGAGTGTCATGTCCGTCCCCGCCCTTATCCGCCGGTCCGCCGAACTGCCCGGGCGGGGCCGGCTCGCCGCCTGCCGCGCAGGCGACGCCGCCCTCGCCGCCGCCCGTCGCGCGGTGTCCGCGGAGCCGCTGCCCTGGCCGTACGAGGGCCAGGCGAGCGTGGAGATCGAGGGGATCGGCTGCCTCGGCACGGTCGGCGAGCAGCGGCCGGTTCCCATCGCGAGCATCACCAAGGTGATGACCGCCTACGTGGTCCTGCGGGAGCACCCGCTGGGCCCGCGGGACCCCGGTCCCGCGATCCGCGTCGACCGGGCCGCCGCCCGCGAGTCCGGTTCCACGATCGAATCGGTGGTGCCCGTCGAGGAAGGGCAGGAGTTCCCCCTGCGGCAGCTGCTCGAGTACATGCTGATCCCCTCGGGCAACAACATCGCCAGGCTCCTCGCCCGCTGGACCGCCGGCTCGGAAGCGGCCTTCGTGCGCCGGATGAACGAGGCGGCCGCGGCCCTCGGCATGACCCGTACCCGGTTCACCAGCTCCTGCGGCATGGACACGGGGAACATCAGCACGGCCGTCGACCTGCTCGTCCTGGCCCGTACGGTCATGCGGGACGAGGTGTTCCGGAACATCGTCGCCACGCCCTCGGTGCGTCTTCCGGGCGGCCGGGGCGAAGCGCGCACCACCAACCGGCTGCTCGGGAGGCACGGTGTCGCCGGGCTGAAGACGGGTACCAGCACCCCGGCCGGGGGCAATGTCCTGTGGGCCGCTTACAAGGAGGTCGACGGCAGCCGCAACTTGGTCCTCGGCGCCGTGCTCGCACAGCGCAGCGGCCGTTCCCCGGTACGCGCCCGCGCGGCCGTATGGGCCCACAGCCGACGCCTGGTCGCAGCCGTCCAGCGCGCACCGCTCGACGAACTCGCGGCACTCGGGGCAGCTGCGCCCCCCTCCCTGACGCAGCCGACACCCGACGCGGAGCGGGGCCCCGTGCGGGGTGCGGCGGTCGCACTGTCTGGCCGCGGCCGGGCGGGGTAGGCGCCGACCAGGGACCAGGGACCAGGGGGGGCGGACGCGAGGCAGGAGACAGCTATGAGCAGGCACGGAAGGGACGCGGCAGGGAGTACGGGGCCCGGCACATCCGGCCGCAGCGACGCATCCGCGCCGAGCGGCCCCGCAGGGAGCGACACCGACGGGCACGCCGCCGAGCGCCGGCGGCCGGACCCCGCAAGCGAAGAGCAGGTACGCCCCCCTCGCCCGCAGGGCGGCCACCGTACCGGGCTGCTGCCCGACGAGGGCGTCATGGTCGACGAACACGGGCGCCGGCCCGGCGCTCCGTCGCGGAAGGGCACCGGCTCCGCCTCGCCGCCGTCCGACCCGGAACGCGTCGACCGGGCCGCCGCCGAAGGCGAGGACCCGGCCACGCCCGGCCGCCGGTAACGGTCGCGGTTGCGTAGGCCCCCGCCGGGTAGGCGCCGGACGGAAAACGGAGGGGCGTACGCGGACTCCGGGCCGAGGGAGAGAACGGTGAAGGGCACCCATCAGGGACGGACGCAGACGGGCGGCTCCGAGGCGGCGCGGAACTGCTGGGACGACTTCGAAGCAGTGCGCGGCCAGATGGACCGCCTCTTCGGTCAGCGGTCGTGCCGCACCCCACGGGCGCAGGCGACGAGTGCCACGCCCGAGGAGCACGGAGGACGCCGACCCGGATGAACACGCCGGTCGGCACCGGGTGAGCGGAGGTCTCCTCGATGCGGCCCATCGGCCAGACCCGCCGCGGCCTGGCGGGAGGTTGCCAGGCCGCGGCGGGTCCCGAGGCGGGCACGCCGCTCGGCCACGGGGACATGACGGCGGACCTCGCTCACGAAGAGCCCTCCGTGACGGCAGGCCCGGTCCGGGTGGCGGGTGGAAGGGCGGGGTTGGGGGTGAGGATGCGGCGCAGGATCGCCTCGACGTCGTCGCGGGTGGGCGGGCGGTTGCCGGCGAGGCCGCGCAGGGTGATGCCGTTGGTGGCGGCCGCGACGGCGGCGGCCGTGACGGGGTCGGTATAGCGGGAGCAGGCCCGGATGTTCAGTTCGGCGTACTGGTTGGCGATCTGCCGCAGGGCCGGCCGGCGCAGGGCCGCGAGGTACAGCTCGAACTCCATGACGTTCTGGCCGCGGCCCTCCGGGGTGAAGCTCGTCATCAGCGCGTCGGTGAGCAGGACCGCGAACTGCTCGGGGGTGAGCCCGGGGCGTTGGGCGGTCCAGGCTTCGAGGTAGGTGCCGAAGCGGTCCACCGCCTGTTGGAGGGCGGCTGCGATGAGGTCCTCGCGGGTCGCGAAGTGGTAGGTCGTCGCGCCCAGGGGCACCCCGGCCTCCTCCGCGACCGCCCGGTGCGTCAGCCCCTCGATGCCCTTGGACGCGATCACCCGCTCGGTGGCCGCGACGATCTCCTCGATCCGCCGCTGCGGATCCCGACGCCGGCGCGGCGCGGAGTCCTGCCCGGCCATCAGCCCAGACCGTCCGCGGCAGCCGGGCGGCAAGGGGCACACGAGAAGGTCACGGCATCTCCAGAGTCGGGGATACCCACTCTAGTACGGGTGTATCGATGCCGTGGCGGCACGCCGAACGCCACCGGCAGGCGCATCGTCCGATCCTGCGCCCGGTCGGTGTCCCCTGGCCCGTCTAGTCCTGGTGGGACCGACAGGGCAGGGGTGCGGCCCGGCCTCCGTGCCGGAACCCTCGCCGAGAGTAATGATGCGTTTGTCCGTTTGCTCCCTCTCGTTCCATTCAGTACAGTACAAATGTATCGTTCATTCGGAGGGTACCGACCAGCACCAGGAGCACCCGTGCAGCAGACCGCCAACTTCACCGCCTGCCTCGCCGTCCGCGACGTAACCGAGACGCTCGACTTCTACGAGGGCCTCGGCTTCACCGTGGGCCGCGAGAGCGTCGCCCAGGATCACCCGATCCACCTGATCTTCAACGGCGACCAGATGGCGTTCATGATCCAGCCCGCCGACAGCGTCCGCGAGTTCCTCCCGCAGACCGCCGCCGAGCTCGGCGCCTCCGGCTTCTTCTACCTCAACGCCCCCGACTTCGACGGAGCCGTCGCCCGGATCCGCGACAAGGTCGAGGTCCTCAAGGAAGCCTCCGACGGCGGTTTCAGGATGCTCTACTTCCGCGACCCCAACGGCTACGCCATGGCGCTGAGCGCCCCCGTGGCCTGACCCGACCCAGCGGCCTCGCTCCCGCAAGATCTCCCGCAGGCCCCGCCCGTCCCACGAGGGCGGGGCCTGTCGCCCTGCCTTCCCGCCACCCCCGACCCGTAAGGGAAACCACCGTGAGCACCCTCAACGCCACCGTCAGCTGCACAGCTTGGACCTGCGACGACCCCAGGGCGATGGCCGACTTCTACCACCGGCTCACCGGCTGGCCGGTCATGGCCGTGGAGGACACCCATGCCATGATCGGCACTGAGCAGCAGATGATGGTCTTCGCCCACCAGGACGGCTTCAAGGCCCCGAACTGGCCCGCCGACGCCCTCCCCTTCCACCTCGACTTCCGCGTCCAGGACACCGAAGAGGCGGTCGCGCAGCTCGTGGAGGCCGGCGGGACCAAGCCCGACTTCCAGCCCGGCGAAGGCCAGTGGACCGTCCTCCTGGACCCCTCCGGCCAGCCCCTGTGCATCAGCTCCTCCCAGGACCAGGACCAGGACCAGGACCAGGACCAGGACCAGGGCCACTGACCTCTGCGGGGGCGGGCAGGCGCCGCAGTGCACACGACGGGGTGCACACCGCGGAGTGCGCGCGACGGAGCCCCCGACCAGGTAGCCGGGCGGCACCTCCGACCGCCGGCGCCGCCCGGGCCGCCCCTCCCGCCGGGCCCGGGCCCGGCGCCGGCGCCCGTTCAGCGGGCCGGGGGCTCGGCGGCCCCGGCGCGTTTGTACGTCCGCATCAGCAGGGCCGTCTCCACCTGGGTGGTGCCGCCCAGCAGGGCGAAGACGCGGGTGGTGAAGGCGTGCAGGGCCGCGAGGTCGCGGTGGCTGGAGTAGCCGAGGAGCCCGGCGGCGCCGGTGGTGACCACCAGGTGCCGTACCGACGGCTCGCGGGCCAGCAGCCGTACGGCCGAGCCTAGCCCGTGCTGCGACACCGCGATCCGGAAGCGGGCCTCCACCGGGTAGCCCAGCACCGCCGGGTCCGCGAGCAGTCGCAGGTGCAGGATGTGGGAGGTCATCAGGCGGGCCAGGCGGCGCCGGGCGGTGCTCTCGCCGACCTGTAGCTCGCGGGCCAGCCGGGTCGTCGACATGCGGGCGTCCCGGCCCAGCAGCGTCACCAGGCGCCGGTCGAGATCGTCCACGGTGAGCGGCGCGGGCAGCTCCCGCCCGGCCATGGCCAGCCGGCGCACCTCCGTCGGCTCCTCGTCGTACGGAGCCCAGTCCCCGGCGGTGAGCAGCAGCCGCAACACCACGCTGGAGTGGATGTCCACGACCCCCTCCAGCCGGCCGATCACCGAGTCCACCAAGGTCAGCAGGGCCTCGTGGCCGGGGGCGTTCACCTCGGCGAACACCTCCAGGGCGCCCGTGGCCACCTCCACCGAGCGGGTCTCCGGCCGCCGGGCGAGCGCCGCGGCCGTCTCGTGGACCCGGCCGGGGGCGCACCGTACGGCCAGCTCCGCGGTGATCCCCTCGCCCTGGTACTCGGGGACGAGCGCGGCCGTGAAGCGGACGTGGCCCGTCGCCGTCATCCGTTCCAGCCGCCGGGCCACCGTGCGCTCGTGCACCCCGACCGCTTCGGCCACCTCCGCGAAGGCGGCCCGCGGGTCGCGGTGCAGGATGCGCAGCACCGCGTGGTCGACGGCGTCGAGCACGGGCAGGGCCGCGGCGGGTCCGGGCACCGGGGCGGGGGTGCCCTGCGGGCCGGTCACAGGACCGGTGTTCGTCATGGGTGCCTCCCCGGAGGTGCGCCCGCCTCCGCGCCGGAACGGCAGGCGGGAACGGCAGGCGGGAGCGGTGGGTCGGCGACCGTACGACACCCCGCCCGGCCGTGTCACCGGCTGTCCGGGAAGACCGTGCAGAGCGGCCGTGCCGCCGGAATCCGCCGCCCGGACGGGCTGGTACGCCGCGTTCACCCGATTATGTGCCCCACTCTTGCCCGTGCGGCGGCCCGCACCGGACATTGTGGTGCGGATTCCGCCCCGCAGGCGGCCCGCTCACCCCCCTCCCTGCCCAGGCCGGACGGCCGATCCCGAACAGGTGGTACGTATGACGGACACGGACGCCAGACCCCTGCGCAAGCCGTCGCGGTTCACCCGGGAGCCGGGGGAGCCGGGGGCGAAGCGGCCGGGGAGGGAGAAGCGGCCGGGGAGGCCGAACCGGACGGCCACCGCGACCCCGGCGGCCGCCGTGATCGCCTCCGTGGTCCTCGTGGAGCTTTCCAGCGGCATCACCCAGGGCTTCCTCTCGCCCCTGCTGCGCGGCCTTACCGACACCCTGGGCGTCACGGCGGCCGACCTCAACTGGATCAGCGTCGCCAACCTCCTGGCCAGCGTCGCCTTCACCCCGGTCCTGTCCCGGCTGGGCGACCTCCACGGCCACCGCCACGTGCTCCGCTGGAACCTGCTGATCGTCCTCCTGGGCTCCCTCCTCGTCGGCCTCAGCCGCGATTTCGGGACCCTCCTCGCCGGGCAGATCCTTCAGGGAGCCTTCGCCGGCTTCTTCCCGCTGCTCGTCGGCATCCTGCGCAACCGCCGCCGGGGCGACGAGGGCACCGAGACCGGCGCGGCGGCCGAGGCCGAGAGCCGGCGCGGTATCAGCGTGATGGTCGCCGCGCTGGTCGCGGGCATGTCCTTCGGGCTCGTGGCCAGCGGGTTCGTGGCCCGTACCGTCGACAGCCCGACCGCGGCGCTGTGGGTGCCGGCCGTCGCCACCAGCCTCGCCCTCGCCGCCACCTGGCGGCTGCTCCCCGAGTCGGACCACCGGCCCGGCGGCCGGGTCGACTGGGCGGGCGGCATCCTGCTCTGCCTGGGCCTGACCGCGCTCATGCTCGGGCTCGGCCTCGGCGGCACCCCGGGATGGGAGTGGACCTCCCCCCGCACCCTGGGCTGCCTCGCGGGCGGGGTGCTCGTCACCGCCCTGTGGGTACGGGTGGAACTGCGCACCGCCGAGCCGATGATCGACGTACGGATGTTCCGCCGGCGGGGGGTCGTCGCCGTCTCGCTGGTCACGCTGACCTTCACCTTCTGCATGTTCGGGCTGATGGTCGCCAACGCGGTGTTCATGGGGACCAGCCGCGCCGAGGAGGGCTACGGGCTGGGCCTGGACCCCTTCGCGATCGCCCTCGCCACCCTGCCGAACCTGCTGGCCCTCACCCTCGGGGCGCTCCTCGCCCCCGCCGTGGCCGCAGCCGTCACCGACCGGCTCACCCTGGCCGCGGGCTCCCTGCTGATGGCCGCGGGCTACGCGACGGTGCTGGCCTTCCACGGGGAGCAGGCCCTCTTCCTGACGGGCACCGCCGTGGCGGGGCTCGGCACGGGCTTCCTCCAGCACTCCACGCGCACGCTCGCCGTGGAATGCGTACCCCGCGACCGAACCTCGGTGGGCTCCGGCATCAACGAACTCCTCATCAACATCGGCGGATCCCTCGGAGCCGCCGCCGTCCTGACCGTGTTCGCGGCCCACACCCCGGCCGGCCGGACCCTGCCCGGACTCGGCGCGTACACCGTCTCCTGGACGGTCTGCATCCTGGTCTCGGTGGCCGGCGCCGCCCTCGCCCTGCTCTACCGCACCCCCAAGGCCGACGACACCGCGGAGGCGGGCCGATGAACGCCACCCAGGTACTGCGCGACCGCAGCCGGGCCTTCCTGACCGGCCGGCAGGACGTGGTCCTCGGCCTGAGCCACGCTCTGCACGCCGATCCCGAACTCGCCTACGAGGAACACCGGGCCGCCCGGCGCATCGGCGACCTCGTCGAGCGGGCCGGGTTCGAGGTGACCCGCGGGGCGTACGGTCTGCCCACCGCGTTCGGCGCGACCGCCGGCAGCGGCGACCTCGTCATCGGCATCTGCGCCGAGTACGACGCCCTCCCCGGCATCGGCCACGCCTGCGGCCACAACGTCAACGGCGCCGCCTCCGTGGCCGCCGCCCTGGTCCTGGCCCCGCTCGCCGACGAACTCGGCATCACCGTCAAGCTCCTGGGCACCCCGGCGGAGGAGTCCGGCGGGGGCAAGGTGGACATGCTGCGCGAGGGCGCCTTCGACGACGTGGCCGCCGCCATGATGGTGCACGCCGCACCCTCCGACTCCGTGGGCATGAGCTCGCTCGCCATCAGCAGCTGGAACGTCGGCTACACCGGCCGTGCGGCGCACGCCGCCGCGATGCCCGAGCGCGGAGTCAACGCCGCCGACGCCATGATGATCGCCCAGGTGGCCATCGCCGCCCACCGCCAGCAGCTGAGGCCCGGGGCCGTGGTCTCCGGCATCGTCACCCGGGGCGGCGAGGCCGCCAACGTCATCCCGGCCCGCACGGAGGCCTCGTACGACTGCCGGGCCGTCACCAGCGAGGAGCTCGCCGAACTCCAGGCCCGGATCCGCGCCTGCTTCGAGGCCGGCGCGCTGGCCACCGGCGCCGAACTCGCCCTGGAGACCGTCGGCAACGACTACGCCGACCTGCGGCAGGACTTCGCGATGGGCCGCGCCTACCTCGCGGCCGCCCGCGACCTCGGACGCCGGGTCCAGGACCTGGACCCCACGCTGCGGGGCGGCTCCACGGACATGGGCAACGTCTCGCACCTGGTGCCCACCATCCACCCGATGATCGGCTACGACTGCGGCGACGCGATCATGCACAACCCCGAGTTCACCCGGTACGGGATCACCGCGCAGGCCGACCGCGCCGTGCTCGACGGCGGGCTGGCCATGGCCTGGACGGTGATCGGGCTCGCGACCGACCCGGAGCACCGGCGCTCGCTGCTCGGCCGGCTGGCCGCCCGGCAGCCGGGCGCGGAACATGGTGCGCAGGTCCGGGGGTAGACGCACGCCGAGAACAACCTTCAGAAAGGCGTGAGATGTCGACGAGCGATGTGCGGCCGGGGCGGGACGAGTCCACGGAGGAGAGGGCCGACCGTCAATGGCAGGAGCTCATCCAGGAGATACGGGTCGCCCAGACGGGCGTGCAGATCCTCTTCGGATTCCTGCTCACGGTCGCCTTCACCCCCGTCTTCGCGGGGCTCGCGCACACCGAGAAGGCGATCTACGTGATGACCGTGGTGCTTGGTTCCCTGGCGACCGGCGCCCTGATCGGGCCGGTCGCGTTCCACCGGATCGTCTCGGGGCGCCGGATCAAGCCCGAGGCCGTCGCCTGGGCCGCACGCCTGACGTTCACCGGCCTCCTCCTGCTCCTGGCCACGAGCACCTCGGCCCTCCTCCTCGTCCTGAGGGTGGCGACGCACAACGCCCTCGCCCCGTGGCTCGTGGGCGGAGTGTTCTGCTGGTACGCGCTCTGCTGGTTCGTGCTGCCCCTGTGGGCGCGGGTCCGCTACACCTCCAAGGGCTGACGAGCACCCCGCCCCGGGCTGACGGGAAGGGGGCGGCCGGGAGGCTCAGCCCGCTGCGGCGAGCTGTTCCTCCGCCGCGCTGACGGCCTCGTGGGCCGTGGGCCGGCCCATGAGCACGCACAGGGTGTACGCGGTGTCGTCCATGGCCCGCAGGGCCGCCGGGTCCTGCGGCGAGGCCGCGAGGCGGGCCTGGCAGCCGCGCAGCCGGGTCAGGACCTCCTCGGTCCGGGCCGGGTTGGGGGCGAGTCCGGCCGGGCGGGTCCCGGCCGCCGGCGCCCGGGTACGGGCGGCTTCGACGGCGTGCCGCAGGGCGCGCTCGTACCGGGTGGGCAGGGCGGTTCCGCCCGCGGTGGCGGTCAGTGCGGCGGCCAGGTCCGCGCCGCGGACGCCGGCCAGGTCGGCGGCGGTCGCCAGGATGCGCAGGGCGTCGCGGGCCGAGCACGGGGTCGTGGCCATGAGCATCCCGAGGGCCCGGCCGCCCATCGGCTCGGGCCAGGGTCCGGGCGTCCGGGATGCGGTGGCCTGTCGGGTCGGCGGAGCGGGATCTGCGGGTGTCGGCACGAGCTGTTCCTCCGGTCCTGGGCGGTGGGTACGGCGCGGTGGTCCGCGTAGGGACGGTATGCCCGCGGTCTGAGCACGGGCGGCACGGCGCGCTGGTTCAGGGCGGGAACCGGTGCGGGGACCCCGCCGACGGGCCCGCCGTCGGCGTCTGCCGTTGCCGTTGTCGCCCCCGTTGCGGGTTGCCGTTGCCGTTCGCCGGGTGGCGCGGAATGCGGCCCCCGTCGCAGCCGGGAGGCCAGGACCGCACCCCGCACCGGGCGCCTACCCGCCCGGGCGCGGCGAATGCGAGCCGCCGTCCCCCCGGGAGGGGGCCGGGCCGCACCCGGGCGGGCCGGGGGGCGGCGTGCCATGCTCGAGTGGTGAAGGGCGATGTCGCACCCGTGGGTGAGGGCGCCGCACCCGAGGTGGTGGCGCTCGCCAAGGTGGTGGCCAGGCTCCGGTCGGAACTCGCGGACCTGGAGGGCGTCGCCGCGACCACGGCCGTGGTCGAGCGGGCCAAGGGCGTACTGATGGCCCAGGCGGGGGTCTCCGACGCCAGGGCGTACCAGCTGCTCCTCGAACGGGCGGGCCGCCGCGGCCGCAGCCTCCTGGAGGAGTGCTGGATCACGCTGGGGCAGGTCTCGGCGACCCGGCCCCAGGGCCGCACCCCGCCGCAGCCGCCGCTCTCGACCCGGCCCCGGCCCCCGGCTCGGGGTACCGCCCGGATCAGCCTGCCCAACGCGGCCGCCACGCTCCCGAAGTCCGCACCGGGCGCCGTCCCGGCATCCGGCCCCCACCGCCGCCCCACCGGCGACCCCTTTGCCGACCGCCGCGACCCAGGCCACCGCGACCCAGGCCGCCACGACCCCGGCCACCACGACCCCGACCGCGAGACACGCGGGCTCCTGGCCCGGTTCGCCGACGGCCTGGCCGCCGTGCACGGGGGCGACGACATCGCCGAGCTGCTCGTCGGCGTGCTGGGCGAGGCCGCCGGCCTGGACGCGGTGATGATCTACGTCGTGGCCCCGGCCGGGAGCCTGGACCTGGCCGGCAGCGCCGGGATCGACGAGGCCCTGGCCGAGCAGTGGCGCCACATCCCCCCGCTGAGCGGGGTCGCCGCCCATGCGGCCGTCGCCGGGCGCCGGGCGCTCTGGCTGGAGGACCCCGCGCAGGACGCCCGGCGTTACCTGCTGATCGGGAACCCGCCGGGGCGGTGGCCCGCCCGGGCCTGGATTCCGGTGCCCCTCGACGGTCCCCCGAGGGCGGCCGTCGGCTTCCTGCGCACCCGGCAGGGCCCCTTCGCCGCCGACACCAGGGCCCTGCTGCGGCAGGCGGCCCGGCTGTGTGCGGGTCCGCTGGGGGCCGCGGAGGGAGCCCTGGAGCGAGCGGGGGACGCCGCCGGGGCAGGGGAGCGCGACGACCGTACGGCATCGGTCCGGCTGATCCTGGAAACCCTGGCCGGACCCGCAGTCCTGCTCACCCCGCTGCGCTCGGAGACGGGAGAGGTGGAGGACTACCGCATCGACGCGGCGGCGCCCGAGTCCGTGGACGTGGCCGGCCGGCGCGGAAAGGAGCTCGTGGGCCGCCGGATCCTGGAGACGTACCCCACCCTCGCGGGCGCCGCGCTCTGGGAGGGGTACCTCAAGGCCCTCGTCACCGGAACCAGGTACGAAGGCGAGCCCTTCGTCTATGAAGAGGTGGTGGCGGGCGTCCCCCGGCAGTCCGTCTACTCGGTCCGCGCCTGCGGACTGGGCGACCACCTGGTCGTGTCCTGGACCAGCCACGACACCGGTCGGCGCGAGGCCCGCCGGCTCGCCGACATGCAGCGCCTCGGCAACCTCGGCTGGGCGGACTGGAACCTGGTGACGGACACCGTGACCTGGTCCGAGCAGGCCCGTGCGGTCTTCGACCGCGATCCGGGCCTGGAGCCGCTGTCGCTGGAAGAACTGCCGCGCCACCTCGTCGCCGAGGACCTTCCCCGGCTGAGCGCCGCCCTCGAACGACTGCTGACCGCGGGGGACCCCATCGACCAGCCCTTCCGGATCGCCACCGGACGCGGGGTCCGGCACGTGCGGATCGTCGCCGAGGCACGGACGGACGCCGACGGAAACCCCGTCGAGGTGCAGGGCTTCTTCCAGGACCTGACCGCACAGCGCGACGTCGAACTCGCCCTGCGCGACAGCGAACGGGCCGTCCTCCTCCAGCGGGGCATGCTCCAGGCCGAACGGGCCCTCGCCGCACGCCTCCAGGACACCCTGCTGCCGATCCCCGAACAGTCCCTGGAACTGGCCGGCCTGTGCATCGACGTCGCCTACGTCCCCGCCGACAGCGGGATCAACGTCGGCGGGGACTGGTACAGCGCCATCGAACTGCCTGACCGCAGCGCCCTGTTCGTCGTCGGAGACGTGGCCGGGCACGGTCTGGCGGCCGTCGGGACCATGGCCCAGCTCCGGTTCACCACCAAGGGCATGACGGTCACCGGCTCGGCCCTCCCCGACGTGCTGAACCGGCTCAACACCCTTCTGCTGCACACCGGTTCGGACCCGGCGGGCAGCGCCACCGCCACCATGGTCATGGCCCGCTACCAGCCCTGGGACCGCCGGCTGACGTGGGTGCGGGCCGGACACCTCGCGCCGCTGCTGATCCGGGGCGGCCGGGCGGAGTTCCTCGAACAGCCGCGGGGGTCGCTCCTCGGCGCCGTGTTCGACGCCTCGTACGAGGAGTCCGTCATCGCCCTGCTGCCCGGTGACCACCTGCTGCTCTACACCGACGGGCTCGTGGAGGAACCGGGGGAGGACATCGGCGCCGGACTCGACCGCCTCGCGGACACGGTCGTACGACTCCTGCGGGAGGGGCGCGGGGAAAACCTCGCCCGGACGCTCGCCGCGCTCCGGACGGCCCAGCGCGACGACATCTGCGTCCTGGACATCCATGTGCCCGACCCCTACCCCGACCCTGATGCGGGCCCGGAGGAGGGTCGGGAGGCCGGCCCGGTGGTCGAGATGGGGTGAAAAGGGTCAGGTCTTCCCCCGAGTGGGTATAACCCTTCCGGAAGACCACGACGGTTGCCGCCGCCCGCTCGGGCGCGGCGATGCCCATCCACCCGTCGGAGGAAGCTCATGCCAACCGTTTCCAGCGATACCGCGGACCTGATTCCCACCGATCTCCGTACCGGGATGCCGCCCGTCCCCGAGGAACCGCTCGCCGTCAGCACGGCCGACGCGCGGACCCTGTCCGTCGCGCTCTTCCGGCGCCTCGGAGGGCTGAGCGAGGGGACCGCGGAGTACTCGTACGTGCGCAACACGCTCGTCGAGCTCAACCTGAGCCTGGTGAAGTACGCGGCGCGCCGGTTCCGCAACCGCTCGGAGCCGATGGAGGACATCGTCCAGGTCGGGACGGTCGGCCTGATCAAGGCCATCAACCGGTACGACGTGGAGCGCGGGGTCGAATTCGCCACCTTCGCCATCCCCACGATCACCGGTGAGATGAAGCGGTTCTTCCGGGACACCAGCTGGTCAGTGAAGGTCCCGCGCCGGCTCCAGGAGCTCCGGCTCGACATCGCCAAGGCGCACGACGTGCTCGAACAGCGGCTGGGGCGCCACCCGACCGCCGCCGAGCTGGCCCAGAGCCTCGGCATCACTCCGGAGGCGCTGGACGAAGGCCTCCAGGCGGCCAACGGCTATGTCGCGGGCTCACTGGACGCCCCGGTGGGTCCGGAGGCGGACAGCGGCCGGGAGTGGCCCCTGGGGGAGGAAGAGGAGGCCTACGACCGCATCGAGTGCCTGGAGACGCTGAAACCACTGCTCGCCACGCTCAGTGACCGCGACCGGCTGATCCTCTCGCTGCGCTTCGGCGAGGAGTTGAACCAGGCCGAGATCGGCCAACGGATCGGCCTCTCCCAGATGCACGTGTCGAGGCTGCTCAGCCGCATCATGGCCGGCCTGCGGGCCGGAATGCTGGAGGACGCCGTCGCTGACGCGGACGAGGGCACGGCCACAGGCACGGACAAGGCCGAGCGCGAGCACGTCTGAACCGCCTGTCTGAACCGTTCTCAGCCGCCTCCGGGTGCCGGAGGCGGCTGAGACGGGCTCAGGGGCGGGATCCGGGTCCTCCGGAGCCCGAGGTCAGTGCCGGCCCGTGGACTTCTTCATCTTGTCCGTGGCCTTCGAGGTCATCTCCTCGGCCTTCCCGGCCATCCGGTCGGCGCTCCCCTCGGCCTGCATGCGCTTGTCGTCCGTCGCGCTGCCGAGGCTCTCCTTGAGCTTGCCCTTGGCCTGCTTCGCCTTTGCCTTCGCCTTGCCCATGACCGGGTCGTCCTTCCTGAGGGGGGTGTTGCTGCCACCATGCGTCAGGGGACGGAACCCTGCAATTCGTGAGGAATGGGCCTCTGCGGGCGTTCTACGAGTGCGGCGCGGTCGAGGTGTACCCGATGCATTCGACGTCGATCTGATCCGCGAGCTCGGTCAGTACGCCGGCCAGGTCCTCGATGGTCTGCTCGTCGGCGCGCGCGTCTCCGGTGCGCACCGGTTCCAGCCAGTCGGCCGCGAGGCGGCGCAGGAGGCAGGTGACGTGGCCGGCGGGGACGAGCAGCTTGCCGTCCTCCGCGGGTATCAGCGGTATGGACATCTGGATCATGGAACCGGCCTCCCCGGACGGCTTTCCCTGCACGCGTGGTGACTACCAGTAGTGGCGGCGTCCGCCGACCGCGTGACCGACGGATCCGAGGACCCACAGGACGGCCCCGACGACGACGAGGATGATCCCCAGGGTCGAGAGGATCGCGATGCCGAGCAGATAGCCGATGGCCAAGAGGACGATGCCGAGCACGATCATGACGTTCTCCCATCTCGCAGGCTGCGCCTGCCCCGATCCGACGGCGTAATGCGCGGCGGAACCCCCTTCCGAAAGTATCTTGACGTCAAGATTGATCTCGGGCAGGCTTCCGCTGGTATCTCGACGTCGAGATACTTTCGCGGGGGCTGGGAGGCACGGGATGCGGCGGCGCGGTACGGGGATCCGGAAGGGTTCACAGGGGCGGCAGGGGCGGCAGGGCCCGGGGCAGGAGCGGCGGCCCGGGCTGGTGGCCCAGTTGAGGCGGCCGCCGGGGGGCCGGAACGCCCGGATCATGCTGCTCGCCCTGCTCGTCGACCGCGCCGGCACGGGCATGTGGGCCGCCTCCTCGGTCCTCTACTTCACCTTCGTCCTCGGCCTCGACGCCGGACGCATCGGCCTTCTGCTGGGCGCCGGGGCCGTGGCGGGCATCGCCGGATCGCCGCTGGCGGGGCACCTGGCCGGACGGTTCCCCGTACGGCCCCTCCTGATCGGCAGTCACCTGCTGCGCCTCGGAACCCTCGGCGCCCTGCTCGTGGTCACCCGCTTCGACGTGCTGCTGGCCCTGGTCGCCGCCACCTGCCTCGGCGACCGGGCGGCCAAGGCGCTGGAGATGCTCTTCGCCACCCGGGTGGCGGGCGAGCGGCGCGGCACCTACCAGGCGCTGGCGCGCAGCACGGCGAACGCCGGGTACGCGGTGGGCGCGGGAATGGCCGCTGCCGGACTCGCGCTCGGGACCACGGAGGCCTACCGGGCGCTGATCCTGGCCAACGGGCTGTCGTTCCTCGCGGCCGCCGCACTGGTCTGGCGCACCCGGGAGCCGAGGGCCGAGGGCCGGGTGGCGGCGCGGGACGCGGGGGCCACGGGAGGTGCGGGAGATGCGAGCGGGGATGCGGCGACCGGAGACGCGGCCACCGGGGACGCGGCGATCGGGGACGCGGGGCCGGGGAGCGCCGCGACCGGCCGGACACGGGCGCCGAGCCCGTGGCGGGACCGCGGCTACCTGCGCTTCGTCCTGCTCGACATCCCCATGAACCTCGACGACTCGGTCCTGGCCGTCGGTCTGCCGCTGTGGCTGGTGGTCCACACCGACGCGCCGCACGCCCTGGTCCCGGCCTTCCTCGTCATCAACACCGTGCTGGTCGTCGCCCTCCAACTCCGCGTGTCCGCACGGTTCGAGACCTCCCGGCAGGCCGCGGCCGCGGTCTCCGTGTACGGGCTGACGATGCTCGTCTGCTGCGTCCTGCTGGCCCTCAGCTCCGGGACCGGGCCCGTGGCCGCATCGGCGGTGCTGCTCGGCGCGGCGGTGCTGGTCACCGGGGCGGAACTGCTGCGGTCGGTGAGTTCCTGGGAGTTGGCGGTCTCCCTCGCCCCCGAGCGGGCGCGGGCCTCGTACCTGGGAGTGGCGGGCATGGCCCAGTCCGTCCAGAAGTCCGCCGGCCCGCTGCTCCTGACCGCCGTGGTGACGGCGGGCGGACCCGCGGGCTGGCTGGCCCTCGGCGCGGGGATCGCGGCCCTCTCGGTGGTCCAGCGGCGCTCCGCGGTCCGCCGCCTGGACTCCGTACTCGCCCCGCCCGCGCCCGCCGCACCCTCCCCGTCGGCCGCGCACGCCGGCTGAAGGGGACGGGCCGGGGCGACGCGCACCTCCGTGCGCCGGAGCATCCGCGAGCCGGGTCGGGCAGCGGCTCCCGTGGGTGCGGGCGGTGCACGCCGGTGTGGCCATCACCGAAGGGCGGCTCCGGAGAGCGGGAGGAGATGGCGCTCCAGGACCGCGGCCACGCCGTCCTCGTCGTTGCCCGCGGTGATCTCGTCCGCGACCGCCTTGAGGCTGTCGTGGGCGTTGGCCATGGCGACCGAGTGGCCGGCCCAGGCGAACATGGGGATGTCGTTCGGCATGTCGCCGAAGGCGATGGTGCTCTCCGCCGTCGCGCCCAGGGCCTCGGCGGCCAGGGCCAGGCCGGTCGCCTTCGACAGGCCGAGGGGGAGCAGTTCCACGCAGGTCGGGCCGGCCATGACCACGGTGACGAGATCGCCCACCGCCTCCCGGGCGGCCTCCGTGAGCTCGTCGTCCGTCAGGTGCGCGTGCTGGATCTGGACCTTCCCGATCGGCCGGTCCCACAGCCGGGCCGCGTCGCGGACCCGTTCGATCCCGGCCGAACCCATCGGCGGGAGCGGGAACCCGGGCCCCACGAGGATGGGATCGGCCAGCTCCAGCGGCATCACCGCCACCGACAGCGGACCGGTGCACGCCTCGATCCGGGCCACCACGTGCGCCGCCAACTCCCGGTCGAGGGGGACCGAGGAGACGAGCGCGTCGCGCCCGGCGTCGTAGAGCTGGCCGCCCTGCCCGCAGACGGCGAGGCCCCGGTAGCCGATCTCGACCAGCGTGGGCCTGGTCCACTGGGCGACCCGGCCGGTCACCACCACGTGCCGCGCCCCGGCGGAGACGGCGGCGGCGAGGGCGGCCGTGGTGCGCGCGGAGACGGTGTGATCGCTGCGCACGAGGGTGCCGTCGAGGTCGGTGGCGATCAGCTGGTAGGGAAAGCGGGTCACGGGGGCTCCTGTGTGGGGGGTGCGGACAGGTGTCGGGGTACGGGGAAGGCCAAGGCTGTGGCGAGGGGTTGGGCAGCGGCGCGGCCCCTCGCACCGGCCGGGTGGAACGCGGCGGGGCCGCCGGCCGTCCCCCGGGTGGGCGGACGGCCGGCGGCCCGGAGGCACACGGGATCAGAGGGAGCCGTTGCCCTTGATCAGCTGCTGGTACCAGAAGAAGCTGTCCTTGCGGATGCGGCGCAGCTCCTTGAGGTCGAACTCGTCGCGGTCGACGTAGATGAAGCCGTAGCGCTTCGCCACGCCCTGGTGGGTGGAGATCAGGTCCATGGCCGACCAGGGGTGGTAGCCGATGACGTCCACGCCGTCCGAGACGGCCAGGCGCATCTGCTCGATGTGCGCGGAGAGGTACGCGATCCGGTAGTCGTCGTGGATCTCGCCGTCCTCGACGGTGTCGAATCCGCCCAGCCCGTTCTCGGTGACCATGATCGGCAGCCGGTAGCGGTCGTGGACGTCGCGCAGGGTGGTGCGGAAGCCGACGGGGTCGATCTCCCAGCCGAACTCGGTCGTGGCCAGATGGGGGTTGCTCACGGCGCGGAAGACGCCGTTCTCGCCGACCGCGAGCTGCTGGTCGCCGCCCTCGTAGGTGACGGCTCCGTCGTCGAGGGGCGCGGCGACGGTGGCGGTGGAGTAGTAGTTCAGTGCCAGGTAGTCGGCGCGGCCGGCCGCGAGGACCTCCAGGTCGCCGTCGGCGATCTCGGGGGCGATGCCGCGCTCGGTCATCCAGGCCCAGGCGGTCGGGTTGTAGGTGCCGTACGCGGCCATGTCGAGGTACAGCCAGTTGCGGATGGCGTTGTAGTCGGAGGCCGCGAGGACGTCCTCGGGCTTGCTGCTCGCCGGGTAGACGACGGAGATGTTCGGCGCCGGGCCGATCTTGGCGGCCGGCAGCATGTCGTGGCACATCTTCGTCACGCGGGCCTGGGCCACCATCATGTGGTGGTTCTGCTGGTACAGCTCGCGCTTCGGGTCGTCGGAGGTGGTGGCGCTGGTGCCGATGGCGGCGCCGTGCAGGATCATCATGTTCTGCTCGTTGATGGTCAGCCAGTGCTTGACCTTGCTTCCGTACTCCTCGAACAGCACCTCGCAGTACCGTGCGAAGGCGTCGATGGTCGAGCGGGAGGTCCAGCCGCCCTTGTCCTGGAGGGCCTGCGGCAGGTCGAAGTGGTAGACGGTGACGACCGGTTCGATGCCGTGCGCGCGGAGGGCGTCGAAGAGGCGGTGGTAGAAGGCGATGCCGTCCGGGTTCACCGCGCCGTCGCCGTCCGGGACGATCCGGGTCCAGGCGATGGAGAGGCGGTAGGCCTTCAGGCCCAGTTCGGCGAAGAGCCGCACGTCCTCCTCGAAGCGGTGGTAGTGGTCGGCGGCGACCTTGAAGTCGGTTGTTCCCGCGGGGTAGTTGCCGCGGGCGTCCTGGACGGACGGGCCCTTGCCGTCGGTGTCCCAGGCGCCTTCCACCTGGTAGGCGGAGGTCGCGGCGCCCCAGAGGAAGTCGGGGCGGAAGGCGGCGGGGGTCTTGTGGTCCATGTGCGGATCTCCTTCGGGGGTACGTGGATCAGGGAGCGGGGCGGCGTGCGGAAGGTGCGGGGCCGCCGTCGGACGGGGCGTCAGCCCGCCGGGGTGAGCGCGCGTTGCGGGCCGAGGGACAGGAGCACCGTGCTGTGCTCGACTTCGGTGTGCTCGGTGGTCCGTACGACGCCCGTGCCGGCCGCGTCGAGGACGATCACCATCGTGGTGGTGTCGTAGCCGGCCGCCTCGACCGCGGCCAGGTCGACCTCGCCGAGCGGGTCGCCGAGCCGGACGTGGTCGCCCTGCCGGACGGCGGTAGTGAAGTGCTCCCCGCCGAGCCGGACCGTGTCGATGCCGATGTGGACGAGCACCTCCACGCCCTCGGGGGAGCGCAGCCCGTAGGCGTGCGGCATGACGCTGACGACCGTGCCGTCGATCGGGGCGTGGACCTCACCGGAGCTCGGGGCGACGGCCGCGCCGTCACCGAGGGTGCCGGAGGCGAACACCGGGTCCGGCACGTCGGTCAGGGCGACGACCCGGCCCTCGACCGGGGCGACGACCTCGAAGGACTCACCGGCGGGCCGTCCGGGGGCGGTTCCGGCTCCGGTGCCCGGACCGTCCGTCCCGGTGGCACGGCCGTCGGCCTCCGCGGCGTTCTCGGCGGCGTCCTCGGCGGTGTCCTCCGCGACGTCCTTGAAGCCCAGGGCCATCGTGAGCCCGAAGGACAGGGTGGCGGCGACGCCGACACCGATCAGCTGGAGGGCGAAGCTGCCGACCTCCAGGTAGGCGGAGAGGGACAGCAGGCCCGGCATGATGTACGCGGTCGAGGCCGAGCCGCCCGCCGAGGCGATGCCCCCGCCGACCGCGCCGGCGATGCAGGCGTAGACGAAGGGCTTCTTCAGGCGCAGGTTGACGCCGTAGACCGCGGGCTCGGTGATGCCGGCGAGGAAGCTGCTGACGGCGGCCGGACCGGCGAGCTTCTTCAGGCTCTTGCTGCGGGTTCGGAACATGACCGCCAGAACGGCCGCCCCCTGCGCGGCAGAAGCGGCGACCAGCGGCCCGTAGAGGAGCGAATGACCCTGCACAGCAAGGTCGTTGGCCATCATCGGGACCAGGCCCCAGTGGATGCCGAAGACGACCATGATCTGCCAGGTGCCGCCGAGGACGGCTCCGGCGACGGCCGGGCTGAGACCGAACAGCCAGCCGATGAGGCTGGAGGCTCCCTGGCCGGCCCAGTCCGAGGCCGGCCCGATGGTGAGCAGGGTCAGGGGGACCATGAGGAGGATCGTCAGCATCGGGGTGATGAAGTTGCGGATGCTCGACGGCAGCGCCTTGTCGAGGCCGCGTTCCACGAAGCTCTGCACGTACACGGCGAGGATCACCGGGATGACGGAGGAGGCGTAGGCGACCATCACCATCGGGATGCCGAAGAAGGAGACCGGATCGCCGGCCTCGTTCAGGGCGCCGATCGCCGGGTAGACCAGCGACCCCGCGATGGCCATGGAGGTCCACTGGTTGGCCCCGAACCGCCTCGCGGCGGTCACCGCCAGCAGCACCGGCAGGAAGAAGAACACGCCGTCGCCGGCCGCGTTCAGGACGGTGAACTCCTGTGAGGTCTCGGAGACCAGCCCGACCTTGGTGACCAGCACGATCGTGGCCTTGAGCAGCCCCGCGCCGGCCAGCGTCCACAGGAACGGGGTGAAGATGCTGGAGATGACGTCGACCAGCCGGGTCAGCGGATTGCCTGCCGCCTGGCCCTCAGACGCGGTGTTCTTCGTCCTGGCCTTGTCCGAGCCGAGCCCGGAGATCCTGCCGATCTCGGCGTAGGCCTTGGCCACGTCGTTCCCGATGACCACCTGGAACTGGCCGCCGCTCTCGACGACCGTGATGACACCGGGGGTTGCTTCGACGGCCGATCTGTCCGCCTTCGACGCGTCCTTGAGGACGAAGCGCAGCCGGGTGGCGCAGTGCACCAGCGATTCCACGTTCGCTTCGCCGCCGACGCCTTCGAGTACGGCGGGCGCCGTCTTTCCGTAATCCACGATGAGTTCTCCCTGCATCGCGTGGTACCGAACCCGGAACGTCTTCGGTCCGAGGTCCCCTCAGTCTTGGCGAGGTCAAGGGAAGGCAAAGGAAGTCGAAGGTCCCGAAGGGGGCGACCTTTGTGCCCTTCGTGTGCGGAGTTCTCAACAGGACCTATTTCTTGGCCAGTTCGCTGTGTGCCGACTTGGCCCGGATCGGGTCCTTCGGTCTTCGGGGAGGGGGCCTTCAGCCCCTGTCTCCGGGTGGGCCGACGGCGGAAGAGTGCACGGGGAGGGCCCGGTCGAGCTGTCGCATCCCGGGCTCCGTCCGGGCTCCGTGACGTCGAGATGCGCCCACGGCCCGGTTCACCGAAAGGAAGGCCCCTCATGCGCCCCGCTCATCGCACCCTCCTCGCCCTGGCCGCGGCCTGCACGCTGACCGCCACCACCGGGGCGGCGGCATCGGCCGGCTCCGGGCCGCCGGCCGCACCCCCGCGGGCGTCAGGGGCGGGCCCGCTGGACGGGATGCGGATCCTCATCTCCAACGACGACGGGATGCAGGCCGCCAGGCCCAACCACTCCGACGGGCTGGGCGCTTACGAGATGCGCCGCGCCCTCTGCACCGCTGGCGCCGACGTGGTGGTGATGGCGCCGTGGCAGGTGCAGAGCGGACGCGGAACCGCCGTCACCAACCACGGAGTACTGACCGTCCAGCAGCGGGAGCGCATGCCCGCCGGGTACGAGAACGACTGCGCGGGCGCACCCTCCGGCGCCCCGGTCTTCGGCGTCTGCCTGGCCGACGGCCCGTGCGGCCCCGACTCCCCGAGCGCCACCCCCGCCGACACCGTCAAACTGGCCCTGCGCGGCGGACTCGCCGCCAAGGCGGGCTGGAACGACGCCCCCGACTTGGTGGTCACCGGCATCAACTCCGGCCTCAACGTGAGCTCTTCGGTCAACGACTCCGGCACCGTCGGAGCCGCGATCGCCGCCACCGACATCGGCGTCCCGGCCGTGGCCTTCAGCGCCTCCGCGAACGCGGACATGAGCGCGCACCCGGTGGAGAACTACCGGGCCACCGCCGCGTTCGGCGCGAAGTTCCTCGCCGGGCTCAAGGACCGCCTGCTGTTCACCGACAAGTTCGCCCTGAAGATCGACTACCCCGACATCAGCGCAGGAGCAAAGGCCGGGCCGCCCGTGTGGACCCGGGTCGGATCCGGTGCGTACGCCTACCACGGCTATGTACGCAACGACGGCGGCAACGGCTTCACCATCGCCCTCGGCGACTGCGCCTCGGCGAACCCCGGCAGCACGGAATGCGTGGAAGGCCGCCCGGACGCCGACTCCACGGCCGCCCTCGGCGGCGCCGTATCGGTCACCCCGATCACCTCAGACCGCACGTACGGCACGGCCATCGACGGAAAGAAGGAGCTGAAGAAGACCGAGCAGTACGTGAAGAAGTCAGCCCCCCGCTCCTGAGACCCACGCGCCCCACAGCACGAGCCTGGAGTCCCTGGCTCCCGACCACGAGAACGGAACGCCACATGAAGATCGTCATCGCGCGGGACTACGAGGACCTCAGCCGTACCGCGGCAGACATCGTCCTCGGGGAGATGCTGCACGACCGGCGGGTCAACATGGCCCTCACCGCGGGAGCGAGCCCCGCGGGCACCTACGAGATCGTCACCGAGAGGCTGCGCCAGAACCCCGGAGCCTTCGCCGACGTCCACTTCTACACCTTCGACGAGATACCGCTCGTCGGGAGCGAGCGCGGGGTGACCCTCTCCGCGCTGTACGAGCACCTCTACGGGCCCGGCGGCGTGCCGGAGGCCAACATCCACCCGCTGACCGTCGCGAACCACGCCGCCGTGGCCCGGGAACTGCGCGGGAACGGCGGGCTGGACCTGATGCTCATCGGGCTCGGCGCGGACGGCCACTTCTGCGGGAACATGCCGTACGCCACCCGCTTCGACCAGGAGATCTACACCTACGAGCTCAAGGACTTCTACCCCTGGTACGAGGACGCCGTGCGGCTGCTGCCCGACCCCGCCGCGGTCCCCTCGCACGTGGTGACGATGGGCGCGGCCATGCTCGCCAAGGTGCGGCGCCTGGTGCTGATCGTGAGCGGCGCCGCCAAGGCGCAGGCCTTGGCCGGCATGCTGGAGCGCGAGATCTCCACCGACTTCCCGGCCACCATCCTGCGCACCCACCCCAACCTCGTCGTCATCGCCGACCAGGAAGCGGCGTCAATGCTCGGCTGATCCCGCGACAGGGGGCCGGGTCAGGCCGGCGCCCCGCTCGGCTGGGGTTCGCCCTTCGCGGCACGCTGCCGCAGGGCGTCCTCGTCGGTGTCCGCGTCGTAGGAGACGAGCTTCGGCAGCAGGGCGGCCAGTACCGCCACCGAGGCCACGCAGGCGAGGCCGCCGCTCCAGAAGGCCGCGCGGGTGCCTGTCCAGCCGGCCATCGTGCCCGCGCGGACCTGGCCCAGCTGCGGGCCGACGGTGTACGAGAGCACCTCGATGCCCGCGAGTCGGCCCCGCAGCTCCTCGGGGATCGTCTGGTTCCAGATCGTGGCGCGCCCCAGCCCGCTGAGCATGTCGCCCGCGCCGGCCACCGCGAGGCACAGCAGCACGAGCCAGATGTTCCGGGACCAGCCGGCGGCCGCGATGGCCAGGCCCCACACCCCCGCGCCGCACACCACCAGCAGCCCGTGGCGGCGTACCCGCGAGGCCCAGCTGCTGGTCAGCCCCAGCAGCAGCGAACCCACGGCCCCCGCCGCGTACATCAGACCCAGCGCCCACACGGCGTCGAGCTCGTCCGCGAGGAAGGGGAAGATGGCGTTCGGGAAGGCGAAGAACATCGCCGCCAGGTCCACGGCGTAGGTGCCGAGCAGGACGGGCCGGCTCCACGCGTACCGCGCCCCCTCGGCGATGCCCCGCAGCGAGGGCCGCTCGGCGTCGTGCGCGGGCGGAGCCGGACGCAACCGCAGGCACAGCAGCACCGAGACGGAGAATCCCGTGACGGTGACCGCGTACGCGGACGCGTACCCGGCGTAGGCCACGACCAGGCCGGCCGCCGCGGGACCCGCGATGGCCCCGAGCTGGTAGCGCAGCCCGTTCAGCGCGGCGGCCGCGGTCAGCTGGTCGTGCGGCACGATCCGTGCCATGAGGGAGTCCATGGCCGGCCGCTGCAGCCCGGTCAGCGCCGAGACGCACGCCGCGACCACGTACAGCGGCCAGAGCATCGGCCTCGGCAGGGCCGAGTTCACCAGGAGGACCAGGGCGAGCACCCCGAGCCCGGCCTCGGTCAGCAGGATCAGCCTCCGCCGGTCCACGGCGTCGGCGAGGGCGCCGCCGTAGAGCCCGAAGACCACCAGCGGGAGCAGCTCGACCGCGCCCATCGCACCGACCGCGAGCGGTGAGTCCGTCAGGTGCTTGATCTGCAGCGGGAGCGCGATCATCGCCATGAACGAGCCGAAGAAGGTGACCGTGCCCTGGTAGAACAGCAGCCGGAAGTCGCGGCTCGACCGCAACGGGGAGAGGTCGGGCAGTACGGAGGCGAAACGGGATCTGCTCACGAAGGGCCATCGTCGGCGCCGGCCCGTCCCCCGGCAATCGGTTTTCGGTCCCGCCCGGGCCGGGCGAGGGCGGCTCGCGACCACCGTCCGATCCTGCACAATCGGCGGATGAGCGATGAAGACCCCTACCTCTGGCTGGAAGACGTGACCGGCGAGGCCGCCCTGTCCTGGGTGCGCGAACGCAACGAAGAAACGGTGTCCGCGCTGGCTTCGGATCCCGGTTTCAAGGTGCTGGAGTCGGAGATCCGCGAGGCCCTCGACGACGACGGCAGGATCCCCTACGCCCGCCGGCGGGGACGCCACCTCTACAACTTCCGGCAGGACGCCGACCACGTGCGCGGTCTGTGGCGGCGCACCACGTTGGAGGAGTACCGCAAGGAGCGGCCCGACTGGGAGCCGGTCCTCGACCTGGACGCGCTCGCCGAGGCCGAGGGGGAGAAGTGGGCCTGGGCGGGCGCCGCGGTCCTGGCTCCCGATCACCGCCACGCCCTGGTCATGCTGTCCAGGGACGGGGCGGACGCCTGCGTGGTGCGCGAATTCGATCTGGAGGAGCGGGAGTTCGTCACGGGTGGCTTCGAAGTCGCCGAGGCCAGGACCCGGATCGGCTGGATCGACCGGGACCGGGTCTGGATCGGCACGGACTTCGGCCCCGGCTCCATGTCCGTGTCCGGCTACCCCCTCCAGGTGCGCCGGTGGCGGCGCGGCACCCCCCTCGCGGAGGCGGAAACGGTCTACGAGGGCCGTCCGACGGACGTGAGCGCATCCGGCTGGCACGATGACACGCCCGGTTTCGAGCGGGACTTCGTCCACCGGCAGATCGACTTCTGGAACCAGGAGATGTTCCTCCTCCCAGGGGGCGGACCCGGGGACGGAACTCAGGATCCGACCGCCGCGCCCGAGAAGATCGACGTCCCCGACGACGCCGGGGCCTCCGTCCACCGCGAGTGGCTGATCGTCGCGCCGAAGTCCCCGTGGCTCGGGCACGTCGCGGGCAGTCTCCTCGCCTTCGACTTCGAGGCTTTCCGGGCGGGGGAGCGCGAGGCGGCGGTGCTCTTCACCCCGGACGAGCACACCGCCCTCGCGGGCTGGAGCTGGACCCGCCACCACCTGATCCTCACCACGAACTGCGACGTCTCCTCGCGCCTGGAGATCCTGACCCCCGGGCCGGGCCCCGACGGCTGGAGCCGCACTCCGCTGTCCGGCGTTCCGCCGCTGTCCACGGCCTCCGTCACCGGCACCGATCCGGACGTGAGCGACGAGTTCTTCCTGAACGTCTCGGGCTACCTCCAGCCGTCCACCCTCTACCGGGGTACGGCCCCGGCCGGCGCCGACGAGACCGTCAAGCAGAGCCCGGCCCTCTTCGACACCGCCGCCCTCGCGGTCAGCCAGCACTTCGCGCGCTCCGCGGACGGCACGAGGGTCCCGTACTTCGTCATCGGCCCCCAGGACCGCACCGGCCCGGGCCCCACCCTGCTCTACGGCTACGGCGGCTTCGAGATCTCCATGGTCCCGGGCTACAGCGCGGTCACCGGCCGCGCCTGGCTCGCGCGCGGCGGAACCTACGTGGTGGCGGGCATCCGGGGCGGCCACGAGTACGGGCCGCAGTGGCACAAGGCCGCGCTCGGCGCCAACCGGGTACGGGCCTACGAGGACTTCGCGGCCGTGGCCCGGGACCTCATCGCCCGGGACGTCACCACCCCCGCCCAGCTCGGCATCGAGGGCGGCAGCAACGGCGGGCTCCTCATGGGCGCGATGCTCACCCGCGACCCCGAGCTGTTCGGCGCGGTCGTGGCGCACGTCCCGCTGCTGGACATGCTCCGCTTCCACAAGCTGCTCGCGGGGGCGAGCTGGATCGCCGAGTACGGGGACCCCGACAGCCCGGCCGACCGGCCGCACCTGGAGCGCCTCTCCCCGTACCACCAGGTCCGGACGGACGGGCCCGCGTACCCCCCGCTGCTCCTGCTCACCTCGACCCGCGACGACCGCGTCCACCCCGGGCACGCCCGCAAGATGGCGGCCCGGCTGAAGGAGGCGGGGCACCCCGTGCTCTTCCACGAGCACCTCGGCGGCGGGCACGCGGGCGCCACCGACCACGGGCAGACCGCCTTCAACGAGGCGCTGGTCCACACGTTCCTGTGGGAGCGGCTGACTCCGCAGAGGTGACGGCACGGGCTTCAGCCCGGTGGGCGGGCGGTCGTGCGCGGCCCGGGACCAGGTACGGCACCTGGTCCCGGGCCGCGGTGCGTTCGCAAGCGGCGGGGGCGTGAAGCCGGGCGATCATGGCCGGATCCGCCCTGGCGCCCCCGGAACGCATGGCGGAAGATCCCTCAGCGGGCACGGCCCGTGGCTTACGATCGCCGCGGACGGTCCCGTTCCGTGATCGCCGCTCGACCCGCACTCGTGGAGGTCCACCGTGTTCCGGACGGCCAGAGGAAACCGCAAGCGCCCCGGCGGCCTCCGCATCCCCGCCAGCGTCCGGATCCGCGGCGCCGCAGCGGCCGCGGCGGCGGGTGCGTTCCTCGTCGCGGGCTGCTCCTCGGGCGGTGACGGTCCGAGCGAGGCGGCCGGCGGCGTGCCCGTCGTGGAGAAGGGCAAACTGACGACCTGCACCCACTTGCCCTATCCGCCGTTCCAGTTCGAGAAGGACGGCAAGGTCGTCGGCTTCGACGTGGCCCTCGTCGACCTCGTGGCGAGCCGGCTCCAGGTCGAGCAGAAGATCCTCGACACCCCCTTCGAGAACTTCAAGACCGGAGCCTTCCTGAACTCCGGCGAGTGCGACCTCGCGGCCGCCGGCATGACGATCACCGACGAGCGCAAGAAGAACGTCGACTTCTCCGTCCCCTACTTCGACGCCACCCAGGCACTGCTCGCCACCAAGAAGAGCGGCGTCACCTCGCTCGCCGACCTCAAGGCGAAGTCGAAGAAGCTGGGCGCGCAGGCCGAGACCACCGGCGAGAGCTACGCCAAGGCCCAGGGCTTCGACCCCGTCGCCTTCGAGAGCTCGGACGCGGTCATCAACGGACTGCGCACCGGCCAGGTGGACGCGGTCGTCATCGACTACCCCGTGGTCCAGGGCTGGCTCAAGGACCCCAAGAACGCCGCCGAGTTCACCCTCGGCCAGAACATCGAGACCGGTGAGCAGTACGGCTTCTCGGTGAAGAAGGGCAACACCGCCCTCGTTGCCGCGATCGACAAGGCGATCACCGAGGCCAAGGCCGACGGCACCTACAAGAAGCTCTACGAGCAGTGGATCGGCCCGCTGCCCCAGACCACCCCGTGACCTCCCGGCTGACCCGGCGCCAGCGCCGCCGGGTCTCGCAGGGACTGCAGTACGCGCTCTTCGCCGCCGTGCTGGTCCTGATCGCCGTCTCCGCGGACTGGGGAAGGCTGCAGAACCAGTTCGCCCAGAAGGACCTGGCGCTGCGGCTCTTCCCGGACATCATCACCACCGCCCTGCGCAACACGGTGATCTACACGACGTCCGGGTTCCTCCTCGGCCTGGTCCTCGGACTGGTCATCGCCATGATGAGGCTCTCCTCCGTGGCCCCGTACCGGTGGGTCGCGAGCGTCTACATCGAGCTGTTCCGGGGGCTCCCGGCCCTGCTGATCTTCATCTTCGTGGGCGTGGCGATCCCCCTGGCCTTCCCCGGTACGGAGATCCCGGGCGGCACGTACGGCAAGGTCGCCATCGGGCTGGGACTGGTGGCCGCTGCCTACATGGCGGAAACGATCCGGGCCGGCATCCAGGCCGTACCCAGGGGGCAGATGGAAGCCGCCCGCTCGCTCGGCTTCTCGCACGCCCGCGCCATGGTCTCGATCGTCATCCCGCAGGCCTTCCGCATCGTCATCCCGCCCCTCACCAACGAACTCGTCCTGCTGTTCAAGGACTCCTCGCTCGTCCTGTTCCTCGGAGTGACGCTGTCCGAGCGCGAACTGACCAAATTCGGGCGTGACCTCGCCAGCCAGACCGCCAACTCCACCCCGATCCTCGTCGCGGGCCTGTGCTACCTCCTGGTGACCGTGCCGCTGAGCTTCGTGGTGCGCCGCCTGGAAGCCCGCGCGGACAAGGCCGCGTGAGGAAGACATGCGACAGGAGACCCCAGCGGTGGACACCACGGCCACGGACGGACCGGAGATCGAGATCCGGGGACTGCACAAGTCCTTCGGCGCCAACCACGTCCTGCGCGGCATCGACCTCGACATCGCCCGGGGCGAGGTGGTGTGCGTCATCGGCCCCTCCGGATCGGGCAAGTCGACGCTGCTGCGCTGTGTGAATCTCCTCGAAGAGCCCAGCGAGGGGCGGGTCTTCGTCGGCGGCACCGAGCTCACCCACCCGGACGTGGACATCGACGCCGCGCGCCGCCGCATCGGCATGGTCTTCCAGCAGTTCAACCTCTTCCCGCACGTGAGCGTGCGCGACAACCTCGTCCTGCCCCAGCGCCGCGTCCTGGGCCGGGGCAGGGCCGAGGCGGAGACCGTGGCCCGGAAGAACCTCGAGCGCGTCGGCCTCTCCGACAAGTCCGGCGCGTACCCCGCCCAGTTGTCCGGCGGCCAGCAGCAGCGGGTGGCGATCGCCAGGGCCCTGTCGATGGGCCCGGAAGTGATGCTCTTCGACGAGCCGACCTCGGCGTTGGACCCCGAGCTCGTCGGCGAGGTACTGGCGGTGATGCGGGTCCTGGCGGGCGAGGGCATGACCATGATGGTCGTCACCCACGAGATGAGCTTCGCGCGCGAGGTCGCGGACCGGGTGGTGTTCATGGACGGCGGAGTGATCGTGGAGCAGGGCCCGGCGGCCCAGGTGGTCGGGGCCCCCCTGCACGAGCGGACCAGGGGCTTCCTCAACCGGATCCTGGACCCGGCGGCGACCGAGGCACCCGGCCCGCCCGATCCGCCGCGTTGATCATGGGGCAGGATGGCACCTCGTTCCGCATCGCACGCAGGGTCCCGCATCGCACGCAGGCGCGAACGAGGCCCCATGCACGACGACCTGACAGGTGACAAGGTGACCACACCCCTCATCCGGCGGCCCGCAGGGCCGGCCCCCGCTTCCCCGGTCCGGCAAGGGGCGGAGGACGTCCGTTGACCCGGGAACTCGTCCTGCACGACTGGCTGGTCGCCGCGATCGCCCTCGCCGCGGGATGCCTCGCCGGGCTCCTGCTCCGGGCCCTCGTGCGCTGGCTGGCCAAGCACGCGCTCAGGACCCGCTGGAGCGGCGACGACATCATCGTCGACGCCCTGCGCACCCTCGCACCGGCGGCCGCCGTCATCGCGGGCGCCGCCGTGTCCGCCTCGACGCTGCCCCTCGGGCAGCGCGCCTCCGGGTGGGTGAACCACTCGCTGACCGCGCTGCTGATCCTCGTGGCCACCGTCGGCGCGGCCCGTGTCGTCGCCGGCCTCGTCCAGTCCGTGGCCCAGTCCCGGACGGGAGTGGCCGGATCGGCCACCATATTCGTCAACATCACGCGCGTGCTGGTGCTCGCGATGGGTCTGCTCGTCGCCCTCGAAACCGTGGGCGTGTCCATCGCGCCCCTGCTCACCGCCCTCGGTGTGGGTGGTCTCGCGGTGGCTCTGGCGCTGCAGGACACCCTCGCCAACCTCTTCGCGGGCGTGCACATCCTCGCCTCGAAGACGGTGCAGCCCGGCGACTACATCCGCCTGACGAGCGGCGAGGAGGGGTACGTCGTCGACATCAACTGGCGCAACACCGTCGTCCGCAATCTGTCCAACAACCTGGTGATCATCCCCAACGGACGGCTCGCGCGCACGAACATGACCAACTTCACCCAGCCCGAGCAGCAGTTGTCGATCCTGGTCCAGGTCGGAGTGGGCTACGAGAGCGACCTGGAGCACGTGGAGCGGGTGACCCTGGACGTGGTCGACGGGGTGATGGCGGACATCAACGGCGCGGTTCCCGACCACGAAGGGGCCGTACGCTTCCACACCTTCGCGGACTCCAGGATCAACTTCACGGTGATCCTCGGGGTCGGCGAGTTCAGCGACCAGTACCGGATCAAGCACGAGTTCATCAAGCGGCTGCACGGCCGGTTCCGGGCGGAGGGCATCTCGATCCCCGCCCCCACGCGGACGGTGTCGCTCCAGCAGGAGGACTCCCGGCCGGCGCCGCTCGCCGTACCGCAGCAGCGGGAGGCTTCCGTCCCCGTCCTGTAGGACGGGGTGCGGTAGCGGGGCACCGGCCTCGGGAGGCGGGGAGGCGGGTCATAGGCTGACGCTCCGGGGTCCTCGCCCCGCCGTCGCCCGCACAGCGCCGCCCATCGAAAGGACCTGTCATGAGTGAGAAGGCCCGCAAGCTCTTCGACGCGCTCGACCTGAACAGCGACGGGGTGCTGACCAGGGTCGAGGTGATCACGGCCCTGCGCAGCAAGGGCCCCACCCTCGCAGCCCAGGGCGATCTGCCCTTCTGGGCGCTGGGTGACGTGGACACCTCCTCGGCGCTGTTCGACCGGGCGAACGCGGACGGCGACGACGTGCTGACCTTCTCGGAGTTCGAGCGCGAGGTCGACCGCCGCTTCGGCTGGTCATAGCCGCGGGCGGGGCCCGGACCGGGTCCGGTCCGGGCCCCGCTCAGGGCCTGCTCGGGTGCGGCGCGAGGGCGGCGCGGGTACCGCTCAGGGGCGGATCCCGTCGCAGGCGATCCGCAGGTGCCGGGGTCCGCGCAGGACCGCGTTCTGCCGGTAGGGCGGCGGATCCTCCAGCAGCCGCGGGTTCTCCAGCCGCCGGGCCAGCTCGGTCAGTGCCAGCTGGGCCTCCAGCCGAGCCAGCGGGGCGCCGAAGCAGCTGTGGATGCCGCTGCCCAGCCCCAGGTGCTGGATGTCCTTGCGGTACGGGTCGAAGCGGTCCGGGTTCTCGAAGCGGTTCGGGTCCCGGTTGCCGGAGGCGAGGATCAGCCACATCGAGGAGCCCTTGGGGATGGTGATCCCGCCGACCTCGATGTCCACCAACGGGGTCCGCTGCGGCAGCAGTTGGACCGGCGGCTCGAACCGCAGCAGCTCCTCCACCAGCGGCACCGCGAGCCCGGGCTCCTGCCGCAGGTGCGCCAGCACGTCCGGGTTCCGCAGCAGGGTCAGCATCCCGTTGGTGATCAGGTTGACGGTGGTCTCGTGGCCGGCGATCAGCAGCAGGGCCGCCGTGCTCAGCAGCTCCATCGTGGACATGGACTCGTCCGGGCCGTGCCCCACGGCCAGTTGGGAGAGCATGTCCTCGCCGGGGTCCTTGCGGCGCTGCTCGATCAGCCCCGCCAGGTACATGCCCAGCTCCATGCGGGAGTCGTGGGTCTTGCGCTGCCGCTCGGCCGGGTCGGCGTCCGGATCGGGATCCAGGCTGGCGGCCAGGGTGTCGGCCCAGACGTGGAACTTTGGCTCGTCCTCGCGCGGTACGCCGAGCAGCTGGCAGATCATCGTCACCGGGAACGGGTACGCGAACTGGTCGACCAGGTCGATGTTCCCGGTGTCCCCGAGGTTGTCGATGAGACCGGTGACGATGTCCTTCAGCCCGCCGCGCATCCCGTCGACGCGGTGCGGGGCGTGCGGCGGCCCGAAGGGCCGGTTGGTCATCCGGCGCAGCCGGTCGTGTTCCGGCGGGTCCAGCTTCAGGAAGCTCGGCGGCAGCGCCGTCTCCTCCGCCTCCCCGCCCTCGGCCAGCGGGTCCCCGGCCGTGGCGGCCAGGTTGCGGGCGTCGGAGCTGAGCCGCGGATCGTGCAGCAGGCTCTGGATGTCGTAGTAGGTGCTGATGACGTACGGTCCGGTCCCGTCGTGGAAGACGGGGGTCTTGCGCAGCTCCTCGTACAGCGGGTACGGGTTCGCGCGGCTGGAATAGTCCAGGATCTGGCTCAGGATGCCGTGGGCCATGGGGGTCCCTAAGAATGTGAGGCGGTCCGGGAGGACCGGGTGTGGCTGATGGGGGTCTGTCGTTGATGACTTCGAAGGAATGGCCGCCCGGT
>NZ_JBITDL010000009.1:0-15194 GCF_044454225.1 Streptomyces sp. NPDC051563
CCCGCGCCGCGCGGGCGCCCCCGCCCGCGCGCGCCCCCGGCCGCCAGGCCCCCCCCCCCCCCCCACCCCCCCCCCCGCGGGGGGGGGGGGGGGGCCCCCCCCCCCGCGGGGGGGCCCCCCCCCCCACCCATGTCCGCACGCTGTCGGTGTGGGTCAGGCGGCGGGCTGGGGCTGGCGCAGTTCGGCCTGGCCGAAGAGGAGGGCGTAGCCGCCGGGGAGCTGGCGCAGGATGCGGGCGAGGAGGTCGGGGCCGGCGAGGCGGGCGATGACGGTCAGGACGGTGCCGGTGTCCCAGCGGGCGGTGGCCGGTGTGGCCCCGGTGCGGGCGGCGAGGTCTTTGACGAAGCCCCACCCGGTGAGGCGCTCGGTATCCGGGATCTGGGCAGTCAGGGTGAGGGCGGCCTCGGCGGGCAGGCGCTGGGCCAGGTCGAGGCATTCGTCGCCCGTGAGCTGGCGACCGAGGGCGGCCAGGACGTGGTGGACGACTTCAGCGGCGCGCTCGCGGGTGGGGTAGACACCCTCATATCGGACGCGCTCCAGGAGCTCGTCGTACGTCATGGCCGTCAGGGAACGTTCCGGACTGGTCTGGGCGTACATGACGGGGATACTGGCCTTTCTCGGTCAAGTCGGGGCTCGGATGGGGTGTGCGTCAGTTGGGTTGGGGGTGGCCGAAGAGGAGGTCGTAGCCGGGCGGAAGCTGGAGCAGGACCTCGCGGGTGAGTACGTCTCCTGCTGCGGCTGCCGTGGTGGAGAGCACGGCGCCGATGTCCCACAGGGCGGTCTTCTCGGTGGCGCCCTCGATCCAGGCCGCGGTCGCACGGACGAACCGCTCCGGCGAGAGGGGTTCGGCTGCCTGGAGGGGGTTGAGGAGGATCAGGGCGTAGGTCTCGGGCAGCCGGGCCGCGAGCTCGGCACGGACGGTGCCGACGAGGTGGGCACCCAGTAGCGCCAGGACGACGCGGGCAACGCGATCGGCTTCGTCCGGGGTTTCGTACTCGCCTCGTTCCTGGACGTGGGCCAGGAACGCTTCCCTGCGCATCGACATCACGTCACCTCCGAGAGAAGGGGTGAAGGGTCAAAGAAGGGGTGCGGAGGGCGGGGTGCCGGAGGGGGGAATCGGCGCTTCCCCGCCCTCCACTGGCCAGCTGGTACGGGGGTCAGCCGGAGATCTGCTTGCGGCCGGACTCGCCGCCGATGCTGATCTTGCGGGGCTTGGCGCGCTCGGCGATCGGGATCCGCAGGGTCAGGACACCCGCGTCGTAGTCGGCCTGGATGCGCTCGGTGTCCAGGGTGTCAGCCAGCATGACCTGCCGGGAGAAGACGCCCAGGGGACGCTCGGAGAGCTCCACCTTCACGCCGTCAGCCTTCGCGACCGGGCGGCGCTCCGCCTTCACGGTCAGCATGTTCCGCTCGACGTCGATGTCGATCGCCTCCGGGCTCACCCCGGGAAGGTCGAAGGCGATCACGTACTCCTCGCCCTCACGGTAGGCGTCCATCGGCATCACCGACGGCTTCGACCACGTGCCCGACGTACCCGACAGCTGCTGGACGATCCGGTCCATCTCGCGGAACGGGTCAGTGCGCATCAACATCGCGAAACACCTCCAGTTGGTTCAGGCAGAAACTGCCAATGCGCTTCAACGTGCTCCCGTTGTAACATGTCATCGAAACGATGACAAGCAGGATGTCACCTGGAGGGTGACATGGATGGGGAGAGCGCCATGACCGAGTCCGACCCGTCGGCACCGCAACCCTCCTTCCCCGCGGCCGCCGTGGCACTGGAGGCCGTCGCCCAGGCCCTCAGAGCCGCGCATCAGCAGTCCTCAGGTACACCGGCGTCCACCGGAGAGCCCCTGTCAGTGGTGGGTCCGGACCCACTGGCCGTACTGCTGATGCTGCGCGAGATCCGTGAGGAGCTCGCGGGCTGGGAGAGCGGCCTGATCGAGACTGCCCGTGGCCGCGGTGCGAGCTGGGCCGACCTCGCAGGTCCCCTCGGCGTCGCTAGCCGCCAGGCCGCCGAGCGCCGATTCCTGCGCCTGCGCCCCGGCACCCCCGGCGCCACCGGCGACCAGCGCGTCCAGGCCACCCGCACCACGCGCGCTGCGGAGCGGACGGTGACCGCCTGGGCCCGCGACAACGCAGCCGACCTGCGCCGCCTCGCCGGCCAGGTCACTTCCCTCACCGGCCTGCCCGCCGCCTCCGACAGCGCCGTGGGAGACCTGAACCAAGCCCTCGCACACGACGACGCCGCCCGCCTCGTCCGCCCACTGGCCGACACCCGACCCCACCTTCGGCCCCAGGACTCCGAGCTCGCCGAACGCATCGACGCCCTGACCCGCCACACCGACCAGCTCCGCCAGGACACCCACGACCAGCGCAGCACGTAACCGCCCTCGCGGACCGACCAACCCGCCGGCACCCCAGGCCACACCAACAACCGGAGGAGCGAACCACCATGGCAGACCATCCTCATCGGGATGAGAACGGTCGGAACATCGCCGTGGAGGTCCTGGAGCGCACCGTCGCGGTCAGGCCCACCGGCGAGATCGACATCGACGTAGCCTCCTCCCTGAAGCTCGCCCTCACCGAAGCCCTCACCCACGCCTCACCCGCCAGACCAACGGCCCCCGCCTGCTTCATAGGCGGGGGTTCGCAGCTGCCCAGTCCTGGCGGGCGCCTTGGATGATCCGGCCCACGATGGCCGGGACCTCACCCGGCTCCGGCGCCGCGGCAGCGGCGGGTGCGGGTGCCGGTGCGGGTGCGGCGGCGCGTGCGGGTGCCGCGGCGAGGACGGCGGCCACCGCCTGGTCCACGCCGACCCCGGCGGCGTGGACGTCGGTGAGGCGGCGGGGCACGTCGATGCCCTGGTGGTGGAGGTGGTCCATGGGGGCGGCGATGTCGGGCCAGGCCGGGGAGGCAAGGATCGCGTCGCGGACGATCCCTTCGGGCATCGTCGCCAGCAGGTGGTCGGCCCACCGGTCGGTGGCCGCGGGCTTGATGGTCGCCGTGTTCGCCTCGACGGCCCGCTGGACGGTGGTGGCGAGGGTTCCGAGGTGGAGCAGGAAGACGCTCATGTCGACGCCGGCCTGCTGGAGCAGGACGAGCTGGCGGGCCATCTGCGGCCAGTCCTCCCCCATCATCAGATCGCCGAGCACGGAGGCGTGAAGGACCGGGCGCAGCTGTGCCTCGGCCCAGCCCGGCGCGATGCAGGCGATGTCCTCCCGAGTTCGTTCTCCTTGCCCTGGCGGGCTTTCTGGGCGGCGCGGCGGACCGCGTCGGTAACCCGGCCCCGCGCAGCCGGCTATACCGGTGAGGGTCCGTGCGGGGCGGGTTGGTCTCTGTGCCGGTTCAGTCCGTCTCCCAGAGGTATTCCAGGGCTCGGACGGTTTGGGCACTGGCGTGGGCTTGGGCCGTGATCCGGGTACGGAGCTCTTCCAGGGCTTTCGGGTAGTGGAGGAGGTGTTCCTCGACGACGGCCCAGCCCGCGGTTCCGTCGCTCTGGGGCAGGGCGATGATGTGGTGGCCGGTGCGGCCGGTGATCAGGACCGCCAGCAGGGCCAGATACTCCCGCTGCAGAACCGGCCCGAAGCCGCCCTCGCCGTCCGGGCCTTCCAAGACAGCAGCATGGCCGCCGGCCAGAAGCATGCACGTCGCGTCGGCGGCCCGGAGCACCGCCTCGAACCCGGGCCGGCCCAGCCGTGCCAGGGCCTCGCGCAGGTAGTCGTCGAGTAAGTCCGACCCCTCACCCTCTGCGCTCACCACACCCCTCACGTACGGCCCGCGTAGCCGTGAACGACATTACGCCCGGGCACGGATACTGTCCGGCGCAACCACGCAAGGCGCCCCGGAGCGCCCCGGCACGCGGGGGCGCACACCCAGCCCTCAGGGCAGCCGGACAAGCACGTGAGGGTGTGTGAAGCACGACCACGGACCGTTCGCCCCAGGGGGACGCGGCACCCGCAGTGCTCGGCAAGCGGGAGGGGGTGGTCCTGACGCCTGCACCGCCGCTCACAGCGAACGCTCCCGCCCAGCCCCCGGCAGCGGAAGGGGACCGGGGTGGCTGGGCAGGAGCTTCAAGGCGTCAGGACCACCAGGCGGCGTTCCGGGCAAGGCCCGTGGTGCGGGCGGGACAGATCCGGACCGGTGTGCATCCCACCCTCACCAACGACCGGAAAGGCCGACGGGCACGGACGCCCTCCACTTCCGGGAATGGCGGATGCGGACACCCCGGCCGCGAGAGTGATCGGTCGCAGTAACGACCGCCGCCATCTTCACACCAGGTATCAGTGGAGGCAGGCGGGTCCTGATCCGCGATGTCGGACTGCGCCCGGTCGACCGCGAAGCGGACGGCGTCGCTGCACTTCGCTTCCCGGTCGACCCGCGGCCGACGTCGCCGCCGCCTGCACCGGACAGGGGCCAACCGTCAACACCGGAGCTCCCACCACCGTGTACTGCACCGCTGAGCGCCTCATCCACAAGGCCGCTCCACCACCCAGCCCTGAGCCGACACCCGGTGGCCTCGGGCGCAGCTCAGGCCACCCCCAGTAGGTGGCGATCCATGCCGCTGTACCGGCTCAGTAATGGAGCCACCTGCTGTGCTCCCGGCACCGCAGGGCAACCAGCTCGACGTCATCCTGGAGAACGTCGGAGGCATGATGCAGGCCGGAGCAGGGGCCGCGAAGGCGGCCGCGCCGCGGGGTCCACGCTGCGCGGGGCAGCCTCCCTATCCGCCCGCGTCGGCGGGGGCGGGGTGGGAGGTAATCGAGCAGCGGCCCGCCGGTCATCCTCGGTGGAAAAGGTCGGGATCACGCAATCGGTGCCGGCCTGCCGCCGGCCTGACGGACCCTCTCGGAGCGGGAACCTCCCGGCCCTCCTGGAGCCATTGCCGTTCCACGGCGTCGTAGATCGGCGAATCCGACACCGACCCACCACCCGGCACCCGGCACCCGGCACCCGGCACCGGCACCGGCACCGGCACCGGCACCGTGAAACCCCTTGGTGGTGGAACGGTTCTCTGGTCCATGAGCAGCCCAACGACCCGCCACGGGACACCGTGCCGGGTCGTAATCCATCCGTCACCTCGCGAGGCCTCGCCCGGATGCGGCCCGCAGCAGGCCCTACACCCGTCGGCGGGCAGCGCGGGCACGCCGGTCACCCGTGCTCGGGGTCTGGGGTCGAGGCGGTGATGAGCGCAGCGGTGAGCGAGTCGATGGCGACGGCCGGCCCCCAAGCTCAGGCCGCGGGGCAGGTCGCGCGCTCGTTCGGCGCCGTGCCCGGAGCCGGAACAGGGCTGGGGCGTCCCGGGCCAGCCGGCTCATGCCCGGAAGAGCGGTGGGGATGGATCAGGCGAGGCGCAGAACGGTCGTGATCGTCTTTCCGCGCGAATGTCTGCGGACGTCCACGCGTGCCGCGAGTCGCTGGATGAGCGGCCAGCCGAAGCCGCCAGGCTGTGCCGGAGCGGCCGCCCGCGTCGTAGGGACGTGCGGGCTCGTATCGCTGACATCCACGAGCAGGGCTTCGCCCATGATCTCGGTGCGGAAGCAGGTGAGGCCGCCGCCGTGCCGGATCGCGTTGGTCACCAGCTCCGAGGTGACCAGGAGCGCGTCCGCGGCCGTCACGCTGTCGAGGCCGACTCCCGCCTGCTGCAGCAGAGCACAGACCTGCCGGCGGGCCTCGGCGGCGGAGCACGGCGCGGAGACGGCGGCCGGGCTGCCCGCGCTGCGTGGTGCGGGCCCGTCGGCTGTGTCTGCTGTGGGCGGGTTCATGCCGTCATCGCCTGCCCCGGGTTGGGCACGGGATGCGGCCACACGCCAAGTCGGTTGAAGAGCGCGGTAGTCAGCACTTGATCGCGCTCTCCAGGCTGTCGGTCATCCGGAACGCGGCCGCGGTGCCGGTGACCTCGAACAGGCGGCGGACGCCCACCTGTAGTGGGCCGGCCAGGACCAGGGACACGCCTGCCGTTTGGTGCAGGTTCTGGGCATCGAGCAGGGCGTGCAGGACGTGGGAGTCCGCGAAGCTGGCGGCCGAGAGATCGACAACCGTACGCGATCTACCGCTTACCGCAGCATCGGCGAGTGCTTGGGCCAGGCCGGGGGCGCTGTCCTCGTCGATGGCTCCGCGCAGGCGGATCAGCGCTATGTCCTCGTGTGTGGCCGTGGTGACCACCGATTCGTCTCCCATCACAGCAGGCATCCTCCTACATCCGGCGGCGTCCCCGGAAAGCGGAGGAGTATCCCGATCACACGGCCCGTCCGTGGCCCGCGGACTCCAGCCCCGGCTGCCTCTTACGTCTCTACGCGATTCCCGGGCCACGATCACTCAACGTGTTTAGACGCTCTAATTCCGGTAACAACAAGTAGCTACAGGCAGTCAGAACCCGACGGAAGGCAGGAACATGACCCTCGTTACCGTGCTCATCCTCGTCGCGGTCGCCCTCTTCGTCGCCCTGCTGGCCTTGGCCCCCAGCGCGCCCACCCGGCGCAGCCCCTTCCCCGGCCGCCGCCAGCGGACCACCCACCGCCGCACCACACCGCGCCCCGGCCGCCTCCCCCACCAGCGGAGCCTGCACCACCACGCCCGCTGACCACGACCGCGCCCCCCACTTCACCCGTGCAACAGGCGTCGGCAGCTGCACCGTCCGGTGCTGCCCCGTGCCGGGCAAGCGGCCATCGGCACGCGGCCGACACGACCCGATGCCGTACGGCGGGGTTTGCGGTCCGGGATCGGGAGCAGGCGTGTGGTCACGACCAATCCGGTACTACACGAGGAGGTCCCGATGTCGGGCACGGAGAAGGCCAAGGCACACGCCGAGCAGACCAAGGGCAAGGCCAAGGAAGCCATGGGCCGCATGGCCGGAAACGAGCGGATGACCGCCGAAGGCCACGCCGACCAGGCCAAGGGCAACGCCCGCCAGGCCAAGGAAGACGTCAAGGACACCTTCCGCCACTAACCACACCCACGACGGACCACCGTCACCCGCTGGGCCCCGACCCCCTCCCCCCGGAGTCGGGGCCCAGCCACGTGCAGGAGGGGAAGACCGTGAAACTCGTCAAGATCGCTTTCATCGCCCTCGTCCTAGGGCTGGCAGCCTTGTACGGCCGGGCCATCGCCGACTAGCCCCTGGCAGATGGCGGCGAGGGAGACCTCGGTCGCCTCGGCCGGGGAGCTGTCGAGGACTACGCCGGCCTCGTCCTCCTGGCCCCCGCTGGAAGTTCGGGTCCGGTTCCACGCCTCCGTTCTAGTGGTCGTCGCAACACCCCAACTCAGGGGATGCGATGGACTTCGAAGTTCGAGTGGCCGTGGCGGTACACCGAGGCCCAGAGCCGGCGTTCGCCTGCGAGCCCGAGAACGACGCCCCTTCGCGCTACCTGCGCGAGGCGGGCCGGGTCCACATAGCCGACCGCATGCGGCCCATCGGCGAGCAAGGGCTATGGCCTCGGCCGAAGGTCGTCCGGAACCCGGGACTCCCGTCCAGCATCACCTACCCCTGCGCGGTAGTCCCGGGCAGATCTGCCACGCTCTGCGCAGACGCTTCCCCGCCCGACCTGAGATGCACATGGTTCACGAGACGATCCACCGAGCTATCTACGTCCAAGGCCGCGGCGAGCTGAAGCGGGCCTGAACCGCGCTTTGCTGACCTTTCCAACGGCCACGGATCCGCCGAGTCCTTGACCTTGGACCAGGGCACGCGGTGCAGGAGCACTTACGGAGCAGTTTTTCAGCGCCTGGCTCTCCAGCGTGCTTCAGCTCCATACCCGCTTGATCTCGGTGGCGAGGGTGCGGCCTTGCTGTCGGCCTGCGTCGGTGGCGGCGCGGGCGCGGGTGGGGTCGTAGGGGTTGGGGCCGATGGCGTCGCGGGCTGCAGCATCGGGAGTGGGTGGGGCGCTTCCTTCCACCGGGTCCCCCAGCCCGCGCCCTACAGGCTTGGCCCAGGCTTACGGCGGACGATCGGGGGCATCCGGTCTGCGTAGCGGCGAGGCGCCGAGGGGTGGCCGACGTACATGTGCCGTGGGCAGCGCGCCGAGGAAGACCCGCACGCATGCCGTACCCGGGGCGGCAAGTGCTTCACCGAGAAAAAGGATCCGTGGTGAACCCACCTCCCATGTCTGACCCGCGCGGATGGCTCGCCCGTACCAAGCTGGGCCTCACCGGCCTCAGTGAGCGCCGGGCGCAACTCCACGCCCAGCAGGAAGCGGCGTACCTCGAGGCGTGGGACGACGCCATCCAGATCGAGGAGCGGCGTTCCGACCGGGTCGCGGCCCGGGACGCGGCCGCGGCGGTGCCGTGGGGCGTGCGGGTGGCCGCTGAGGTGGGCTGGCGGTTGCTGGTGCTGGCCGCCACCGTCTGGGTACTGATGCGGGTCATCGGCGCAGTTCGTCTGGTCGTGCTGGCCTTCGCCGTCGCTCTGCTGATCACCGCCCTCTTGCAGCCGACCGTCGCGCGGCTGCAACGGCACGGGCTGCCGAGGGCGCTGGCCACCGCGCTGACCGCGATCTGCGGGTTCGCCGTGCTGGGGCTGGCCGGATGGTTCGTCATCTGGCAAGTGCTTGCCAACATCGGCGATCTCTCCGAGCGGGTGCAGGAGGGCATCGGCGAGCTGAAGCAATGGCTCATCAACAGCCCGCTGCACGTCACGGAAGGGCAGATCAACGACGTCGCCGACCGGCTGAGCAGCAGTATCGGGACGAGCACGAGCGAGATCACCTCAACCGGTCTCCAGGGCGTGACGGTGCTGGTCGAGATCATGACCGGGCTGTTGCTCGCCATGTTCTCCACGCTCTTCCTGCTCTACGACGGCAGGCGCATCTGGGAGTGGACGCTGAAGCTGGTCCCGGCGTCGGCCCGGCCGAGCCTGGCGGGCGCCGGCCCTCGCGCCTGGCGGACGCTCACCGCGTACGTCCGGGGCACCGTGATCGTCGCCCTGATCGACGCCGTCTTCATCGGCGTGGGCATCTACTTCCTCGACGTACCGCTCGCCGTCCCCATCGCGGTCGTGATCTTCCTGGCCTCCTTCGTGCCTCTCGTCGGCGCCGTCGCCTCGGGCGCGCTGGCCGTCGTCGTCGCCCTCGTCACCCAAGGCGTCTTCACCGCGCTCATGGCCCTGGTGATCGTCCTGGTGGTCCAGCAGATCGAGGGACACGTACTGCAGCCGTTCATCCTCGGCCGAGCCGTGCGGGTGCACCCGCTGGCCGTGGTCCTGGCCGTGGCCACCGGCGGCATCGTCGCGGGAATCGGCGGAGCGGTCGTAGCGGTACCCCTGGTCGCGGTCGGCAACACCGTCATCGGATATCTCCGTGCGCGCGTCATAGCGGGGCCGGCGGCGACGGTGCGTACAGCCGCTGCCGACGAGGACGCCGCCGCTCCCGGCCCCGCCGACGTCGAAACCGGTGGTGCGGCCGATGCCAGTACGGACGTTTCCCCCGAAGGCGGCACACAACCGGGCCCGATGGGGCGAAGCTGACCGCATCGGTCGGCGCCGACCGCGTGGGGCGGCGCCGACCGCGTGGTCAGGGCATGGTCTGTCTGCTCCACCAGGCGTCTCACCAGTGCGAAGTCCGGATGCTGCTGCCACGAGGTGTCCGTGCCCAGATGGTTCAGGTGCGCGCCAAGGGCCTTCTGGACCCGGCTGTCGCCGAGTTGCTGCATGCGGGCGGCCGGCAGTGGGCACTGACGGGCACTGATGAGGAGGCCCACCTCGTGCTCGGGCAGCACGTCTTGGACCATCGACGACACCGCCGAAGCCAGGGCACGGGTGGGGCTTGGGGCAGGGGTCGCGGGTCGCCGCAGGTGGAGATACGGGGTGGATTGCCTGCCGCCGCGGTGGTCGGCAGCGCGACTTGGTCGACGCCGACCCCGGCTGTGTGCATGCCCACGAGGATCCGGGCGACGCCGATGCCCTTGGCGAGGAGCCGGCCCATCGCGGCCGCTATATCCCGCCAGGCCGGGATGGGCCGACCGGGCCGGCGCCGGTGTGGCAGGGTCCTTGCCGAGCTTCCCCTCCGTGCCCGTTCGTCGATGGGCCGCATTCACCCCACGAACGACCGGGCAGAGCACTCCATTCCTGTGGCCGAGAGCGTGTCCGGACGTGTCAGAGCATGCGGCCGGCCGGGTGCCCGCCGGGATCATCCGCCAGCCCTATGGTGACTTTCACCCGCTTGCCCACGGGCTCGCGGCGCACCTCGAAGCTGCGGCACGCCGCCATCGCGATCTCCAAGCCGTGCTGCCCGACCCGGCTCGGATCAGCTGGGCTCACCGCCGGCAGCTGCGCGGCGGTGTCCCACACGCTGATCTCCACGGCGCCGTCGTGGACTTCCAGGTCCACCAGGCACGGACCGGGCGCATATTTGTAGGCGTTGGTCACCAACTCGCTGACCACCAGCTCCACCATGCTCATCGCCCGGTCCGACACCGGAACCCCGTGGACGGCCTGCACCGCGGTCATGAAACTGCGGGCGGCACGCCTGGCCCCGGCGATCGGTTCACTGCCGTCCAGGGCCATCGCCGTCACGATCGGGTGGCCGGCCAGCGACTCACACTCGTCTTGGGGCACCACAGCAGCCATACGCCACCCTCATCCAGAGCAAGCCACACGGCTGCTCCCGGCCGGATACCCCGAAACCGCAGCCATACACAAGATCACACAACGAAGAGCTGACCGCCCTGTGGCACGGAAGACCAGTACGGCTCCCCCTCAGATGAGGGGGAGCCGTACTGGTCGGGTCAGGTGCCGGGCGGTTCAGGCGTGGCTGTGGTGGCGCTTGTTGCCGGTGACGAGCCGGTAGAGCGCGAGGAGGATGACCGAGCCGATGATCGCGGCGATCCAGGTCGAGAGGTCGAAGAACCCGTCGATCGAATCGACACCGAAGATCACCTTGCCGAGCCAGCCGCCGAGCAGGCCGCCCGCGATGCCGATGAGCATGGTGATGACGATCCCGCCCGGGTCCTTACCCGGCATCAGCGCCTTCGCGATGAAGCCCGCGAGCAGGCCGATCAGGATCCAGGCAATGATGCCCATGCGCTTCTCCTACCTCGATGTGTAAAGCCGGTGTCAGCACTCGTCTGTACCGCGGGGAGGATTCGAAACGTCCTGATCGTGTGATCATCTCGATTCCGGTTCAGGTGGCGGTCAGGACGAGGACTGCTTGGTCGTCGTCGATGGTGCGGCCGTGAGTGAAGGTGCGGACGGCGTGGACGACGGTGTCGATGACGTCCTGTGCGGCCGGCTGGAGCGGTGTGTCGTCGAGGGCTGTGGCCAGGCGTTCTTCGCCGAACTGTGTACCGCTGTCGCTGCGTGCCTCGGTGATGCCGTCGGTGTAGAGCAGAAGGCTCTCGTGCGGGTCCAGATGCAGGTGGTGGACGCGCATCTCGGGTTCGGGGGTGATGCCGAGGAGGAGACCGGGTGTCTCGACGGTGCGAGCGGTGTTGGCGCTGTCGAGGTGGATGGGGTGGGTGTGGCCGGCGCGCACGAGGTCGATGTCGAGGCCGTGGTCGGTGGGGGTGAGCTGGCCGTAGACGAGGGTGACGAAGCCGGTGCCGTGGCCGGCGGGGCGTTTGATCAGGGCCGTGTTGATGGCCTGGACGACGGTGTCGGGGCCGGGCAGGAGTGGGGCGACGGCACGGGCGGTGTGGCGGACCAGCGCGGTGGTGGTGGCTGCGATGGCGCCGCGGCCGCAGACGTCGCCGAGGAGGAAGGCCCAGCGGCCGTCGTCGAGGGGGAAGATGTCGTAGAAGTCGCCGCCGATATTGAGGCCTTCACCGGCGGGGTGGTAGTAGGTGGCGACGTCGGCGCCGGGCACGGCGGGCAGGTCGGGCAGCAGGAGGCCGGCCTGCAGGTCGCGGGCGAGGGCGGCGCGCTGGGTGTACTGGCGGGCGTTGCGGACGGCGGAGGAGGCACGTCGGGCGAGTTCCTCGGCGAGGGCCACGGTGTGGCCGTCGAAGGAGTTCGTGCCGGTGGACAGCAGGGTCATGGCGCCGAAGGCGGTGCCGCGGTCCATCAGGGGGACGCACAGGTAGCCGGTGACGTCCAGTTCCTGCCAGGGGCCGGGCCCGGTCGGGGTTCGGCGGGCCACTTCGCTGATGCCGGAGGCCAGGACCCGGGCGACCGCGTCGTCGGTGGCGTCGTAGACGGGGATGTGGGAGGCCAGCAGGTCGTGCTGGCGCTGGTCGGGGGCGGCGGCCGCGACGCGGCGCACCCGCCCGCCCTCGACGGTGTCCACCGCGCACAGCGGGGCGAGCCGGGGGATGCAGGAGTCGGCGAGGCGGGCCAGGGCCTGGGCGACGTCCAGGTCGCTGGACAGGGCGGTGCTGGCGTCGAGGAGGAAGGCGAGGTCGGCGCGGGCCGCCTTCTCCCGGTCTTCGGCGGCCTGGCGTGCCTGTTCGGCGTGCGCGCGTTCGATGGCGAGCGCGGCGGTGTCGGCGAAGACCCGGGCCAGGGCCAGGTCGGCTGCCTGGGGGGCGCGCGGGGTGCGGTGGTACATCGCGAAGGTGCCCAGCAGGGAGCCGTCGCGGGCCAGGATCGGTGTGGACCAGCACGCGGCGAGGCCGGCCTTGTCCGCCAGGTCGCGGAAGTCGTCCCAGAAGGGGTCGGTGGCGATGTCGCAGACGCTGACCCGCTGGCGGCGGTGGGCGGCGGTGCCGCAGGAGCCGACGCCTTCGCCGGTGGCGATGCCGTCGATGGCCCGGTTGTAGAAGTCGGGCAGGCTGGGGGCCGCACCGTGGCGAAGGTGGTGACCGTCCGCGTCGGCCAGGAGAACGGAGACCAGTACTTCCTCGGGCGCGAGTTCCTCGATGGCGCGGGCCATTCCGTCCAGGACGTCGGGCAGGGGGGCCTGGCGGGCGATCTGCTCCAGCAGGACGCGGTGCTCGGCGGTCAGCCGGGCGGCGTGCCTGACCTGAGTGGTCTCCACCCCGGTCACCTGAACGCCCATGGTGCTGCCGCCGGCATCCAGGCGGGGCTCGCAGGTGAAGTCGAAGAACGCTTCGACGCTTTCGGCGCCTTGGAAGGACAGGAGCCGGGTGTTGCGCGAGCTGAACGCTCTGCCGGTGCGGTAAGCCCGGTCCAGGAGGCCGATGAATCCCTGCTCGACGAGGTGGGGCATCAGCTGCCCCAGCGGCGCCCCGGCGCCTGTGGGCTCGATGCCACCGATCACGGTGAAGAACTCGGTGTTCGCCGTCTCCAGCATGTGCGCGGGGCCGGCGAGGGAGGCGAAGACGGCTCTCGACTCCCCGAACAGCAGCCGCAGGTCGTCCTCCGGCTCGGGCAGTGCCGGCCGGGGTCCGGCCTCGGGGTGTTGTCCCGGTACAGCCGTCATGTGCGCATTCCTTCATCCGGCTGTACTGGAGCGTTGGCGGCGCCTGCCGCCAGAGCCTGGGGCGTGTCGGCGTACACCGTAAAGAGGTGGTTCAGGCCAGTGATCGCGAACAGCCGGGCAGTGGCGGTCGGCACCGATGCGAGGCGCAAGACCCGGCCGTCCGCCGACAGCCGTTGGTAGAGCTGGACCAGTGCGCCGATGCCCGAGGAGTCGCAGAACGTCAGAGCCGAGCAGTCGACCACGACCGGCCCCTCCTGGCGGCCGCCCGCGAGCTCTTTCTCGGCGGCGTCTCGCAGCTGCACCACGCTGTCGAAGTCGAGGTCCCCACGCAGCCCGAACACCACGGCCCGGGCGTCATGCCTTACATCGACCGAGAACATCCTCAGCATCCTCCGGGTGGCGCGCCTGCAACAGGTCCTCATGGTAGAGACCACTCAGGCGGAGCTGACGCCACGGGGTGGCAGGGTCGGAGCGGGAGCCCGGGTTCGCTGCCCCTGCACGCATCAGCACGGTCAGGCCCGAGCAGTCGCAGAAGTCAACGCCCGACATGTCCAGGAGCAGAGACCGGCCGGGGCCCGGCCGGGCGGCATCGACGGCGTCCTGGAGCTGAGGGGCGGTATCGAGATCGATCTCTCCGCTGACCGTCAGCAGCATGGTGCCGGCGAGAGCGCTGACGCGGATCCGCAAGGTGGGTTCTGTCAACGTGTCACCTCCGCGCCCGAGGACAAGGCGAGATATTCGCGGATCTTGCCCCTGACCATCGGCCGGGCATCGCCCAGGGTGAAAGGCAGCCCGGGGAACGCCTCGACCAGCTCGAGTGCGGACAGCGGCGGCCCGATCGGCACCGCGACCCTGCCCTGCTCGTTCTCCTCCCAGGGCTCATCCAGCACGGCGCGAACCCTGCGCACCTGCCCGTTGACCACGTAGACCATGGCACGCAGCAGGGAGCGTTTGTCCTGCGCGATGATGAACCACATCCGGTCGGCGTCTCGCTGGGCCGGGCTGTTCTCGTCACCGAGTTCGCCGTAGACGCGGCCGTCGGGGCCCACCTTGTCGGTGTTGTTGCCCCGGTAGAGGACCAGGGCCAGGTCGGTGGCGCGCTCCCGGGCCCGGACCGTCTTGGGATCCAGCCGCAGCAGGGACGCGGCCTCCTTCACCCCGCCCGAGGCCAGCACCAGTGCGCGCATGACCGAGGCGTGCCGCAGGCCCAGCTCGTACTGCTGTTTTTCAATGTCGTGCAGCTCGTCGACAAGTTCCCACATACGGTCCCTCGAAATGGTCTGGATACAGTTCCTCTCCATTGCGGACTGTCCTCGTCCACCGCCCTTGTCAATGACGTAGAAACACCGGTAGGCCATTGAGGCCGGGCTGCGACGGGAGCCGACGCAGGCACGCCTGTCGGGGGAACCGATGACGGGGCCCGCCGGCGGCGCGGATCCGAAGGGGTGCGGTAGCACGACGCGGCACGGCCCTGGTGATCCCGGGCAAGCCTTTCGCGATCGGCCCGTTTGCGAGAGCTGCCAGCGGCCATACGAGGTTTCGTACGTCGTTTCCACCATGAGGGAGTGATCAGCTGTGTCTGGTGAGCAGAAGGCCGAGGCGAAGGTCGAGCAGGCCAAGGGCAAGCTCAAGGAGACCGCCGGCCGCCTGACGGGCAACGAGCGACTGACCGCTGAGGGCCGCGCGGAGCAGGCCACGGGTGACGCCCGGCAGGCCAAGGAGAAGGTCAAGGACGTCTTCAAGCACTGATCGTCATGGGTCGGGGGGGGGGGCCCGCCGGGGGGGGGGGGCCCCCCCCCATGTGACCCGCCGGGATTGAGGGGGGCGGGGGGGGGCGCGGGCGCGGGGGGGGTGCGCCGGCCCCCGTATTGGCCGGCCGCCGGG
>NZ_JBITDL010000009.1:15204-164999 GCF_044454225.1 Streptomyces sp. NPDC051563
GCCCCGCGGCCCCCCCCTGCTATAAATATTATATGCAAACATTTTTTTACCCCAGGGCGCGGGGGGGGGGGGGGCCCCCCCCCCCGGCGGCCCCCCCCCCCCCCGACCCATGTGCACAGGCCGTTCTTCCTGGTCAGGCGTCGGGCAGGGGCCGGTGCGGTTCGGCCCGGCCGAAGAGATGGCCGTCCGAGCTGGACGAGGGCGCGACGGCCCTGGGCCTCGACGGGCGAGATTGGCCCTGTCCGTCGGCCGGCCATCACGCTGGACCGAAGCTGTGGAAAGACGCTCCGGCGTTCAGCATCAACGGGCAGAGCGTCCGTTGCGACGGCTCCATGCTCCACGCCACAGCCACGGAAACCGAGGGCCGTGAGACAAGCGGTCGTGGTTAGGCCGCCTCAGTACACGTTCGATGTCAGACAAAGGGGCAGCAGATGGAAGCGCAGCACAGCAACGGTGGCCTGCCGTCGGCGGTCGTGGACTGCGCGCTGTACGAGGACGGGAAACGGGTCCCCGGGCAGGTGAACCTGGGCAGGATCATGGAGCGGATCGAACCGGAGGCGGGTCGGTTCGCGTGGATCGGCTTGTACGAGCCGAGTGAGGAGCAGCTGCATGAGGTTGCCCAGGCGTTCGGTCTGCACCCGCTCGCGGCCGAGGATGCCGTTCACGCGCATCAGCGGCCGAAGCTGGAGCGCTACGGGGACATGCTGTTCCTGGTGTTGAAGACGATCGTCTACGTCGACCACGAGAGGGTCACCTCGACGAGTGAGATCGTCGACACCGGGGAGATCATGGTCTTCGCCGGGCCCGGGTACGCGATCACCGTCCGCCACGGCAGCGCTCCCTCTCTGGACGGTGTCCGGCAACAGCTCCAGGACGATCCGCAGCAGCTGGGCTGCGGGCCCGCGGGCATCCTGCACGCGGTCGCGGACATGGTTGTCGACCGCTACGTCGAGGTAGCCGATGCCTTCGCGGGTGACGTCGACACCCTGGAGAGTGAGGTGTTCTCCCCCGACCGGCCCGTCGACGCCGGGCGCATCTACCAGCTCAAGCGCGAACTCCTGGAGTTCAAGCGTGCCGTCATGCCGTTGGCATCAGCCCTGCAACGCCTCAGTGAGGGCACCATCCCCCAGATTCCGAAGGAGGTGGCCGCATACTTCCGGGACGTCGCCGACCACCACCAGCGGGTCAGTGAGCAGATCCAGTCCTTCGACGAGCTGATCACCGGGATGCTCAGCGCCAGCATCGCCCAGCTCGGTGTCCAGCAGAACGCCGACATGCGCCGCATCAGCGCCTGGGCAGCGTTGATCGCCGTCCCCACCATGGTCGTCGGCGTGTGCGGCATGAACTTCGAGCACATGCCCGAACTGAAATCCCCCTATGGCTACCCGGCCGTCTGGATCGTCATGGTGAGCGCCTGCACGGTCATCCACCGTGCCCTGCGCCGCAACAAATGGCTCTAGCACCTTCCCCGGCCGGCCGATAGCCAGCCAGAGGTCGAGAGCCCGGCTCTTCCTCGATCCGCGTCGGCCTGCGGCCATCGGCGGGTCATGCCGGGAACTCTCCGCGTGCAAGGTCGAGCTACGACTCGTGGGGTAGACGCGCGGTATGGACGCCGAGAAAGCACCACAGGATGCCCAAAATCTCCTCGCAGGATTGAGTGTGGATGCGAGCCGACCCGAGGAGCCCGTGCTGCTCGACGCCGATGGCACCACGATCAAAACCTGGCGGGAGAACCACCCCTACGATCGCAAGCTCCGGCGCGGGGAATATGAGCGATCCAAGAGGATCCTGCAGATCGAGCTGCTCAAACTGCAGAGCTGGGTCAAGGCCACCGGGTCCCGGGTCGTCGTGGTGTGCGAGGGCCGCGACGCCGCCGGAAAGGGCGGAACGATCCAGCGGTTCACCGAGCGGCTCAACCCCCGCGGCGCCCACATCGTCGCGTTGGACAAGCCCACCGAGCGCGAAGCCGGGCAGTGGTATTTCCAGCGGTACATATCCCACCTCCCAGCCCCCGGTGAGATCGTCTTCTTCGACCGCTCCTGGTACAACCGCGCAGGCGTCGAGAAGGTCATGGGGTTCTGCTCCGATGACCAGTACGCGCTCTTCCTGCGCCAGTGCCCGCCGTTCGAGGAGATGCTCGTCCAGGACGGTATCATCCTGATCAAGTTCTGGTTCTCCGTCTCCCGAGCCGAGCAACGCACCCGCTTCGCGATCCGGCGGGTAGACCCGGTACGCCAGTGGAAGCTGTCGCCCACCGACCTTGCCTCCCTCGACCTGTGGGATGCCTATACGGAGGCGAAAGTAGACATGTTCCGGGCGACCGACTCCGACCACGCGCCGTGGACCGTGGTCAAGAGCAACGACAAGCGCCGGGCCCGCCTCGAAGCGATCCGAAGCCTCTTGGCGCGCATCGACTACGACCGCAAGGACCCCTCGGCCCTCGGTCAACCCGACCCGTTGATCGTCGGCGCCGCAGACACCCTGCTGGAAGCAGGCGAGGAACACGCCGCTCTCTCCCCGACTCCTTTGGCAGGCTCACCTCTTGGCCCGGGCCGTCACCCCTAACCGGCAGCACCCGCACACGGCATCCGTGACCGAGCGGTGGATGAGGTCCTTCCGTCGCCAAAAGGCTTCATCGTCCACGGCGACGAGGCCCGAGCCCTGATCAGGAGGCTGGGCAGGCAGGGCCAATGAGGAGACCAATGCTCATGAGGGCTCACTCAGATGAACGGGCATGCCCCCTGCCTGGCACTCTCCTCCAACCCTGCGAGATCACCGCCGAAGTCTGCGATGGGAACACGCCGCACACCGGTCGGGCTGTTCATGGCGGGGCCCAGTACGAGGCATCCGACCGACGCCGTGCGGCACGCGCGGCTCGGACCCACGGACCCGCCCCGCGTCCCCCGGCAACTGCTGGCAGCCACCGCTGGTCTGAGCGCGCGGGCGTCGTGGACCGCCCGCTCCTGGACAGCGGTCGCGCCTACTTCCTCAGTCTGCCGTGCGAAGCATTCTGGGGGCCGACAGGTTTTTGTCGGCCCCCAGAATGCTTCGCACCGCGCCGCATCGCATCACACCGGTGATCACTTCGATCGCCGCGCAGACCGGCACCTCCGGTCAACCGGTCAGCCGATCTCACTTACCCGCTTTCGCGACCTCCGGCCGTAAACGATCATCAACACCACCGCGATGGCAACCAGGAAGATGACCAGCCCTGCGGTGCCCTCGGGGATCAGGCGTCCACGATTGGCGAGCTCCGTCAGATCTCCGTGCTGCACAGTGCCCTCCTCTCTCTGCGGGTTACGACCACGCGTCCGGTGGCCGAATTCTCGACAGCGCCGCCAAGGAACTCCGCCCCGGTGATCCGGCCTCGCTCCCGTCGGCATCTCAGATGAGGAAACGATCGAGCAGGGTGAGGGCCATGCCGAGCACCCCGAGCCCAAGACCGATCATGCCGACCGCAGCCCAACGGTCCCGTTTCACGAGCCGATGCCTCCGACCGGGAAGCAGCCTTTCCGGCTGAACCGATGCGTTCGCCTCCGCTCACCGCACGGCCGATACACAGGCAGAGCCACCCGGACCAGCCGACGCGGCCGCCGGGTGGCAATGGGGTGGGGCTACCGGTGAGGGTGTACCACTCCTTGGCGCCCGTGTACTGGATCCGTACCAAGGCCTGGCCCTCCGGACCGGCCTCGGTAGTCACGGTGACGTCGCCGGTGATGACGCCGACCTCATCGGTCATCGCTCCACCCGGGCCCGCCGTCACGCGGTCCGTCAACGGAACCGGCCCGTCCGGGACGACGCCGGGGCTCGGCCTGGCCTGCGGCGCTGGCGGGCTGATCGGCGGCTACCTCGGCGCCCGCCTCCTGGAAACCTTCCTGCGCTGGGGCTATGAAACCGAGAACCCACCCCGCAGCGGGAAGATAGCCATACGGTCCACTTTTGGCAAGTGCAACCAGCATGTAATCCCTCTCATCTTAGCCTTTTGTTCACAATGCGATTAGGCCACTTCGGATCGCTGCGCTTCGCTGCCTCTACGCCATCTTTTCCGAGACTGCTCCTTCCACCTGACTTCCGACGAATTCCCCGAGTTCCAGGCAGCCTGCGCCCACCAAGACGCCACCGACGCCGGCGGTCGGGAGAGATATTGCTGCTGCGGCGGTTCCACAGGTGGCCTCGGTCACTGCGCCCGCCAAAGCGCCGGCGGCTACTCCGGCCAAGTCACCCCATTCGCTATTTTCGGCGGCCCCGGCTGCCTCGCCCAAGGACTTCGCGTCCAGGGCGCTGGAAACCGCCTCGAGGAAACGCTTTCCTGTAGGGCCGATGTTGTTGACGGGGTTGGGGCCGGCGTAGGCGTAGCGGTTGCCCTGGGCCGGGTTGGCGAGGAAGGTGAGGGGGTCTTGGGTGGTGAAGCGGCCGGTGGTGGGGTCGTACCAGCGCTGGCCGTACTTGAGATAGCCGGTGGTGCGGTCGTAGGTGCCGCCGACGAACCGGTAGGGATTCTCGGTGGCGGCCGTGCCGGACTTCTCCGTTAGCTCAGCGACCCCGCACATACGGCCCCGACCAGACATCTGGTCGGGGTCACCGTGCGTAGGCCCGGGCGGGAAGTCAGCCAGCGTCGGGGCGCTGCCCCACAGGATCAGCTCAACGGCCATGGCATGGCACGGCCGCACACCCACTTTGCCTGTAAAGCCCGTCAGCGCTTTCGGCGAACCGCGAAAGCTATTGCAAACCCAACTATGATGATGATCGCAAGGATCCAAAGCGGAGTTCCGGACGGGAAACCCTTGTATGCCAGTTCTCTCAATGTACTCACCTCATGAAGTAGCGTTGTGTGGATTTCCCCGGCGGCTTGGCCCGCTGCATTTCCTATGAAGGAACAGACGGGAGCAGCCGCCCCGCTGCTGACGTACAGGCAGCCGGCCTCGGTTCCCTTGTCGACCGCGAACGACAGTGCTGTCCCTGCTGCTCCTTCCCAGTCCCCTTGCGATATCTGGCTGCCAAGTTGGCCAATCATGATGATGTCGTTGGCGAAAGAGACCTTCTTGCTCGCCGATTCGGCGAAGCTCAGCAGCGACCGTCCGGTGCGGCGGACTGGACGGCCTCGGCGGGCGCTTCGGAGAACGGCGCGCCAGCGGACAGGGGTGCGGGGGTGGCCATCAGCAGGAGGCTCCTTGGAGTTCAGCAGGTCACGCGGTCAGCGGGACCGGGACGGGCCCGACCTGTCCGGACCGGGCGGCGTGCGCGGGGCTACCCGGCTAACGCGCACCCAGCCGGCAGCGCCCCCGTCTTGTTCCGGGGCAAGGCACTCTAGGGTCGCGGCATGAATGATCAGGGCGAGGAGCTGCTGGCCCGTGTGCGGGCGGTCCTGTCGGATGCGGGGTTCGAGGAGATCGCCACCGGGGCCGAAGGCGTCCACCTGATCCGCCACGCCCGGTGTCATGGTCGGCTGGCTGCCCGAAGACCTCGCCCAGCCTCGCCGCGGCCGCCGCCCCGCCCCCGCCGATCTACCCGGGCTGCGGCACGCGTTCGGGTTGGCCATGGCAGCAGCGCTCCGCGCCGCCGGCCTGGCCGTGGAAGCGCGGGGCGACGAGTGGCTGCTGGTCGTATTCGAGCGCGCCGCCGACGCCCCCTGAACCGGCGGCTGGTTATACGCCCTGCCCCTGCCCCGTCTGCACCTCGTCGCGATCGTCCGGGTCATCCCCCCGTTCGCCGTTCACCGACCTGTAGACGAAGCAGACACGTGCGCGGCCGGATCGCGCCGGCCGCCCGGCGTTCCATCGAGGCGTCGGCTTGTCGAGGTGCCAGGCTGCCGCTCGCCGGGGACGGAGCCTCGCCGACTTGCGAGCGGTTGACCGCGCCGCGCACTCGGCGGGAAGCCGCAGCCGGGACCGCACCGGAGGGGCGGAAGAGCCTCGGGTCCCCCACCCTGCACGATGTCGCATCTAATTCCACAGCTGGTCAGTCGCGTAGATGAGCGCACCAACAGTAAAGAGCGCGGCACCGACGAGGGCGAGAACCAGTGAAAACTTTTTATCTCGGGACATCTCGATCACCCCATCTATCGACGGGCTTTACGGTGCATTGCACACCGCCCAACGCGTCCCGCACCACATTCATGAAGTTTTGAGTTTCAGTCACCAGTAGCCGTAAGGCCGACTCCGAACAGGTCCGGGCCGAACCCGATCACGGTAAAGGGCGCCGGGATGGAAAGGGTTCCCGCGCCCAGCACCGAGGCATCTCCTCGGCAGTGATGATAATTCTGCCAGCGATAGGACCGGCTCCGCCGACGCTGGTCAGAACGGAAATGCACTGCGAGTTGATGTTGTTGATCGGGTCATCGCAGGACGGCGCCTGCCACGCCGCCTTTCATCGTCGACTGTGGGCCTGGCGGATGTACCAGACAGCCAGCGCCGTCAGCACGATCATGGCCACCACCAACCCGTACACAGCTGGACTCCCCCCGAGGGAAAGGCTGGCCACAACACCGATAACGGACGCGATCCCTCCGGTGACCGCGCCGATGTAGGCACAGATGAGAGCGATTGACGGGTTGCCGCGTTGCATGTGCTTATTCTCCATTCAGCGTTTCTTCTGGTACCAGCGGACGGCCACCAGGGCCAAGGCTGCAACAGCAAGGGAGATGAAGAAGACCGGCCCGGTCCATCCTTCGGGGATCCACTCGCCCCTGGCCAGCAGCAGGGTCGATTCCGAACCCATAATGATTCCTCCTGTTGGTTCGATGCGGCGGCCGGTTCAGGCCGGCCGCCGCATCATTTCTTATGACCAGGCTTCGACTGTCTGTTCCTTCGCGAAGTCTCCGGCGGCCTCGCCTGCCGCAATGCAGGGAAGGGCCACCGCTGCTGCCCCCATGGGGCCTCCGACATAACCTCCGACACCGATGCAGGCGGCTTCCACTGCTGTGCCGAAAGCCATTCCGAAGGTGATTCCGGCTACTTCTCCCCAGTTCCCTTCGAGTCCGGCGTTCCATGCTTCGCCGACGTCGTTGATGTCGTTCGCCATCCCCACGGCGCCGGTGACGGAGCTCCAGATCGACTTCCCGCTGGGGTCGATGTTGTTGATGGGGTCGTCGCCGGCATACGCGTAGCGGTTTCCCTGTGCCGGGTCGGCAAGGAAGGTGAGGGGGTCCTGGCTGGTGAAGCGGCCGGTGGTGGGGTCGTACCAGCGCTGGCCGTACTTGAGGTAGCCGGTGGTGCGGTCGTAGGTGCCGCCGACGAACCGGTAGGGGTTCTCGGTGGCCGCGGTGCCGGACTTGACCGTCTGGGCGGCGCCGTAGGGGTCGTACTCGTAGACCCCGGACTGGACGGTGGACTGGTTGATGAACTGCACCGGGCTTCCGAGGCCGTCGATGATGTAGTAGGCCTCGTAGCCGTTGGTGGTGCGCAGGGCCAGGGGCTGGCCGGTGGTGGGGTCGTGCTCGATGTAGGCGGTGCCGGCGGCCAGCTTCACCTGCTCAATGACGGGCATGCCGTACTGGTCGGTGCGGCCGTGGACGTAGTCGACGCTCTCGCCCTTGTCGGTGGTCTGGTGGACCAGTTCATTGGCGGTGGTCCCGGCGTAGGTGTAGGTGCCCGTCCCGTTGGCGGTCTTGGCGGTGGCCATCCGGCCGGCCGCGTCGTAGGTCACCGCGGACAGGGCGGGGGTGGTGGTGAGGTTGCCCTGGCCGTCGTAGGCGTAGCCGGCGGTGGTGATCTGGTTGGCGGCGTCGTAGGCGAGGGTCTGGGTGGTGGCGCCGTCGGAGGAGGTCTTGCGGTTGCCGCGGGCGTCGTAGGTGTACGTGTACGTCTTGCCACCCCCCGAGGTCGCGACCTGCGTCAGCCGGTTGGCCGTGTCGTAGCCGTAGCTGGTCGTCTTACCCGAAAGGTTGTCCTTACTCCACTGCAGCAGGCTGCGGTCGTCGCCCGTCGCAGTGGAGCAGGTTCCGGAGGTGCCGATCGCGCGGCAGTAGGTGGTGTCGAACTGTCGGGTCGGCGAGGTGGCAGGGCCCTGATCGGCCCACACTCGGCTGATGCGGCCTCCGGCGTCGTAGTCCTGGTGGACACGGGCCTTGAAGATCGTCCGCGCGTCGTTGGTGCCGAAGTAGGTGTCGGTGCGCCGACCCCGGTCGTCGTATACGAAACCGATCTTCGTCGACGTGGAGGGAGCGTTGGTCGTCAGCTGGGTCAGCTTGTTGCTGTCGTCGTAGCTGTAGGTCGTGGTGCCGCGGGCGTCGGTGAGGGCGGTCTGGTTGCCGTTCTTGTCGTAGCGGTAGGCGAGCGTGCCGCCGCCTGACGTCGCGGTGCGGGAGGTCAGCCGGCCCAGGTCGTCGTAGCCGTAGGTGGTGGTCCCGGAGGCGTCCGTGCGGGTGGCGACCCGGCCGAACCCGTCGTAGGTATAGGAGACGTCCGGGGTGGTGTCGGAGTAGTCGACCTTGCTGATCCGGTCGCCGTCGTCGTAGGTGAAGACCCTGGTCGTGCCACGGCCGTCCTTCGCGGTGGCCATACGGCCGAAGGTGTCGTAGGTGTAGGACTTGACCTTCAGCGAACCGCCGGCCGGGTCCACGGAGGTGGCCTGGTGGGTGGCGGTGTCGTAGTTGTAGGTGGTGCTGGTGGTGTTGCCGGGGTCGGTGGAGGTCTTCACCGTGCCGTCAGCGTTGTAGTCGACCTTCGCGGTGGATGCATTGGCGTCAGTCGTCTCGGAGAGGTTCCCGGCGCCGTTGTAGGTGTAAGTCGACTTGTTCGACTGTCCGTCCGTCGACTCGGAGGGCAGATACTTCGAGCCGGCCGCCGTGTTGCCGTAGGCAGCCGAGAAGGAGGCCCCGGTCGCGGACTCGGACTTCGTGACGGACTCACCACTGTTGGCGCCGAAGGTGTTCGTCGTGGTGCCGGCTCCGGCACCGGTGCCGTCGGTGGCGGTAGCGGTGTCAAAGTTGGCCGTGTAGGTCTTGGAGCGCTCGCGGCCCTCGGCGTCGGTTGCCTTCTTGACCCGGCCCGACTTGTCGTCGGTCAGCTCGTAGGTGGTGTGCGGGACCGCGGTGATCGCCTGGGCCTGGTCGGTGTTCGGTGAGGCCACGACCGTCTTGGCCGGGTCGGCGTAGGACAGGCGGGTGACGGAGTCGCCCGGGGAGCCGGAGGCCTTGTTCTCCTGGGTGATGGAGGTGACACCGACCGACCCGTGGGCGAAGCGGGTCACGCCGCCGCCCGGGTTGGTGATCGAGGTCAGCTTGTGCGCCGTGTACCCGAACGAGGTGGTGCGGCCGAGGGTGTCCTTGACCGAGGAGAGATCGCCTGCGGCGTTGACGGTGTAGGTGACGGTGCGCTTCGTGCCGTCCTGGCCGGTCTGCGTCAGCGTCGTGACGTGGCCGGAGGCGGTGGCGTAGGCGGCCGTCTTCTGGGCCTGGGTACCGCGGGTGGACACGATGGTGGAGGGCAGGGCGCCGTTGTAGGTGAGGGTGGTGGCGTTGCCGTTGCGGTCGGTGCTCTTCGTCAGCTTGCCAGCCGTGTCGAAGTCCTGCTTGCCCGAGCCGTCGTTGGCGGTGAGCGTGTAGCTGCCGTCGCCGTTCTTGACGAGCTTGGCCTTCGCACCGGCCGGAGCTTGCAGGCCGGAGGCGGAGTTGGTGAACAGCCAGGTAGTGCCACCGCGGCCGTAGTAAGTGACCGATCCCTCCTCGTGCACCGTCAAGGAAATGTCGTACGGGGCCAGCTTCCAGCCGTAGCCGGCCGCTGCTGCGGAGCCGGTGGCCTCCGTGCCGATCGACGCACTGTTGTAGGCCACGCCGAGACCGGTGTCGCCGCTGATACCGGGCAGGGTCAGATCGCCGGTGGTGACCAGCAGGTTGCCGGTGCCCACGTCGACCTGCGCGCCGACGTGGTCGCCCGCGGCGAACTTCAACCGGGTCGCCCCCGGCCGCTCACCCGCGCCCGTCATCGGGCTCACCCGGGTGGACTGGCGGGCCGTCAGGGCGGTGCAGTCGCTACCCGTGCAGGCCTGCGCCTGCCAGTCGAACTGCGTGCCGGTACGCAGCGGGTCCGGCACCTTCAGCCGGGCGACCTCGCCCGCGGCGACCGTGACCGCGGTGCCGTCGACCATGTCGTTGGCACCGCCACCGGCGTAGGTGCCGGCATAGAACTTGACCGTGACCTGGCCCGAGCCGGCCGCGGTCTTCGCCGTCAGCACCGGTTGCGTCGACTCCGTCAACGCCACCAACTGCGACAGCACTCCAGGCGCCGCTACCGCGGGGGTCATCCCCCACACGGTGACGGCGGCGACCACTCCGCTCGCGCAAACCGCCTGTGACCAGCGTTTTTTGACGCGCACATTCGACATTGATCCCCCATGAAGAAGCACCCGCCCCCCTGGCGAGCACTCCTCATCCTCACGACAGATCCACAGTGGAATGAAAGGTTCCGCGTCGCAATCACCCTAAGGAACCAAGGTCACACAGGGTGAATCAACGGAATTTCTTAGCCATTGACTGCCCGATGGAAGGTTTCCGTGCCTCGACTGGCCGACATTCGATGGCTACGGCTCTCTTCGACCTAACAAAATGTTGAAGGTGCAGACCATATGAACAAATCCACACGCATGTGCTCCCAAAGCCAGGGCAAAAGGTCTCCTCAGCAGCCGCCCGCAACATCACGAACGGAGTGCCGTCATGTCCCTCTGGCTCACCGCACTGGCCGTCCTCGCCGCCTGGACCATCACGGCCATGGGCCTGGGCCTCCTGCTGGCCCTCCACAACCACCGCTCCCCCAACTCCTCCCGCATGACCCGAGTCCGGCTCACTGAAAGCACGGATGGCCAGCACGGAGCCGCCGCGTAGCAGGAGGATGCACGTCCACCGCACCCAGGTGCGACGACCGAGGGATCAGCTCCTTTTTGAGGCCCAGCCCGCCGGGAGCGACAACGGTGCGCGGCTCAGGTCCACGGCCGCCGAAGTCCGACCGAAGGATGCACAGCGGCCGGCCGCCATGCAGGATCCGCTCCCCGACCCGCAGTTCGTGGGGTGCGCACTCCACTCCACCGGGAACGTGTCCGGCGGAACGACGGCGCGTACGGGACTGACGGAGTAGGGGGGCGCCGCCCTGGCCGGGTCGCCGCGCCCGTACCCCGCAGGCGTAGCACCAGCGGTGAGGAGTACAGGCGGACCACCCGGCCCTGCTTCTGACGGCCGTGGTCGAAGTCCTCCTGCCCTACCGTGAACTGCGGCTGCCCTTCGGTCATCGGTGGCCGGCCGCGGCGCATCGTTTCATCAGGACCTGCATGTCCGTTACCACCGTGAGCCGGTTAGGACCTTCAGATTCGTCGCGGCGGCGGGCGTACTCCAGACAGCGATCGCAGTCCTTCGGCGGCTTCACCTGCGGCAGCGGAAACAGCTTCTCCGCCTCCCGTAACGCCTGCGCGGCCAGGGTCTCCCCGCTGCTCTCCGCCATGATGCTGCCCCTCCACGTGGTACGGACCAACCTGCCTCCCCCACCTTCTACCCCGCCGCGAGCATCCGGAAGGCGCGAACACCCGAGTGCACCCGCCGGGAAGGACAGTTCGAGTACGAGGAGGGCTTCGTTGCCGAAGAAGGGAGCGGCAAGGTACACGACACGGGCAGGCGGCCGGTCTCCGGCGGCCTCAGAATGCGCCAGACATCGCGCAACCCAAGGCAGGCGCCTCCTGGACATCACCGGCGCACGAGACCTCTTCACCCTCACCCCGTAGGCCAGCCCCCAGCCGGCGGATCCTGCCCCGACCCGCTACCACTGCGCGCTCCCGCGCGCCGCACGCCAGCCCTCCATCGCCTCGCGCCAGGATGATGGGCCCGTAGGTATGGTGCCTTCGGGTGACGGGAGCAGCATCTTGATCAACGTGGACGTCCAGCACTGCGGCAGCTCAATTCTGATCAGCGCCGCCGGAGACCTCGACGAGGCCGCCGGAGAAGTGCTCCAGCGGGCGCTGGACTACGTGACCATCAACGAGCGCGACCTCCTGGTGGATCTGCACGCCGTCGCGTCCATGGACGTCGACGGCCTGCTCCACCTCCTGGAGATGCAACGTCGCGCGGAGCACATGCGGCTACGCGTCCTGGTGACCGGCTGGCAGCCCCAGCCCCAGCAGTGCATGGCCACCGTGGTCGGAATCCCCGGCCCCAGAGCCGACACCGGGGAACGCTACGCCCTCGCAGGCTTCCGCAGGCTCCTCGAGGAGAAAGCACAGCGCGCACGGGACCGCTCCCACTTCACCAACAACTGGCTGCCCCACCTCTAGCGACGCCCCGGCGTGCCCGCACGCCGGGAGGGGCGGGCTTCCTGCGAGCCACCATTCCGGCACATAAAGAGAGGGCGCATACCCGCTCGGACGGTGCTCTCCGACCGGCGACGCGCCTTCCCGGGCCGAAACCATGACCGGCGAGCAGGCAGGCGAGCTGGAAGATCTGGGCATCGTCCGGGACACCGCCGACGCCGCCTTCGCCGAGAACCTCGCCGACGCCTACGCCTACGAGCTCCACGGGACCCTGGCCGCACCACGGCACGCGACCGCCCTCGACCAGGACCACAGCAACGCGTCACCACCCCGCCCGCACCAGGCCGTCACCAGGCCGTCACCAGGCCGTCACCAGCACGAGCGGTACCCCACGAGCAGGCACCACAGACCGCTCCCGCCAGTGACAAGCAACCGCAGATTCGCACGGCGGCTGGGAAACTCGCTTTCGGCCGCCGGAGTGCAGTGATAGGCAGCCGTAGTGCAAAAGAACCTTGAACTCCCTGACCTGCTGCGGCTGATCGACGAGCGGGCGACGGCCTTCCGGGCCGTGATCGCCGCCGCGCCCAGCCTGGACGTGCAGGTGCCGACCTGTCCCGAGTGGACGCTGTTCGACCTGGCGCAGCACGTGGGCTCGGGCCGCCCGTTCTGGGCCGCCGTCATCAAGGCCGGTCCGGCCGACGCCCCGCCTGCCGAGGCCGTGGCGGCGCGCGCCGAGGCGCAGGCGCCCCGGGAGCGCGAGGCATTGGTGGCCTGGCTGGCCACCTCGACGCAGGAACTGCTGGACACGCTGCAGGAGGTCGGCCCGGACGCCGAGTGCTGGACGTGGTGGGGCGCCTCGCAGTCGCCGCGGACCAGCGGTGCCGTCGCCCGACACCAGCTTCAGGAGATCGCGATGCACACCTATGACGCCCAGCTCACCGTGGGCGTCGCCCAGCCGCTGCCGGCGGAGGTGGTGTTGGACGGCGTCGAGGAGTTCCTGTTCACCTGCTGCGCGTGGTCGGGTGTCTGGCCGCACGAGCCGGCCGTCGTCGACTACCACGCCGTCGAGGGCCGCTCCTGGCGCTTCACGGTCGAGGCCGCCGCCGCCCGCGCCGCCCGCCTCCCGGCCGCCGATGAAGGCCAGGCCCAGGCCCCGGCCGATGCCTCCGCCCGGGGCACGGCCAGTGAGCTGGTCCTGTGGTTCCACGGACGCACACCGCGCGATTCGGTGACGATCGACGGCGACCGCGTCATCTTCGAGCGGCTCTTCGCCTGGGACCCGAACGCATAAGCTTGCCGTTTAACCTCATGGGCGGTTCGCGCTTACCGTAGGCGCGTGGACGACATCAACACCGAAACCCTTGGATGGGAACTCATCGGCTGGGACAGTGACGAGCAAGCCGTACATGTCGCTGGCCTCAACCGAATTGAGATCCTGAGGATCAGGGACCTGTTCCCCGGCCGGGACGACGACTTCCTTGAGACACTGGTCTACGAGGTGCCACCCGAGCTGTACTCGGCAATGCGGAGTGCCGTCCCGCACCTGGAGTTCCGCGAAGGGCTGGAGTATCAGATCGGTGGATTCCTGCTATCAGTCTGAGCTCGCCGACCCGCCACTCCGTCGGGGTTTGGTGCCGACCTCGTGGTGGGCGAGCCCTACGCCCGCCCCGCTCACCACAAGAATGCACCAACCGGGCCGAGGCGCAGCCCGCCCCGCCACCCCCGTTCATCGCCACGATCCCGACGATGTTGGATAGCGGCATGGTGAGACGCAAGAAGGAGAAGAAAAAGCGGCCCGCCTGGGGCATTCCGAAGGGGATCGTCCTGCTGGCGACGCCGGAGGGCTGGCGCTTCATGATCCAACCCGTCGAAGGCGGCATGCTCTGCGGGCGCCTGGACCTTCCGATCAACACCGACCCGCAGGACGCGCGAGCCGCTGCGGCAGTCATGGTGGTGGAACTCGCCCGCGACGTCCACGACACCGACGTCGAGGTGACCTGGGATCTGCCCACGGAGCCCTGGTCATGGACCGCCCGAGTAACCCTCGCCACGCCGATCGAACTTGCCCCGTCGGGCACCGGAGGTTGAACGGCAAGCTGAGGTCGCCTGATGCGACACGAGAGCGGTGTCGCCGAGGTCCTCCACCTACGCAGCCACGCAAGTCAGTACCAAGGGACTCGTCAGCGGCGGGTGAGCGACCGGGTGTGCAGCTGCGCGCAGCGGCTTCCGCCGCCGGGGTGCCACTCCATCACCGGGACGGCTGCGTCCCCGTATTCCTCGCACCGGGGTGCCGGAACCAGGCCCCCGCAGTCCTGCCGACGGCACGGGCAGGCGTCCGCCGGGCCGGCGTACGGCACCGCCTGCCGGATCACCCCGCCCGCAGGTCTCTCGCCCGCGGCGCCCCGTAGGCGGGCCGGCCATGCGAGCGTGATGCGCAGGCCGCCCGCGCCTGACCGGTAGCGCTCGATGACCCGGACCTCCCCCAGCACCGCCACCGGGCCCGATCCCGGAACCGTCAGCCGGCTAGTCGACGCCCCGAACTCGCCCGCGGCGAGTTCGGCGAGCTCGTCGGCGTCGGTGTCCGTGGTCCAGCCGGACAGCTGGTCCTGCCCTTCGGTGTCGTCGGCCAGCTCCAGCCACGGGCCATCGAGCCGGAACCGGGCCGCACCCCGCCCGGAACAGACCAGGGTCAGCGTGCCCGCGGGCATGGCCACGGGCACGCCGATCTTGTCCTGGGCCAGCAGCCAGGCGACGACCGCGGGCCGGTCGAACAGCGGGCGCAGCTCCGTGCCTCCGGCCGGTGCGGGGAAGTCGGGGTAGCGGCGGCGCCGGGCTGCCGCCGCAGCCCGCCCGACTCGGGCCATCCGCGCGATGTCCCCGAGCTGCACACGGTCTTGGCCCCGGACAACCGGGGTGAAGGCCGCGAGCGGGGAACGGCGGCCGTCGGCAACGGCGTAGACGGCCCGCCAGTCGACGTACGGGCGGACGACCGGGAGCAGGGCGACGTCCTCCGCGGAGTACAGCGGGACCGTGGTGATGCCGCCCTGGCGCTTGAAGTCGATCTCGACCGACCCGGTGGGGACGATCCACCCGAGCTTGACGGCATGGTCGAAGTCGGCCCGGCGGACCCCGAGCCGTACCGCGGCCTGGTCCGGGCCGAGGGGAACATACCGGTCGAGGAGAGCGGGCAGGTCCCGGCGGCGTCCGAGCTCGGCCACCTGTCCCCGCCGAGGTAGACCAGCAGGCCTGCTGCAACGAGGTGCCCGACCGCGGCGGTCACCCGCGGCCGACACCGCAACGGCTCACCCAACGCCTCCGTCAACCTGTTCGCCGCCACCCCAGCCCCCACCGGGCCCCGCAACGCGGCCCGCACCTGCTCCGGATCGGCCGCCTCGACCACCGGCCGGGACCAGGCCCGAGCCGACCGCCACCGGCACCGGTGCCGCGACCTGACGGACTTCCACCACGCGAAGCCGATCTACGAAAACTTCCCCGGCTGGTCCGAGGACATCACCAAGGCCAAGACCTTCGCGGACCTCCCGAAGAACGCCCAGGCGTACGTCAAGGCCCTGGAGGAGATGTCGGGCGCCCCGGATCTCCGCGATCGGCGTCGGCCCCGGCCGCACCGAGACGATCGAGATCAACTCGTTCCCCTAGGAATGGTCGAGCACGACGGACGGAAACGCGGGAGGGGCGGTGCGCACCATACGGCGTGCACCGCCCCTCGCGCGTTTACGCAGGGGGTCAGCCCACCTGGTAGCGGCCCTGCACGTCGACGATCATGTCGACGCTCTTCCACCCCTGGTTCCAGAGGTCCACGTGCATGCCCTGGCCGATGGTCGTCTGCACGAGGTTCGGCACGGTCGCGCCCGCCGTCCAGTTCAGGGCCGAGGAGACGGGGCGCTCCGGCGCGGTCGCGGTGCCGTCCTTGTAGTCGGACCACTGGTTGTGGTCGGCGGCGACGGACAAGAAGCCCACCTCGGTCGTGTTGGTCACCGTGGCGTTGAGCACCCAGCCGACGATCGGATCCCGGTCCTCATCGTGCGGCAGGTAGACGGGCAGGTAGGAACGGGCAGGGACCGGTCCGGACTTCCTGTCGCTCCACCACTTGTCCTTACGGGTGTCCAGGGCCCGGTACGGGGCCGAGGCGGGCACGTAGGCGGCCTGGCTGTCGGCACCGTAGTAGCCGACGACGTCGATGACCACGTCGGTGGACATCCAGCTCCCGTTGCGGACGGTGATCTTCCCGTCGGCGCCGACCGGCACGATCACCGAGTTGGCCACCGTCTGCTCGGGGGCGAAGTTCACGCTCGAGGTGGACGGAGCCAGCTGACCGGCGGGGTAGGCGGTCAGGTGGCCGCTTTGCCACGGGTTGGTGACGGTCAGGTTGAGCGCCACGGCGGTGGCGCCCTTCGGCACGCGCCCTGTCCCGGCGATCGCGACGTCGATGGTGCCGTAGTCGGGGACCCGGCCACCTAGGCGCTCACGCGTGTCCAGGACGCGGGTCGGGTTCAGCGCGGTGTAGCCGCCGGCCTCCGACGCGGTGAAGTAGCCGGTGACGTCCGCGAGGAGGTCGACCGACTCCCAGCCACCGTTGAACAGGTGGACGAAACCGTCCTTGCCGACGTTCGCGATCACCAGGTTCGGGACGCTCTGGCCCGCGAGGTAGTTCACGTTCGAGGTCTGGAGCGTCTCGGCCAGGCCCTTGTCGGACTGGACCGATATGTGGCCCGGGCCCGTGGTGTTGGTGACGGTGACGTTGAGGACCACCGCCCGGACCCCGGCGGGAACTTGGGCGGCGCCCGCGACCTTCAGAGCCACCGAGCTGCGCCCCGCGACCTTGGCCTTCTTGGCGCCGACGCCGGCACGGGTGTCCAGCAGCCGGGTGGGCGCGTGCGGGGTGAACTCGGTACCCGCGGTGACGAACTCGACCTCGTTCACGGCCTGGACGCCGTGCGTGGTGTCCTTCACCGTGACCTTGATGGTGTACGAGCCGAGCGCGTACGCGTGCTCGAAGTCCCAGCGCTCATAGCCGTGGCTCGCGGAGCCCTGGGCGTCGGTCTTCGTCCCGTCGCCCCAATCGACGGTGACGTCGAGCTCGGCGTCCTCGCTCCTGGCCAGGACCGACAGCTCCATCAGGTGCGCGGTGGTGGCGGTGGCCTCCAGCGCGAGGGTGGGAGCCGCGGTGCTCAGCTTGCCCTGAGCCCCCACCGCCCTGTTCCCCGCGCCGGCCAGCGGCGTGACGACCGTACGGTCGGCGGAACTGCGGACGGTCTCGCTCTTGGGCCCCCCGGCCTCGAGCGGATCCAGGTCGGGCTGGGCCGCCCCGGGAGCGGCCGGAGCCGCCTGTGCCATGCCCGGAAGAAGTCCCACCCCTGCTGCCACGAAGGCAGCCGAAACCATGAGTCGGCGATTACGCACCGGCCCCCCACTTCTGTTCATCCCAATGAGGGAAAATCGTCGATGACGTGACCGCCATACGCAGATCAGACCCGCCTACCGGTCAAAAGGTTGTACGGGCCGCCCGACCACGCCGCATGACCGACGAGGACACCGCCAACACCGCCTTCGCCGAAACCCCCACACCGCGCAGGCCTACTTCGAGGTCCACCGGACGCCGGCCGCGCCGCGGCACAGCGTCGCCCTCGACCGGCCGGTCAGGCGATGGGTGGGACAGAACACCTGACCGTGGAGCGCCACGGGGGACTGGGCAAAGAGCCGGTCCGCGCCCGCCGTCGGACCGAGCCCTCGCCGCGATCGGCCTACCTCGCCCAGCTCCTCGCTGAAGGCGCACGCCTTGCCGCCATCACCCCCGGAGTCGCCGACCACGGCGAGGACATCGGACGGTGGCTCGCCACCAACACCGCGACTGGAACGGGCTCGGCGACAAGCAGCGCGAACGCCTTGGCACGCTCGGTGTGAAGAAGGCCGCACGGGCCCGCAAGACCGTCGCGAAGGCGCCCGCGACCTCCACGTCCGGGCGGGGCGCAGCCGCCTTCCGGGCCGGCGTTGGAGCCCTCGCGCAGTACCGGGAACGCGAAGGCGAAGGCGGAGGTCTGCCGGGGCGCGGGCACGTCGAACGGCTCCCCGACAGCCGGCAGCACCGGACCGGGGTGTAGATCGTCAACCAGAAATAGCGCCGCGACCGGCTCGATACCGGGCAGCTCACCCAGCTCGCCGAGCTCGGCGTCCACTGGGCCCGGTACCCGGGTTCAATGGGCGTTTCAGCACGGCCGCGGCGATGATCAGTGCCGGGGCCGCCCGTAGGAATCGAGGAAAGGGACGTGGGCCGTGGAAACACCGAAGCCGACAAAAGCACAGCAAGAAGCGATGCGGCTGCTGGCCGGGGGCGGCGGCAACCGCAGCACCCGCGCCTTCGCCGACAAAACCGTCCACTCGCCCACAGGACACATCACCGCGGCCACCATCACCGTCCTCGTCAGGAACGGCTGGGCCACATGGGGACCCGAGGCAAGCCTGCGCAAACCCCTGCTGCTCACCACGGCAGGCCACGCCCACCTGCCGGCCGACACCAGCAACACGCCTGCGGACCCGAGCACCGGCACGGCCCCAGCCGGGACCCGGACGGCCTGATCCGCACACCTCCTTCTACTCACGGATCGTCAGCCAGAAGCTGCGGCGCGACCGGCTCGACGGCGGGCAGCTCGCCGAGCTGGGCGTGGACTGGGCCCGGTAGGCGCTCGTGGGAGGGGGTGGCCCACGGCTGCGAGAAGGGGCGCTGCACATGTGCTGCGCCCGACACCGGGGGAGCAGTACACCCCAGCCCGCCCCTCCCCCGCCGCGTACCTCTACGTCGTCGCCCGCAACCACGCCCGCGGCGCCTACAGCAGCCGCTACGTCCCCGTCTCCGACGACCACCTCGCCGCCATCCCCGCCCCCGAGCCCGGCCCCGAGGACCGTCTCGACCTCCTCTACCTCGAGCAGGCCATCCGACACCTCGCACCCCACCAGTCCCAAGTCGTCGGCCTCCAGCTCGACGGCTACACCGACACCGCCATCGCCGCCGCCCTCAACATCACCACCGACGCCGTCCGCTCCCACCGCCGCCACGCCAAAAACGCACCGCGCCACCCGACAACCACCAACGCCTGACCACCCACCACGGCGGCCGGACCCGCCACGGACCGGCCGCCGTGACACACCCCGCACCGACCACTACCAAGGCGCCCGCAGCACCCAGCCCCGGGCCGGCCCCGACCACCTTCCAGGCCGACGAACACACCCTCACGCAGGTCAGACGCGCAAGCCCAGCGGTATCCGGCCCCGGCCAACGACTCCCCCACGGCGTGGAGCACCAGACCAGAGCCCCGATCATCAACCAGGCACCACGATGTGCTCGCTGAGCACGAGCACGAGCACGAGCACGAGCACGTGCTCAGCGAGCGCGTCCTCGTGCTCACGAGCTCGTGCTCGTGCCCGGGGAGCTCGTGCTCGTACCCGACGAGCTCGGCGTGCCCGGCGAGCTCGTGCCCGGCGAGCTGAGGCTGGACTGCGCGCGGTAGCCGGAGTCAGGGACAGCTGGGCCAGAGGTTGGCCCCGGCCCCGGGGGGCTGTTCCAGAATTCTGGAACAGCCCCCCGGCACGCAGAGCTCGCGCGCCTCAGCAGCTCCGGAGGGACCGCCCACTCGGACGCCCGCCGTCTCCCAGCAGGTTGCGCCTCCGCCCCCAGAGCAGTCCGGTAGCTCTGGCGCAGCTGCTCCGACATGCTCGTGGGGACAGAGGGGTCGAAACCCCACGGGCGACGTGCAGGGGGCCACCGGTATGTCCCCCAGCGAGGAGGCCTGGGCGGCAGCGGTGGTCCGGTTCCAGCAGGCAACCCGGGGCACCGTAGCGAACTCGCTGCCCCCTGTTCCCACCGGAGGCCCCGGTAGCCGCTCCGACGCATGCCCGTGGCAGACTCCTCCCCCGAACACGGGGGCGAGCAGCCCCCTGACCTGGGGTGGGGCTATGAGTAGGACGAAGTGGGCTGCTGTGATGGCAGCGACGATCGCGCTCGGCGCGGCGGGCTGCGGTGACACCGGCACAGGAGCCACGTCCGCCTCGGCCTCCCCCCGACCGGAAGGCACCGGAGCCGCGGCCGCCTCGGTCTCCCCCTCGCCGGAGGGCACCGGGGCGGGAGCCGCGTCCGTCGCGGTGTCCCCCCGGCCGGAGGGCACCGGGCCCCTTACGCGGGAGGTCGTGCGCGCGGACCTCGACACCTCGGCGGCGGCCGCGAAGGCCCCGGCGACCGATGCGGAATGGGCCGCCATGCCCGAGGACGCCGAGCCCGGCTCGCTGTCGTCGTGCGTCGTCGCCTTCAAGGGATTCGAGAGCGATGACGCACCGCTCGACCATGCAAGGTTCGAGGCGACGCTGCGCGAGCTGGGCCGGCGCGGATGGAAGCAGGCCGGGAAGCCGGAGCAGGTGAAAGACAAGACGGGCGAGGTCTGGACCTCCAAGGTGCTCCTGGACCAGCGCGGATGGAGGATCGTCGCTGAGTACAGGGACGGACCACCCGGACAGGGCACGATCTCCCTGCCCGCCTTCGAGAACTCCTGCGTCAAGGCACAGAACGGGCACTGAGCGCCCACTGCGTGCTACACGGCTCTCCACGTGAGCACGTACGCGAAGGCTCCGCGACTTCTTGGTGGACACGAGCGTTGATCGCGAAAGGCAACCTGATGACGCTTCGTGCGCGACGACACGGTGCAGACGAAGGCTCTCGCGTGTCGTCGAGTCGCCCGAGTCCGGGTCGCTCACAGGTGTGACGATCGATCCGTGCCCGAGGAACCGTCGCGCTGGTATGAGGGCCGGTTGGTCGTGGGGCCCTCAGTTTGCGTCACGCATCGGGGTCCATCCCGGCCTGGCGGGCCGCGTGACGGCGGACTGCCTCCGACGCCGGAATGCGTGGCTGTGGGAGCCGTACGAGGGTCAGGCCGTGGAACACGGTGCGGCAGGCTGTGACGAGCACCAGGAGCAGGCTCGGGGTGAAGGCCAGGTGTGCGGTCCGGTCGAAGCCGTAGTGGGCCGCGCCCCAGCCGACTGCGGTGACCCCGGCGGCGAGGAGGAAGCCGTCCGAGGCGACCCGTTCCCGACGGCTCAACCTGATGCCCTGTCCCTTATACGTGCCTCGTTGGACCCGTCGGATCCTGCCACCGGGCACCGGCATCCATGCCGCCCCCTTCCACACCAACCTCGTACCCGGCTACAAACCGACCATGATCAACAAATTGCTGAGCCGTGGCCTGCCCGCACTCGCGCTCGCCGCCCTCCCCTGCTGACCACCACCGTGCTGCCGGCCGCTGCCAACACGCCGCCCGCGAAGGCCAGCTCCCCCGCCCAGCACGGCTTCGTCCACAGCACCGCCGCCGCGGCGCGGGGCGCGGTCGGGGTGCGGGCACCGCTGCCGTTGTTCGAGGCGATCGACCGGCTCCCCGTCGCCGCTGAGCACCGCGAGGGCTACGAGCGGGGCCTCTACATGCACTGGAACAAGGGCCTGAACTCCGGGGACGGCTGCAACACCCGCCGGGAGGTATTCCTGGCCGAGGTGGTGACGGTGCCTCAGGTTGAGGCCGGCTGCAAGCTGACCGGCGGGTACTGGAGCTTCGCCTACGACAACGGTCGGCTACGACACCGGAGGTCAACAGCGTCTCCAGGCGGCGCTCGTACTCGGCGAGCCCCTCGAAGTGCGGCGGCGGACCGCTGACAGGCCAGCTACTGAAGACGATGGCGGGGTTCCTCGGCCTCGGTCCCCCGCGCCACTGGCCGCTGGGGCCTCGGCGTGGAGCGGCTCGTCCCGGCGCCGTGATCCGTAGACCCTGAGACCCGGCCGTGGCCGCGTACGGCGGCCAATCGAAGCGGGAGGGGCCGCGGGTTGGTCGAAGGCAGATGGTGACCGTCTGGTCACACATCGGCTTCAAGCCTCTCACCACGCAGGATCGAATGGATTTCTCATCCCCACCTCGAAGTCAGGGCAGCAGGCATAAGCTCCGGGCCCATGAACGTAAATGGAGACCCCGGCATCCCCGAGGCCGGAGAAGAGACGTATGCCATAGGGCCGCTGACGTATCGTCAGGGCCACGTGATCGTGTGGAAGGAGGCGAACGGTCAGCGAGATGAAGCCCTGATGCACGATCGTGCGATCGTCGCGGTCTATACCGGCACTCCCGAGGAACGGGCCGAAGGTCATGGACACCAGCTGTTCCGGGCGTGGGTGGACGCCAATGAGCTTCCGTCGATCTTGGACAACTGGGCCAACGTCCTGCGCTGAGGGCCGGTCCTAGCTGCGGCGCGGTGTGGTCGAGCACGGTGGCCCCGTCCAGCAGGCCCTCGACGGGGGTGCACGCACCAGTCGCCGGCGGCGCTGCCAGTTCCGCTGCCGCGGGCAAGGTGCCTGGGCAACTCCTCGGCCACCAGGCGCTCGTAGTGCGGGAACGCGCGGGTCCAGGAGGTGTCGGCGTCCGCCCGGCGCATCCGCCCCAATCGATTTCGCCCACGTCCCCGGTCTGCCGGATCCCGATCCGAACCGCCTCGAAGGGTCGGTGGGCGCCGGGGTACGTGGCGCTCTGGACGTCAGCGGCCGATGCCGGTGCTTCGGTTTGCGATACGGGTGTGTCGCCCTGTGACGACCTTGGCCGGGATGAGCAAGATCCACAGACATAGCGCGGCTACCGGCGAGACGAAGGCGGCGGGTACCGAGAGGGCGAAGACGATGACGGTGACGCCCAGGTCCCGGACGACCGCGCTGCCGAGCTGGTCGCTGACGTGGTCGGCCTGGAGTTCCTTTCGGCGCCAGACGGTGGCGGCGATGGTCAGGTGCAGGCCCACGATGCAGGTGATGACGGCCGCGTACAGGGCAATGGTAAGCGACTGGGTGCGGTACTCGGCCAGCAGTCCGGTGGTGAAGGGCAGCAGGGCGACGGCGCCCAGCGAGGCCAGGGTGAGCCGCAACAAGAGCGTGTCCACACGGCGCACGCGCAGGAACGGTCTTCGGTGATCGCGCCAGAACGTCGCCAGGATGTAGAACCTCCACAGATAGGCCGCCAGTTGCGGCCACAGGTCAACGACCGCTTGTCGGAACGCCGCGGCATCGAGACCGTCGGACACCTTGATGTCCAGCACCAGGAGCGTCAGCACGATCGCGTAGATCCCGTCCGACGAGGCCATCAGCCGGTCCGGGCTCCCCTCGGCCCTTTCCGCCCCGCCCGGATCCCGAACCGCCATGCCACCATGCTCCCAAAGCAACGGAAATGAGATTTCCGGAGCAAAAGGATCGAACCTACCTCAGCCGGCGCTCCCCACGACCCTGCGGTGCTCGGGGTGGCCCCTGTGGCGAGGGCCCAGGTGCCGAAAGAGCCGTCCTCCTTCGCGACCGCTTCGATCAATGCGAGCAGGCGCGGCTTTCCGTACGACCACGCGGAAAGAACCTCGGGCCGGATACCGGCCACGGTGAGCTCCGCGTGACGGTGCCACCGCGCGCAGCTGATCGTCGCCGCGCCCTGCCCTGGCCCAAGGCCGAGTCGAGGAGCCTGGCACCGCCTCGTAGCTAGGGCTCGCCGATAGTGGCCTTGAGCCGCCCCGCTGGTCAGCCGCGATGGAAATGGTCGGATTCGAAGGACCGATGCCGGCCCCGTCGCCCGCCCGACGGATCCTCCCGTAGCGGCAACCACCCGGCCCCTGGAGCCATTGCCGTTTCACGGCGTCGTAGATCGGCGAATCCGACATCAACCCGCCAACCGGCCCCAGCCACGGCTCCGGCCTGGTGGCACACCTTGGTGCTGGAACGGTTCTCTGGTCCATGACCAGCCCAACGACCCACCACTGGACACCGTGACGGGCCGCAATCCATCCCGTCGCCCCGCACGAGCACTGCCCGGGTGCGACGAGCGAGCGATCGGTGGCGGACCGGGTTGGGCACGCCGATCGGGCGCGGGGACGTGACGCCGGGCCCCGCTCGCAGCCTCGGCAGCCCCTCCCGGAGGCTCACTCCCGTAGGCCTGAAAGTGGCTGGCAGTGGCGTAGGCAGGCGGTGATGAGGTGATCGACCTGGGGGTCGGTGAGGGCCGCGTGGAGGGAGAGGCGGACCAGGCTGCGGGTGCGGGGGGTGGCGGGCGGGCAGAACACCGCGCCGTGGACGCCGTCACCTTCGAGAGCGTCACGCAATGCCATGACCTGCCATTCGTCGCCTGCGGTGAGGGCGATGATGTGGCTGCGGGAGCCCTGCAGATCGATACCGGCCGCGCCGAGTTCCTGGCGGACGTGCGCGGCGATGGTGTGCAGGCGTGGGCGGCGCCAGGTGTCCTCGCGGATCAGGGCGAGGGTCTCGGCCAGGCCCGCGAGGTCGTGGGGCAGCAGAGTGGAGCTGAACACGGCCGGGTGGGAGGCCATTTTGAAGTGTCCGGTGAAGTCCTCGTCGCAGGAGGCAATGAAGCCGGCCCGGCCGGCGAAGGCCTTGGAGAGGCTGGCGGTGCGGAAATGGACCTGCCCGGTCAGGCCCAGTTCGGCGGTGGTGCCCTCTCCGAGGGAGCCGCGGGTGCCCAGGCAGTGGGATTCGTCGACGACCAGGACACACTCATGCTCCTGGGCCAGGGCCGCGGTCTCGGCCAGGGGGCAGACGCTGCCGTCGGTGCTGTAGAGGGAGTCGACCAGGATGATCCCCGGCCCGTACTCGGCCAGTCGCCGGGACAGGTGCCGCATGTCGTTGTGGCGGAAGCCGCGCACCACCGCGCCGGCGGCACGGGCGCCCTCCCACAGGGACATGTGGGCCAGCATGTCGATGTAGACCGGGGTGCCGGGGACCGCCAGGGCCTGGAGCAGTCCGGTGTTCGCGGCCCACCCGGACTGGCACAGGATCCCGGCCGGGGCCCCCATGTGCGCGGCGAGCCGGCGTTCCAGACGGAGTTGGGGGTGGTCGCCGTAGAGGAACACCCCGGACATCAGCGCGTCGGTGCCGTGGGTGTGCAGGGCGTCGGTCATGGCCGTGACGATGCGTGGGTGGCGGGCCAGAGCGAGGTAGTCGTTGTGGTCGACGCGGATCGCGCCCGGGCTCGGGGGTCGGCCGTGCAGGGGGTGGCGGCCGTCCCAGTGCCGGCGCACGCGCTCCAGGTGCTGCTCGACGCCCTGGCGAAAGCGTTCGGGAAGACGCGGGGCCGTAATGGTGGTGGCTGTCATGGACGTGGGCCTCTTGCCGGCGGTCGGACGACTTCGATCGGGTGGGAAGCCGTATCAAAGCAGATGGCCGATCGTTTCCTCCCATGTGATCACCATCGGGTGATCTTTGGCCCTGTACAGGCTGATATCGAGGAGAAGCCCTGTGAATGCTGCTACCGGAGTGCTGGACGTCAAGCTCGGCCGCGCTTTCGCCCTGCTCGACGCGGACGCGGACGGCGACCTGCGCGAGGAAGACCTCCTGGCCCTGAGCGACCGCCTGGCCGGCGCGTTCGATTCCAGCGGCGACGCCGTGAAGATCACCCGACTGCGTCAGGCCTTCACCCAGCTGTGGATCCACGACCTGTCCACCATGGACGCCGACCGCGACGGGGTCCTGGACCGGGCGGAGTTCATCGCCGGGATGAAGAAGGCCGTCGCCAACGACCGCGAGGGCATCCTCGAGCGCCTGAACGTGATGGTCGACGCCTGGATGGACATCGCCGACACCGACGGCAACGGCCGTATCGACGAGGCCGAGTTCCACACCATGTACATCAAGTCCCTCGGGGCCTCCCCCGTCGACCTGACCGTTGCCTTCGCCAAGCTCGACACCGACGGCGACGGCCACCTCGACCGCGATGAGATCCGCCGCGCCACCGAGGAGTACTACACCAGCGAAGATCCCCAGGCCCCCGGCAACTGGCTCTTCGGCAACCTCTAACCCCCCGGCCCCCGGCCCCCGGCCCCCGGCGGGGCGGCAGCCCTCCCGACCGGCGCGAGGCGGCCGACGGATCCCCGCCGAAACGGTCCCGTCCTGCGGCCCCGGCCTGCCCCACCACCAGCTGGGGCAGGCCGACCGTGGTCACGGCGAAGGGCCCTGCCACCAGAGGGGTCCATCCACCCGGACGTGCGGGTCCGGGAACCGAGCTCTCCACGAAACCCGGTCTCAGCCGGACAGTGCGGTCGCCTCCCTCGAGGGACTGGTCCGTGGCGAAGGGACCCGCAGGGCTCTCGCCTCCCTGTCCGAGGCCTACGCCGTCCCCGCTGCCGTCGGCGGCCCCGTGTGGGCACTGGCCCGTGCCCTCGCCGTGGGATTCGCCGGCGACGATCACGGGGACCGGGCAGCGGATTCCGAAGAGGCCCTGAACCAGCTCGTCAGCCGCGTCACCCGGCTCGTAGCTGGCCTCGACGTGCCCGAAGCCGTCCGGGTTTCAACCGGCGAGGTTCGGAGGAACCGAACCCCCTTTTCCGGGGGCATACGTCGATGCGGTTGTACGGCGTCGGCGAGGCGCATCGCGAGGGCAGCAGACTGCGCGTCTTCGGTGAGCGCTTCGGAAGACGGCTCGCCGACGGGCAGCCGGGCGGGCCGTCCGACGGATGCTCCTCGAGTTCAGCGGCGAGGGCAGTGGGGCCGGACGATCCGGACCGGACGGCGTCCGCGGTTCCCCCCGGGCTAACCCGTGCGGACGCTCCCGGGCCGAGGCCCGGGAGCCCGCGTTCTCGTCCTCGTCCTCGTCCTCGAAGGCGTCGTACGGTCGGTTCCCTAGGCGACGGCGCCCGCCCCCGCAGCCGTCTCAGTCAGCAGCAGTCCGGCGTCGGCCACCGCCTTCGCCTCACCGCGTAGGCGGAACGTCTCGGTCTCCCCGACAGCTCTGCGCCTCAATGGCACGCGCTCGATGCCGATTCCGTCGGATGGCCTTCCCGGGGCTGTGCTTGGCTACAAGTTGCACGGACCCTCGCGACCGCATGGCACTCCGCCACCGCCCCGGGCCAACTCGCTCGGTTCGCAGCGAAGGACCGGCTGCTGCCGCTGTGGGGCCCGGTCAATCTGGTCAGACCTGGTACTGGCCGATCGTGATGAAGTAGCGCAGTTCCTCAGGTGTGCCGCTGAGAGCCTTATTGGCTGCGGCCCGCAGAGCGTCGCTGATGTCGGGGCGGGCCAGGATGCGGGCGACGGCGACGCGGTCGTCCTCGGCCTGAGCAAGCCGCAGTCCAGCCTGCAGGAAGGCTGTCCGGTCTGCCGGCGTACCGCTGAGCGCCTTGTTGGCCTCACGCTTCACGGCCTTACCCGACGCAGGATCCGCCAGGATCCGGGAGATCGTCACGGCATTGTCCTCGTCCTGGGCCTTCGCATAGCCGGTGGCGAGGAACGCGACCCGGTCGGCCGGCGTACCGCTGAGCGCCTTGTTGGCCTCACGCTTCACAGCCCTACCCGACGCAGGATCCGCCAAGATCCGGGCGATCGCGACGGCGTTGTCCTCGTCCTGGGCCTTCGCGTAGCCGGTAGCGAGGAACGCGACCCGGTCGGCCGGCGTACCGCTGAGCGCCTTGTTGGCCTCACGCTTCACAGCCTTACCCGACGCAGGATCCGCCAAGATCCGGGCGATCGCGACGCCGTTGTCCGCATCGGAGTTGATCACAGCCGACGTGGACGTGGCAGCCGGAGCCGCAGCGAACGCAGGTGTGGCGAGCAGCAGAGCCGGAGTCAGAGCGGTGGCGGCCAGGACGACCGCCGCACGGGTCGTGTTCATGAGTCCCCCTCGTTGGAACCGACCAGTGATCGATTCCCGAATTTACGAAATTCCCCTACGCGCACTCGAGTCGTTTCGCTGATGACCGGAGACCTCGTTCGGCACCGTTCCCTCCGGTTCCCAGGTTCCTCGGCTGCCACAGCGTTCCGCTTCACTGCACCTCCATCTCCCGCAGCTTCAGGAGATGTTGAGGTCGCAGGTCCGCCTGGGCGTCGTGCCGGTACCCGAGATGCAGGTACCGGCGACGCCCCCGCTGCGCAACCGATACGAAACGCATCGTTGCGTGATCATTGTGTGGCCGGAACCTGAGGCTGTCAACACAAGATCTGGCGTTGGGTAAAGTCGGTCCGTGAGTCCCGCCATCCGTAACGAAGAGGCCCGTCAGGCCATCATCGAGGCCGCTTTCGGCCTCTGCGCCGAGCGGGGGTTCGCCGCGGTCACGATCGAGGGGATCGCGGTACGTGCGGGTGTCGGGAAAACGACCATCTACCGGTGGTGGCCCTCCAAGGCCGCCATCCTCATCGAGGCCGTAGAGAACGCCCGGGACACCTCCGCCGGTTTTCCCGACACCGGCGACATCTACGCGGACCTGATCGCGCAGACCGCGAGCGTCATGCGGATGTTCACCACGGAGTTCGGCGCGATCTGGCGCGGACTGATCAGCGCCGCCCAGTCCGACGAGGCCGCGGCCGACGGCGTCGCCCGCATTCTGCGTGTCTCCATCAATGAATGCGTCGCCCGCCTCGCCAAAGCCCGTGACGCCGGACAGATCCGCGCCGACCTCGACCTCGAGCTGGCGGTCGAGCTCATCTACGGGCCGATCTACCACACCTGGCTGCTGCGCACCCGCCCTGTGCCCGAGGGGTTCATGGAAACGGTCCTCACCACACTCCTGCCCGTGCTGAGACCTGCCCCCAGTCAGCGCTGACCTGTAGACAGGTCCTCACCGACGACCCGGAGCAGGGCGAGACGCTCGCGGCCGCGGGGCGCGACCTTCGCGACGGCCACCTTGCTGGAGCGCTCCAGGGCCATGCGCCGCAGGACGTACGGCTTCGCGGAGGCCGGCGCAAACGCCACGATCTCGATCGCCTTCGTGGTCGGCCAGGGAAGACCTCAAGGGCACCCTCCGCCACCAGTAGGCGACCGGACCGGCGAAATGGCCGGCCGCTTGGGGCGGGATCCGGGAGCGGCTCCGGGGTCGGCGGACCTCGTCGGGCGGGATTCCTCAGCGGTCTCGGTTCGCCTTCAGCCTCTTTTGAAGAACTCCACTTCTGCCAGCGCCAGGTGGCGTTCCGGGGACAGGTCCACGGGTGAGCGCAGCGTCAGGCGGATTGTCCTGACTTCGCTGATCCCGGTCTGGATCGTGTGCGGGCCCGGTTTGTCGCTGAGGGTGAATTCCTTGGTGCGGTGGGTGCCGTCCGTCGTCGTCACCTCCAGGTCCACCTGGAGCGCGCGTGCTTGGCGGGCGTACGCCTCCGGGGTCGTGGACGCGCCGTTGGTGATGATCAGGTCGACCAGCCGGAACGGCTTGCGGAAGGTGTACGTCACCGAGGCGCCCGGCTCGGGGGCCGCCCAGTACTTGTTGTTCAAGCCGTCCGTGGTGTTGGTCGCGGGGTGCCCGGGGAGCTCGCCGCTCGCCTCGACCCGTACGGGGGTGATGGGCGTGGCCTTACCCAGCTTGTCCCGGACGTCCTCGATCAGCACGCGTCCCGCCGGCAGCATGAGAAACCCGGCGGCGCACAGCGCGAGCACGACCGCGAGGATCACGGCGAAGCGCACCCCCCGGCCCGAACCCGCCCGCGCCCGGCGCCGGAACGGCCACACCGTCCGCCACCACGGCAGCGGCGCGGCCTTCGGTGCCGGACGCAGCTTCGCGGCGCAGCGCCGGCAGAACTTCCGCTCCGGCCGGTTGGGTGTCCCGCACACCGGGCAGGGCTGCCCGCTCCCCTCGTCCTGCACCGCCGCGTGCCGTACGACCGGACGGGGCGCGACGGCCTTCGCCGGGAGCACGGGCAGGACCGGGTCGTGGACCGGCGTGGCGGGGGCGCTCGGCGGGCGGGCGGCCGGGACGGGTGCCGGGTCAGGTGCGGGCGCCGGGTCGGCGGGGCGTACGGGGTCCCCGGTGCCGGTCGGCGGGGTGTCCGAGGGCCGGGCGGTCCGGGGCCGGGGGAACCGCGTCCGGGCCGCCCCGGTGAGGGACCCCCGGGTCCGGGCCACCACCGTGTCCGGGGCCGGTGCATTCGGTGCCGGTGCATCCGGGGCCGGGCCGGCCGACTGCGGAGTGGCGTGCTCCTCGTCGTCTCCGCGTGCGGGGTGTGCGCCGTTCGGGGCTTCGTCGCCCGGGGCGCCGGAGGGGGCGTCGGGGGCGGTCACGGGCGCTGCCCCGTTCTCGTCCGGGCCCGTGTCGCCCCCCGGTCCGGCGGTGCTCACCGGTGGCACGGCCGTACGCTCCGGAGATCCGGCGGGCGGCGGCGGAGCGGCAGGTGTGCCGGGGCTCGTGGGCTCGTCCGACCAGCCCAGATAGGCACCGCAGTTGCCGCAGAAGTCGTCGGCGGGGTCGTTGGCGGCCCCGCACGAGGGACACGCGCGCATGGTCAGCTCCCTTCCTCTGCGGGCGGGCCGGTGACGACCTCCACCCGGAACGCGATGTGCACCGGGCACATAGCGCGGACGATCTCGTGGACCCGGTCGGCGTCCACCCGTCCGGGCCGCGTCCCGTCGGGGACGATGCGGACGAGCAGTTCGGCGGCGGGCTCCGGCGGCAGGTCGCAGCCCGCGGAGTCCGACCAGACCGCACCGCCGTCGCCGACGATCTCGGTACGCACGTCCAGCGCGAGGTGCAGTGCCTCGGCCAGGCCCCGTTTCGTGCCGCGCCAGCGGTGCAGTTGCACAGCGCGGGCGACCGTCTCCCGGCGCCGCTCCAGGGGCCGGCGCGGATCGTCGGCGGCGGCCACCCAGGACGCCAGCCACACCAGGAAGTCCGGCGGCGCCAGGCGGGGATCGAAGTAGGCGGGCAGGTTGTCGAGGGTGGAGAAGACCGGGGCGAGGACCGTGTCGAGGCCGGCGGTGAGGCGTTGCGCAAGGTGGTCGTCGGCGTAGAGCGCGGGCAGTTGCTCCCCGATGGGGTGCCTGCTGGGCAGCCCGGGTATCGCCGCGCGGCTCATCGTCCCTCCGGTCCGCCGGCGGACACGACCACCTGGTGCCGGTAGGAGAAGACGAGGGCGCCGGGGCCGATGTCGATGCGGTCCACGGGGGCGCCGCGCCGGCCGGTGACCGGGTCGGCCGGGAACAGGCGGATCTCCTCGACCAGCGCGTTGCCCGCGGCGCGTTGCAGGACGCCGAAGACCTCGCCGTACTGGACGGGCCGGCCGAACGGCCATCCGGTGCCGTCCGGACCGCCGGTCAGCGGGTTGAAGTGGCGGAACAGGGCGTCCAGGGCCGCCGTGCGGACCGCGTCCACCTCGCCGGGGGCGGCGACGAGGCGGGCGACCACGGTGAAGCCCTGGTACACCGGCGGTTCCACCACGAGGCGGGTGCCGATGAGGCGGCGTTCGTCGAGGCTCGCGGTGATCTTCGAGAGCATCTGCTCGCCGGGGATCAGCTGCTCGAAGCGGAGCCGGTCGTCACCCTCGTCGGCGACGGCGTCCGGCACCACCAGGACCCGTACCGCGCCCGGCGTGTCCGCGGCCGGCAGGCAGCGCACCCGGCGCACCGAGGGCGCGGCCTGACGGCTGATTATCTCGTAGTCCTCGGCGGTCACCGCGCGGTCCTGCATGCGCAGCGCCTCGGGTGCGCGCAGCCGGGCGTTGTGGACGCTCTCCCCCGCGACTCCGCCGCGCGCCGCCTCCCGGTTGGTGACCCGGGCCACGTACGGAACGGAGCTGAGCAGGACGGAGATCGCGCCGCGGGCGACGTTGCCCGCGGTGCCGCCGCCGGTGCGGTAGCGGGCGACGCGGATCCGCGCGCCCTTGGGGGGTACCGCGCCGCACTGCCGCAGGGTCCCGTCCGGTTCCCGCAGTGCCGGGGGGAAGGTGAACTCGCCGTCGGTGGCGTCCACCCGGACGTGCCGGTCGGTGGGGAGGGAGCGGCCGAAGTGCTCGACCACCTCCCAGCGCTGCCAGCCCTCCTCGGAGGACACCTCGACCAAGGGCGGCCCGGCGTCGAGCAGGACCGGCGGCCGGCCGAGCCGGAAGGTCTGCCCCGCGACGCCCTCCGAGACACCGAGCGGTACGTCGGTAACCGTCTCGGCGTGCTCGGCGGGCATGGTGCCGCCGACGGTGAAGACGGCCGCCTCGCGGACCGTCGGGGACTCCGAGTAGAACGGCTGGCCCTCTTCCGCCTCGGTGACCCGGCAGCGCAGCCACCCGGCCCGGGTCCCGCCGATCACGGACGCCACGTGGCCGGCGGGTACGTGGACGACGACCTCTCCGGGCCGGTTGAGGCCGCCGGTGGTGTCGTCGCCGGTCTCGCAGACCTGCCAGCCGCCGCCGTTCCACGCCTCCCACACGAGCGGGGGCTGGCGCGGGTCGACGCCGACGCCCTCGACGCGGCTGTCGAGGCGTACGGCGACGATGCAGCGCGGCACCGCCGTGGGCATCCCGAACAGCAGCGCGTCGCCGGGTTCCGGGGTGGCCTGGAAGCAGGTGACGTCGAGTCCCTCGGCGAGCATGCCGGTCCGGTCGTGCTGCTCGCCGGTCCGGGAGGCGGTCACCAGGCGCGTCAGCTCGCTCGGCAGGATGCGCAGTTCCCCGGTGGTGGCGAACACCACGGCCTCGTAGGCCTCGCCGCCCGCGGTGGTCACCTCGGTGCCGGGCGGCAGGGTGACGGTGTCGGCCTGTGGGGCGGACAGCCAGAAGTCGACGTCGGCGGCGGCCGCGGTCGGCGGGAACAGCCGGATGCCGAGGAGGTCGAGGAAGGCGTGGTAGTTCTTGTCCGGGACCCGGTTGAGCCGGTAGAGCACTTGGTCGACGAGATAGGCGAACGTCTCGATCAGGGTGACGCCCGGGTCGGAGACGTTGTGGTCGGTCCACTCCGGGGCGCGCTGCTGCACGTACCGCTTCGCCTCGTCGACGAGCTGCTGGAACCGGCGGTCGTCCAGGTTCGGGGAGGGCAGGGCCATCAGTCGGCGACCGTTTCCTCGGCCCCCTCCTCGGAGGGGATCGTGTAGAAGGGGAAGACCAGGTTGCGCCGGTCGTTGGTGGAACGCAGGGTGTAGTGCACGTCGATGTAGAGGGTGCCGTCCTCGACCGCGTCGAAGGCGACGGCCACGTCGTCCACGGTGATCCGCGGCTCCCACCGCTCCAGGGCCTCCCGCACCTGCTGCGCGACGCGGCCGGCGGTGGCGCCGTCGCCGGGGGCGAAGACGTAGTCGTGGATGCCGCAGCCGAACTCGGGGCGCATGGGGCGCTCGCCGGGCGCGGTGCCGAGCACCAGACGGATCGCCTCCTCGATCTCCCGCTCCCGTTCTACGAGGGCGATGCCCCCGGTCGGTCCGACGCGCAGGGGGAATCCCCAGCCCCGGCCGATGAACCGCTCGCTCATCGCCCGCCTCCCGTCGGGGTGTCCGTCACACGGTCCATCAGACGCCCCCGATCAGCACGTTGAGCGCCCCGGTGAGGATCGTCGCGCCGCACGCCGTCTTGTCGCGGGCGCGTGCGGCCGGGAGCCCTCCGATGAGGACCTGCCCGGAGACGAGTCCGGCCGGGTTGGGCAGGATCACGTTGGCGGGTCCGGTGGCGGCGTGCGGGGGCACCACGCAGGTGTGCAGGCTGCCGACGACCGCGGCGGGGCGGCCGCCGATTAGTACGGTCGCCACCTTCCTCGCGACGGCGGGCGGCGGGGTGGCGACGACCCCGCCGTGGTCGGTGGGGTCGCCGGTACGGGCCGCGGCGGGCATGGGGAGCTCCTTTCACGAGCTTTCCGGTAGGGGTGGGGGGTCAGTTGAGGGTCAGTTGATCCGGATGAGCTTGGCCTTGAGGGTGGCGAGCAGGCCGCCGTCGACGGTGACGCCCGAGGCGCCGGTGACGTCCACCGTGCGGCCGCCGATCTTCACGCCGACCCGGCCGTTGATGTCCACGTTGCGGCCCGACACGCTCACGTTCCCGCGTCCCGCGTCCACGGTGATGCCCCGCTTGTCCATGACGAAGGAGCTGAGCACCTGCCGGCTCTTTCCCGCGTACACCGTCATCTCGATGCGGTCCCGCCGGTTGTCGAGGAAGACTTCGAGGCGTTCGTCGGCAGACATCAGCCGCACTCCGGAGCGGCCCGGCGCCCGTGCGTCGAGCAACTCCACCCGGTGGCCCGAACGGGACACGAGGGAACGGCGGTTGACCTTGCCGGTGGTCTTGTCGATCAGGGGCACGTCGTGCGGCGAGGGCTTGTCCACGCCGTTGTAGAGCCCGCCGATGACGTACGGGCTGTCGAGGAGTCCCTGTTCGAAGCCGACGAGGACCTCGTCGTTGACCTCGGGGCTCATCACGCCGCCGCCCCCCTTGCCGCCCCACTGGACCGTGCGCACCCAGTCGGTGACGTAGGTGTCGTCCAGCCAGGGCAACCTCAGCCGCACCGAGCCGCTCTCGGCGCCGCCCGGCTCGCGCACGTCCGTCACCACGCCGATCGCGAGGCCCGGCATGCGCGGCCCGCGGGACGGCGCGTTGGCACCGGTGACCAGGCCGGTCAGGGAGCGGTCGGGGCTGGCGCTCACCCAGACGGTCGTGCGGTAGCCGCCGTGCGGTTCGAGGACGTGCTGCACCGCCGTCGCCGTGTACTTGCCGGAGAACGCCCCTCCGACGTTGCCGAGCGCCACGGGCTTGCCCGCGCGCAGCATCGGGTTGCCCTCGACCAGCGCCTCCAGCTCGGCGAACCCGGCGCTGACCTGCCCGGCGACGGCGTCCGCGACGGCCGTCGTCTCGGCCTGGGTGCGGTACGGGGTGTCGGTGACGGTGAGCTTCGACGCCTTGCCGAACCGGGCGGCGAACGCCGGGCTCAGCCCCGGTACGACGGTGTCGCTGTCGACCGAGGGCTTCCGGGCGATCAGGGGCCGCTTGGTGGTGACGTCCCAGCCGCGCACCTCCACCTGCTGCGCCCCGTCGGCCGCGGACAGGGAGGCCCGCAGCGCCAGCAGGTTGCGCCCGTACTCCAGGACCAGCGGGTCGCGGGCGGCCGAGGTGGACGGCGAGGGCGCCCCGGAGGCCTTGCGCGGCTTGGTGAACTGCAGCAGACCCTTGTCGTCGACGCGCACCTGCGCACCGCTCTCGGCGGCCAGGAACTGCAGGAAGTCCCAGTCGGAGACGTTGGCCTGGGACAGCTGCTTGTAGGTGACGGGCGCGGCCTCGACGGTGCCGCAGGCCAGTCCAGCGCCGGCGGCCACCTTCCGGACGATCGCCGCCGCCGTCATGTTCCGGTACGCCGCCACCTTCCGGCCGCGCTGGAGCCGGTGCGCCTTGGAGTAGGCGCGCACCACGGTGAACGATCCGGTGCCGTCCCGGTCCGCCTCCAGGGCCGTCACCTCGCCGTCGAACAGCCGCTCGCGGGCCTGCCCGGTCACGGTGACCACGGAGACCCTCAGCGGGGTGCCGATGGTGATGCCGGTCTTGCGCAGGAACTCGTGGTCGGGGTCGCGGAAGGTGAGCACCGCCGCGTCCGGCAGCCCCACGTTCTCGTCGATCACACAGCTCACCAGCTGGGCCGCCCACACCGGGGGCAGTTCGCCGGGCGTCTCCACGATCGGGTCCGCCGCGAACGAGCGGCCGTCCCGTGCCCCGCCCGTCACCGCTCCTCCCCGGCGCCCGCGTCGCTCAGGGCCGGCACGACCAGTTCGGTGCCGGGCACGAGCGCCATCGGGTCGTCGATGCCGTTGGCCTCGGCTATGGCCCGCCAGGCCGTCGCGTCGCCGTACTCCCGCCAGGCCAGCAGGGCCAGGCTGTCGCCGGCCACGACGACGTGCGTGCTGCGTCCGGTGCGCGAGCCGGATGTCGGGTTCTGCCCGGCGGGGCCGACGCTCGCCTCCTCGATGGAGAGCCGGCAGGTGGCCCGCAGCGGTTTGCCGTCCACGTCGAACAGCGTGTACGACACGGACAGGTTGGAGAGGACGCCGTCGAACGACGTGGTGCGCGCGCTGCCCCACTCGAACCGCACCCAGGGGCTGGCGGGCTTCTTGCGGCCCAGGCTGGCCTTGGTCGGCACGCATGCCTTCATCAGCTTCTCCACCGCCTGTTCCACGGAGTTGTCGTGGGTGGCGGTGGCGTCCAGGAACACTTCGAGGCTGAGCTCTCGCGGACCGCTGCCGACGAATTCGGGGAGGGAGGATTCCTCCGCCATCCGGGACGGGGAGCGCCGCCATTCGGTGGTCTTGCGCAGTTCCAGGGTGGAGGGGTTGAACTGGAGGTCCAGCCGTGCGAGCGTCCCGCCGGGCTTGGCGCCCACGGAGGCCGGGGGCTCCTTCAGTGTGAGCTGGGCCCTGGCCCGACTGGCGCGGGACGCTGGGGGCATGTCGGGGGTTCCTTTCCGGGAGCGGACGGATGTGACGGGCGGGTAAGAGGTGGTGAGGGGGCGTCAGGAGGCCCGGAGGCCCTCGTGGGCGATCTCCAGGGACTCCACTGCCGCCTGCGAGCTGCTGGGGTCGAAGGACGGACCCTGCCAGCGCACCGGGACGATCCCGAACACCTGCCAGCTGATGATCCGGGTCAGGTCCGGCCGGAGGGCCACGATCTCGCCGTCCTTGGGCTCCACGCGCTTCAGCGTTTCGTCGAGCCAGCGGGCGATCTTCGCCGTGTCGGCGGTGACCGGCCGGGTCAGCGTGATGTTCGACCAGGTCACCCGGCCGGGAAGCTGCCAGGTGAAGCCGTTGTTGCCGCCCTCCGCGTAACTCTCCATCTCGACTTCGGCGCCCATGCCGGAGCAGGTGTTGAAGGCGCCCAGGTCGTTGCCGCCGATCGCGAGCCGGAAGAACACGCTGCTCGCGAAGATGTTGTCCGTCATCGGTCCGTCATCCGTTCCGCGCCGTGCGTTCAGCGGCGTCCGTCGTAGGGGCGACCCGTGCGTTCCCGGCCGCGCCGCAGTTCGGTGCGCAGCAGGCGGGCCATCGGGTCGAGCAGTCGGCGCGCGAGGTCGTCCAGGTCGAGGCCGGCGTCCTGCGCCGGGTCGGTGCCGCGGCCGGTGTTCCGGCCGGTATTCCGGCCGGTGGCGGCCGATGCCGGGGACGAGCCCCGCTTCCCGTGCGCGGGAACCTCCTTCGCCGGTGCGGCCGCGGCCGGCGTGGCCGACGGGCTGGTCGCCCCGTCCGACGGGGCACGCTGGATCCGGGAAGCCGCGCCGCCGCTCGCCGCGGGGGCGGCCGACGGCGCGGCCCGGGGCCGCACCACGGGAACGGCGGTGCCGGGCGCGGGCGACAGCGGCGCCGGCGGGCCGTCCGCCACGGGGGGTGCCTGCGACGGCGCGACCGGCAGGGCCCGTGCCGGGGAACCCGTCGGCGTGGCGGGCGCGCCCGTGCCCGGCGGGGCGGGCCTGACGACGGGCACCCTCCCGACGGGAGCCGGGACGTATGGCACCGCCCCACCGTCACCGGGCGGCGGCCCGTACGCCGTGGCAGCCGGCCGGACGGGGGCCGCCGTGTCCCGCGGTGTGGACGGCGGCGGTGCGGCGGATCCGGAGGTACCGGGTGCGCGGGACGCGCCGGACGCGCCGGGTGCCGGTGCGCTCCGGAACGGTGGAACGGGTGCGGATGCGGATGCGGATGCGGCCCGCTGTACGGGCGTACGGGTGTCCTCTGCCGTGCTCCAGCGCGCCGGCACCACCGGAGGGCCGCTCACGGGGCGGGGTGCGGCGGACAGCGCCGGGCCGTCCGGAGCCCGGGTGCTGAGGGTGAGCGGGCGGGCGGACAGCAGCGCGAGGGTGCGGCGGCCCACCGGCCCGGACGCGGTCCCGGCGCGCCGGGCGGGCGCGGCCGAGGCCCGCGAGTCCGCGCCGGACGGGGCCGCCGCGGGGCGGGTAGCGGAGGCCCCGGACGCGGGAGCGGTGGGGCGTCGGCCGGATCCGGGCGCAGGCACGGCGGTGGCCCGGACGGGTCCGGACGGGCCGTTGGCCGCCTTCGGCGTGGCCGTTCCCCGTCGGTCGCCGCCGGGACCCGGTGCCGCGGCCGGGGTGCCCGCACCCGGTCCGGACACCGCGCGAGCCACGACGACCGGGGCAGGAGCGGTGGCGCCCGCGGGCCGCGGCGCTCCGACAGGGCCGGGACCGGCGGGAGCCCTGTCGGGCTGCACGAGGTCACGACGGGCAGAAGCCTGCGGCGTGGCTTCCGCGGACGGTGACAGGTACGGGGACGGGGACGGCGACGGCGACACCGGCGGCATGGCGGGGCCCGCTGCGGGGACGGCGGAAGTACCGCCCGAGGGGCGGTCCGTGGAGCCGCCGCCCCGGGACACCGGGTGATGCGTGATCCGGCGCTGGACGTCGGCGGCCCCGAGCACGGGGGCATGGGGCGCGGCGGCCCCCGCGGCGGTTGGAGCGGTCGGACCGCTGCCGGAGGGTGTGGGCCCTCCCGCGGCGGGTGAGGGCGGGGCCGGGGTGCGCCGGACACCGGGTCCGGGTGCCGGACCCCCGGGCGGGGCGCCGGGCGGGCGCGCGCTGGGAGGCATCGCGGACAGGGGCGCGCCCAGGCCGCCGCGCGCCCGTGCCACGGAGCGGTGGGGGGACACCGGGTCCGGGCTCGGCGCGGGGACGCCGGTCGCGCTACGGGACGTGTCCTCGGCCGGCCGCTGGACGACGGGGAGGCCCGGGCCGGGGGGTGCGTTCCCGGCCGACGGGACCGCTGACGGGGGAAGTTCGGTCAAGGGAGGACCCAGGGCCGTCCGGGTGGCGGCGCGCCGGACGTCGGGGCCCGGCACGGTCCGGTCGGGGCTCTCGGCCCCGGTCGTGGAGGAACGGGACGGTTCCGCGGGCTCGGGGGCGTCGGCGACCGCCGCCGCGGCCTGGAGCGGGACCACCGGCGCGGCGGGACGGAGCGCGGGCACCGGGCGCGCTCCCCCCGGCACGCGGCGGGCGTCCGTCAGGCGGGGCCCGACCGGACGGGACCGCACGACGGGACGGGAGGACGACTCCTGGCGGCCGCCGCTCGGTACGTCCCGTGTCCCGTCCGCCGGGGCGCCCGGCTGCGCCGTACCCTTCTGCGGCGCGGTCCTCCCCACCGTGCCCGTCACGGCTCCGCGCGGGGGCGTGTCCCGCGCCACCGCGCCCGCGGCGACCACCACGATCCGCCGGACGAGCGGGATCGGCGCCGCGACCGGCGACCGGCCGGCGCCGGAGGCGGCCCGCTGGGCGGCGGGCGTCGGCGTGGAGAGCACCTCCGGGGACGTCATGGTGGGAAGGTCGCGGCTCGGCGGACGACCGCCCGGACCCGGCCGCTCCGAGGCGTCGCCGGTACCGTTCGCGCCGCCGGGCGGCGAAGGGGCCGCCGGGCCGGACGGCCGGACGGCCGAAGCCTCCGGAGTCGTCGGGGTCCCCGGACTCGTCAAAGCCCTCGGGGTCTCCAGGGTCTTCGCAGCATGCGGGACCTTCGGGGTCTTCGGGGCCTTCGGCGCCTTCCGGGACGTCGGGGCCTTCCGGGACGTCGAAGCCGCGTTGGAGGCCTTCGGATCCCCCACAGGCGTGTTCCGGGCCTTCGGGGCCCGGGCGGTCTGCGACCCCCCGGGCGCGGACGGTGCCGCCGGGCTGGAGGCGTCCGCCGCCGCCCCGGCTCCCTCCGCGCGCACCGCCCGCAGCAGCAGCGGTCCCCCGCCGGACTCGGTGACGTGGGGCGCGGCCGGGCGGGTCATCCCGTGGACCAGGCCGGTGGGAGCCGTGGGCAGCAGGGCGTGGCCCATGCCTCCGTCGAAGGAAGGGTTCTGCCAGGCGGCGAGGCCAGCGCGGAAGGCGAGGCCGTCGCTCACACCCAGGGGCCCGCCGGAGAGGGTGAGGGACTGTGGTTCGGTGCGGCGCCAGCCGCCGTCCCAGTCACCGGGCAGGACGGAAGGGGCCGGCGCGCCGGCGCCGGGCACGGCGGAGCCGTCGGACCCGCTCGGCCCGGCGGAACCACCGGACGCTTGCGCGCCCAGGCCCGCCCGGTCGGTCGTCCCGGCGCGGCGGCGCACTCTGTCCCGCCATGCCATGTGCTCAACTACTTTCGTTCATACGGGTGTTGATACGGGCTATCTCGGCCACCCACAGCTGCCGCTCGCCGTGGGTGAGGTCGAGGACCTCCTCCCGCTGCCAGTGGAAGTGGTAGGCGATGTACGCGATCTCCTCCCGGAGGCGAGGAAGGGCGTACGTCACGATTCCCCCAGGCGCCCACCCGAGAGGTCGACCTCGAAGCCGCCTTCGCAGTGCGGGCAGGTCACGGCGGCGCGGGTGTGCCCCTCGCTGTTGACGCGGCGGTAGAAGTCCTGGAGGAAGGCCACGTCGGTGGCGTACATCCGCTCGACGATCCCGGCGTGCACATCGGTGATGTTGCCGAGCCGGGTGATCACCTGGCTCAGCAGGACCACGCTCAGGTAGGCCGGGTTCTCCTTGACCCGCAGGTCGATCTGGGGCCGCAGTTCGTCGCGGGCGGTGGCCAGCCGCATGGAGCCGTGGCGGTGCACGGTTCCCGCCTCGTCCACGTAGCCGCGCGGCAGCTCGAACTCGAACTCCGTGCGCAGCCCGCCGCCCTCCCGGTGTCGCGGGGGCGGCGGGGCCGAGGCCGGGGGCGCGGCTTGCTGGTCCGGCGCCCGGTCGGGCGTCGTGATCTGGAGGATCTCCTCCAGGTTGCCCGCCGTGACGGTTCGGCGCCTCATTCGACGACGATCTCCTCGAACACGATCGTGACGGACTCGGTGGCCGGGGAGGACTCGCCCGCCTTCAGCGACGGGCCCTCCCACTTGGACGCCCAGCCCTGCATGAGCTGGATGCGGCGCACCGTGTTGCCCTCGGTGTCCTTGATCTCGATGGTCAGGTTCTGCCGAGCGGAGTTCACGGCCCCGTTGTTCAGGGTCTCCTTGATCCACTTGGTGAACTCGCTGCTCTGGTCGAGCCCGCGGGTGATCGTGATCTCGCCGGCCTGCCGGGCGCCCGGCTGCTTGCGGATGATCTGTTTGCCCTCGGCGGTGACCTGCTTGACCTCTACGACGTCCTCTTCGACGGTGAAGCCGCTGATCTCCTGGATGGACTCGACGAGGTATCCGCCGAGCTGCACGCCGAAGACGTGGGTGGAAAGAGCATCGCCCGTTGCCATGACTGTCTGTCAACCTTTCCTTGCGTTTGCGACCGGGACCCGCGGGTCACTCGTCGATGAGGCTGGTGGTGTCGGAGAACTGGGCCAGCCGGAAGACCACGAACTCGGCCGGCTTGACCGGCGAGACGCCGATCTCACAGACCACGCGCCCCTGGTCGATGGACTCCTGCGGGTTGTTCTCGCGGTTGCACTTCACGTAGAACGCCTCGTCGGCGGTGCGGCCGAACAGTGCGCCCCGGCGCCACTCCTCCGTGAGGAACGCGGTGACGTTGCGCCGGATGCTGGACCACAGCCGGTCGTCGTTGGGTTCGAACACGACCCACTGCGTGCCCAGGAGGATCGATTCCTCCAGGTAGTTGAACAGGCGGCGCACGTTCAAGTAGCGCCAGGCCGGGTCGGAGGAGAGGGTGCGGGCGCCCCAGATCCGGATGCCGCGGCCGGGGAAGGCCCGGACGCAGTTCACGCCGATCGGATTCAGCAGGTCCTGCTCGCCCTTGCTGAGGCGGAGTTCCAGGTCGACGGCGCCGCGGATCACCTCGTTGGCGGGGGCCTTGTGCACCCCGCGCTCGGCGTCGCTGCGCGCCCACACACCGGCGATGTGACCGCTCGGCGGGACGGTCGTGTTGCGTCCGAGGGCCGGGTCGAAGACCCGCACCCAGGGGTAGTAGAGGGTGGCGTACCGGGAGTCGTAGCCTGCCTCGTCCATGCGCCAGGTGCGCACCTGCTGGGCGCTGAGTCCGGGCGGGGCGTCGAGGACGGCCACGCGGTCGCCCATCTGCTCGCAGTGCGAGATGACGGCGAGCTGCACGGTGCGCACGCCCTCGGCGTCGATGTCGCCGCGCTGGTAGGCGCCCATCAGGTCGGGCAGCGCGACCATGGTGATCTCGTCGATGGTCTCCAGGCCGCCGAACCCGGTGCGGGCCGCCGCGTCGCCGACGTACTCGGCGGGGTCGATGCGGGCCGGTTCGGCGGAGGCCGGTAGGACGGGGGCCGCGGGCGCGTCGGGGATCGCGACGGTCCGGGTGGCCGGCCGGGTCTGCGGGGCGCCGCGCTGCTCGGTGACCTCGATCAGCTCGGAGGCGCGGGCCTGGGTGAGCAGGTAGCCCTTGACGTTCTTGCGGGCGGAGGCCTCGTACGTCTCGGCGACCTGGTCGCCCCGGCGGACGAGGAGCCTGAAGCGGTCCTCCGGCGGGTTCTCGCCCTCGGCGTCGGCAATCTCGACCGACAGTCCGGTCACGCCCGGCCTGGCCGCGATCAGGAAGCCGCCGAGCTCCACCGGCTGTGCGGCCGCGGTCTCCCGGTCGCGCCGGCCGGCGTCGGCGGACCGGGCGCCGGTCTCGGCCGTCCCGCCGATGCGCACGACGTACGCGGCGCCGCCGCCGTTGGAGAAGTACCCGTAGAGAGCGTGGGCGAGGTACGTGCCCTCGGTGAAGCCGCCGAACGTCTGGGTGTACTGGTCCCAGCTCGTGACCAGGGTCGGGATGTGGAACGGGCCCTTCTCGGCGAAGCCGACGAAGGCGGCGACGGCCGTGCCGACCCCTTCGATCGGCCTGGCACCGGACTGCACCTCCTCCACGTACACGCCCGGGGTGAGGTACGTCGGCATGCTCGCTCCTTAGCGTCCTTGCGGTCCTGCGGTCATCTGTGGCCAGGCAGTGCTGCGGCCTGTGTCCAGGACGAGTCTGCGCGGTCTGCAGCGGGACCGGCAGGGACCTGTGGACCTGCCCGGGGGCAACGCCGCCTTTACGGACGGTCCGCGCCGACCGTCCGGTCGTCACCCGGTATTGCCCCTGCGTTGCCCGTTCGTCCCTGGACGCGCGGGCCGCCGGTGCGCGACCCCGGTCCGGGGCCCGGCGGGAGGCGTCCGGGACCGGCCGGCGGGCGGGTCTGGATCCTGCACGCGGTGCTCTCCTTCACCGTGCCGCCGCAGGCGGCCGGGGCGAGCGCCGGGCCGGGATGATGGAGCCGCGGGACCCCGCGGTCAGGCCCCAGCGGCCTGCGCCAGGTACGGACCGAACTCGCTTTCCAGGACCAGCCGTCCGAGCTTGCGGTACTCCTGGGCGACCGCGGTGACCACCTGCACCATGGTGAGCGGCTCGCCGGACTCGGCGGCGAGGTAGGCCCCGGTGACCGCGCAGGCCCGGATCGAACCGCCGGCCAGCTCGAAGCGGTCGGCGCAGAAGGCCAGGTCCAGGTCGTCGCCCCGGGGCAGCCGGGTGCCCAGGCACCGGTCCCACAGCGCCAGGCGCTGTTCCGCGTCGGGTACGGGGAAATCGGCGACCACGTCCAGACGGCGGGTGAACGCCTCGTCCAGGTTGGCCCGCAGATTGGTGGTCAGCACCGCGATCCCGTCGAACGACTCCATGCGCTGGAGCAGGTACGCCGACTCGATGTTGGCGTGCCGGTCGTGGGCGTCCTTGACCTCGGAGCGCTTGCCGAAGATGGCGTCGGCCTCGTCGAAGAGCAGGACGGCGTTGACCGCCGACGCCTCGGTGAAGATCCGCTCCAGGTTCTTCTCGGTCTCCCCGACGTACTTGTCGACGACCGTGGAAAGGTCCACCACGTACAGGTCCATGCCCAGGTCGGCGGCGACGACCTCGGCCGACATGGTCTTGCCCGTGCCGGACTCGCCCGCGAACAGCGCGACGACCCCGCGGCCCCGGCCGCCGCCCGGCCGCATCCCCCACTGCCCGAGCACCCGCTCGCGGTGGCGTGCGCGCAGGGCGAGTTCGCGCAGTCGGCGGTGGGTGGTCGGCGGCAGCACCAGGTCGTCCCAGCCGACGCCGGGCTCCACCCGGCGGGCGAGCCGGTCGAGTCCCGAGCCGTTCTGCGCCCGTACGGCGGTTCGCAGGTCGTCGGGCTCCACCGGCCGGCCGTCCAGAGCAGCCGTCCGCACGGCCGCGTCGGCGGCCCGGCGCAGCTGCCCGGAGTCGAGGCGGTGCGCGGCGACGGCCCGGGCGAGCACCGCGGTGTCACCGGTCGCCGGTCCCGCGTCGCCGGCGGCCCGGTCGAGGGCGTGGCGCCAGCGGGCAGCCTGGCGTTCGGGGGTGGGCGCCCCGACGTCCAGGACGACGGGGGTGTCGGCCGCCCAGGCTGGGTCCCAGCCGACGGTGCCGTGGGTGAGGAGCGGGAGGCCGCGCAGCGCGGAGCAGAGCGACGCAAGCACGTGGGCCCGTTCGCCGGGTTCGCCGGGCAGCGCGGTCAGCGGGCCGAGGACCACTCCGGAGCCGGTGAACCGGGCCTCGCGGGCCAGCACCCCGGCGAGCACGGGCACGTCGGCCGGGCGCCGGGCGAGGGCCGCCGCGTCCAAGGCCAGCGTGCCGAGTCCGGCCGCGGTGAGGGCGGCGGCGGCCAGTCCCCCGGCGTCGCCGCCGCGGCCGCGCAGGTGGACGAGTCCGACGCCGGTCGTGGCCGCCCCGGCGGCGCGGCGGACCTCCGCCGGGTCGGCGGTCGGGTCCTCGCGGACCTCGTCGAGCACCCCGGCGAGCCGGGCGTCGGGCCGGTCGTCGCCCAGGAGGTGGGCGGTGACCCGGTCGGGCACGGCCAGGACCCGGGACAGGGGAGGCCGTTGCGGTTCGGTGACCTGCAACAGGCCGTGGTCGACCAGCGGCGCACCGGGAGCGAGCCGGAACCGGGCGGGCGAGGCACCGCCGAGGCCGCACAGCTCCAAAGCGAGCCCGAGCGTGGGCCGGCGGCGCGTCAGGTCGTCGTTGAGATAGCCGTAGAGGCGCTCGAACCGGGCGTCCAGGTCCGGCGCGACGGCGACGAGGAGCAGGTCCAGGTCGAGCGGGGTCAGCCCGAACCGCCGTGCCAGTACGTCGAGGAGGGACCCGGCGGGAGGCCGCCAGGGCCCCGGCTCCGGCTCCGGCCCCGGCCCCGGCTCCGGCAGGTCGAGGCAGCCCGGTTCGTCCAGGATCCGCTCGGCGGCCTCCGGAGTGAGGTACTGGCCGCGGTAGGGGTCGTCGGGGTCGGGGTCGAGGGCGCGGCGTGCCGCGACGGCCTCCCGCACGCGCGCCTCGACGACGCCGAGCCGCGCCCAGAGGGCGTCCGGGTCGCGGCGGCGTCCCGTACCGGTCCCGGCGTCGGTCAGGGGTTCCACGGTGTACGTCACGGCTGGCGGTCCCCCCTGCGACGGCGCCGGGCCGGGGCGGGCGGGCGCTCGCGTGGGCCGGTGAAGCCGTCGCGGCCGGGGTCGGTGACCTCGGTGTAGCGCAGCTTGCGGCCCGGGTCCCCCTCCTCGGCCGCGCCGTCGGCGGCGGCGGTCGAGCGGACGACGAGCCCCTCGGTGACGGGCGGCGCGGTGGCCTCGGTCACTCCGGCGAGCGGGGCCCGGACCCGCAGTCCGAGGGAGGCCTTCATCTCTCCGCCGAGGGCCGACCACACGTCGGCCGCCGCCGGCGCGTCCGTGCCCGCCCCCGCGGTCTCCAGGTTGACGGTCAGGCCGAGTGCGGCGAGCGAGCCGGTGAGCAGCGGCGCGGGAAGCACGTCCTGGGCCACCAGGACGGCGAGCACCTGGGACAGCAGCCGGTGCTCGTCCTGCGGGCGGTTGGCCCACGCCGTCACCAGATAGGTGAGCTGGAACCAGCGCGGCGGGGAGCGGCGCGCGACGAGGTGGCCGTCCGCGTCGTAGACCTCGCCCGTTCCCGAACCGCGCCGCAGGGCGTCCTCGCGGATGTCGTACAGGAACACGCAGACGGCGGGGGCGCTGCGGCGCGCCGCCCAGTCGCGGGTGGGGGCGTCGAAGGCGACCTCCACGCCCGAGGCCTCCAGGCCGCTGCCCGCGAGCAGCCGCCTGAGTCCTTCGTCGACCTCGTGGATCACCGGCGGCTCACCTCGTCCGGCGGCTGCACGGTGCCGCTGACGACCAGGAAGTCGGTCTTCACCGGGGAGAATCCGGGGCCGTCGGCCGTGATGGTGCGGGGCCCGGTCTGGTCCTTGGCGAGGATGAGCAGCTGTCCGATGAACGTCCCGTCGGCCTTCGGGAGCGTCGGCGCGGCGGCGGCGGTGATCCCCGGGTTCCAGGTGAACCGCACCGGGGCGCCCGGCGGGAAGTCCAGGCCGCGTACGGAGGTGACGAATCCGGGCTTGCCGATCGGGGGTACCGCGACGATGCGCGGCTGGAGGACGCGCAGCCGCTCCCGGGCGGTGTTGTCGCTCCGGTCGGCGTCCGTCCCGGTGGTGGTGAGCACGGCGGTGACCTGGCCGGTCATCGCCTTCTGCGGGCTGAGGACGACCTGTACGACGGTGCTCGTTCCCGGTGCGAGGTCGGGCAGCGCGCACACCCGCTCGCGGTCGCAGCCGGCCGGGAGTCCGCCGTCGGGCACGCCTGCGGGCAGACCGACCGTCAGCCGCAGGCCGGTGGCCAGCGCGTTGCGTCCGTTGCGGACGGTGTACGTGACGACCACGCGCCCGCCGACGTAGCCCGGTTCGGGCTGGAGGGTGATCCGCACCCCGGGTCCGGCCTTCGGCTCCGGGGGCACCGGCGGGGTCGGGGTCGGTGGCGGGGTGGAAGTCGGCGGCGGGGTCGGCGTCGGGGTTGGGGTCGGGGTTGGGGTCGGGGTGGGCTTCGGGGGCGCCTCGCGTACGGGGATCACGGTCCGGCTCGCGTTGTCGCCGGGCCGGGGGTCGATGACCGCGCCGGTGACCGACCAGTCGACGGGCGCGTCACCGGTGGTGACGCCGGTGAGCGTGATGACCACGGGGACCGTGGCGCCGGGTTCGACGACTCCGAGGTCGCACTGGAGGGAGGAGGCGTCGCAGGTGCCGCCGGGCCGGGTGATCCCGGTGATCCGCACGCCGGCGGGCGGGGCGACGGTCAGCTGGGTGCCGGGCGAGGCGGCGGGACCCTTGTTGACCACGTCGACGTTGACCGTGGCGGAGCCGCCGACGGTGACCTCCGGCGCGGTGCCGGGCGCCCGGACCGCGAGGTCCACGGACTGCTGGACGGTGGGTTCCTTCTGGCGGCCCGCGAGCCCGGCGGTGAGCGGGGTGACGGCGCCGGAGCCGACGTCCAGGATCGCCAGTTTCTCGGGGCTGTTGACCGCGGCCCCGGTCCGGGAGCTGAACACCAGGCGCTTGCCGTCGGCGGTCCAGGCGGCGTCGCGCGGCTGGTGCGGTCCGGTGACCGTGGTGTCCGGCAGGTCCCGGCGGCAGGCGTCGGCCCCGTCGCGGGCGGCGGCGGGCAGCAGGACCCGGCAGGCGTCGCCGGAGACGGAGGTGAGGAGGAGGCCGTTCTGCTCGTCGATCCGGCCGCCGCCGTTCTTGCGGTTGAAGGCGAGGGCGCGTCCGTCGGGCGAGAACGCCGGGCTGTCGTCGATGACCTCGCAGGCACGCGGGCAGTTCGCCGCGCTCAGGTCGCGCTGCCGGCCCAGGTCGGCCACGGGCGCGGTCCACACGTGCTTGTTACCGCCGCCCCCGTTGATCTGCATGGCACGGGTGAAGGCCAGCGTGGTGCCGTCGGAGGACCAGGTCGGCTGGGCGTCCCGGCCCCGGAGTTGACCGGCCGGGGGCACGATCTCGCCGGTGATCCGGCCGGTGGCCGCCTCCGCGACGAGGATGCGGCTGTCCCCCTCGGCCCCGCCGGGCGAGGTGCGGGTGAAGGCGAGGTGCGCGCCGTCCGGGGAGAACGCCGGGTCGGTGTCCCAGTCCCGCGCGCCCCGCCCGTCGAGCGGCATCGGGGCCTCGTTCGTGCCGTCGGCGTCGGCCGTCCAGATCCGCTCGGTCCGTTCGCCGTCGCCGCCCTCGAAGCGGGTGACGACGACGCGGCGCCCGTCGGGGGTGTAGTTCTGCCGCTCGGTCCACGGGTCGTACGGGGACGCGGGCTGGAAGAGCGGGTCCTTGGCCGGATCGGTGTTGGTGTCGGCCGCGGGATCCTCCCGGAGGATCCCCAGGCCCAGGTCGCGCGGGTCGGAACCGTCCGAGCGGATGTCCTGGAGGGTCACCGTGTGCGGGCTCGCGGCCGAGGTGCGTTCCACGACCGTACGGCCGCCTCCGACGGTGCCGAGCCAGGTGGGCGAGAGGACGGCGCGGTCCTCGTTGAGTACCAGGGAGGGTTCCTGCCCGGAGTGGACGACCGACCGGAAGACGTGGTCGTAGTCCCCCTCGCAGGTGCAGGTGATCTCGGGGCTGAGGAAGACCAGGCCGTCCCCGTCCGGCAGCCACGCCGCCCCGTGGCCCCGCCAGTTCGCGTAGGCGCCGGTGAACAGTGGCTCGTCGGTGGCCTTGTCGGTGATCCGCAGCCGCTGCACGGGGCGTCCGTCGGCGGTCGTCGTCGACGTGTACGCGATCCACTCGCGGTTGACGTCGTCGTCGACGGGGTTCCACGCGGGCTCGGAAGCGGTGCCGTTCGCGGGGTCGGTGAGCCGGGTGGCGGCGCCGCCCGCGAGAGCGCGGACGTAGATCTGCCGCCCGGCGAGGGGGTCGGCGTCGCTGGTGTAGGCGATCCGGCGGCCGTCGGGAGAGACCGTCGGGTCCTCCTCGCTGGCAGGCGTGTCCGTCAGCCGGGTCAGCCCGGTGCCGTCGGTGCGCACCAGCCACAGGTCGCGCTCGGGGCCGTCGGCCGGCCCGGCCGCGTCGAACAGGACCGACCCACCGTCCGGGGTGAGCTGCGGATGGGCCGCGTCCATGCCGCTGGTGAGCCGCAGGACCGCGCCGTCGGCGCCTCGCAGGTAGATCTGCGGGTGCTTCTCGTCGCGGCGGCTCGCGAAGACGAGCCGGTCGCCGAGGGCGGACGGGTCGGTGTCGTAGTGGACGGGGCCGGCACCGAACAGCGGCGTGCTGGAGGTGGTGGAGGCGGGCTCGCCGAGGCTGCGGTGGCCGGTGCCGGCGTAGGCGATCCGGGTGGTGTCCGCGGCGTCGGCCGTTCCCGCACCGGGCGCGGTGCCGCCCTGCCCGGCCGGGCCCGTCGCCCCGAGCAGGGGGACGAGCAGCAGGAGCACCGAGCCGAGTCTCCTCAGGCGGCGCCGTCCGCCGGGGCCAGCGGTTTCCATCACGGTCCCCTTCACAGTCCGGTGCGGCGCCGGGAGGCGCCCCCGCCACCGTGCACCGACGGCACGCGCTGCGACAGGGCCCGGGAGCCCCACGCGGGGGAAGCGCGGTGTGCGCTTTGGGGCAGTGCCGCCTTCCCCGCACTGCCGCGCCGGCCGTCGGAAGAGGCGTCGGACCCGTCGGACCCGTCGGACCCGTCGGACCCGTCGGACGGGAGGGTCATATCAGCCCGTTGCGCAGCGCGTAGCCCACGGCATGGGCCCGGTTGCGCAGTTGGAGACGTGTGGTGATCTCGTGCAGGACGTTCTTCACGGTCCGTTCGGAGAACGAGGTCTTGCGGGCGATTTCCGCGGTGTCCAGCCCCTCCGAGACCAGGCGCAGCATCTCCGCCTCCCGGGTGGTGAGGGTGGAGAGGGCCAGGGCCCCGGGGTCGAGGGCCGAGCGGCTGATGCTGCCGATGTGGCCGAGTAACTCGCCGAGCAGATCACCGGGGAGCACTCCCTCGCCGTTGGCCACGGCGAGGACCAGGTGGAGGAGCTGGTCCTGGTCGGCCTCGGAGCGGCGCAGCACCGCCGACACCCCGGACTCGATGACGCGCTGGAGTCCGCCGGAGCTAAGGGTGCCTATCACCAGGCCCGTGCGGGTGGCGGCGTTGTACCGCAGTCGGGTCAGCAGGGCGGTGACGTCGTCGTCGAGGCTGTCCACGACGACCAGGGAGACCTGGGCGCTGTCCTCGTCGGCAGCGTCGATCAGTTCGGCCTCGGGTCGCTGGCGCAGTTGCTGGACGACGCCGACGCGGAGCACCGGGTCGGCGGCGTAGACGGCCACGGTCACCCGGGGCGTGCGGCCGGAACCGGAGGCGCCGCGTACCGAGTGACCAGTGACGGCCTTGTGGGCCGTGCCGCCCGTCGCAGCCTGGCCTTTCTCCTGTGTGCGGAGCATGGGGTCCATTTCTGTGAGTCGATAGGGGGGATCGCCGCGCGGCACGACCGCGGGCGGACCGCGCGCCGGCCGGATCTCCTTACCGGGCAACGTTGTTACTGGCGAGTTTACTTGTGCTCGCCGGGCACCGCCGCTGCCCGGACACTGCCCTCGCGTCCCTGCCCCCCGCCTTCCGTACCTTCTACGGTGGGACGGGTGACGCCTTCCGCAGCCCCCTCCGGTCCCCGTACGCCCGGCCTCGACATCCCGGCCGTATCGGTGACGCCTGGTGACATCGCCAGCACCACCCTGACCATCCGCAACGACAGCGACATCGTCGAGGCGTACGGCCTGACGGTCGTCGGTGACGGTGCCGCATGGACCACCGTTGAGCCCGAGCGGCTCTCCTTGTACCCCGGCACCTCCGAGACGGTGACGCTCCGTCTGGCGCCGCCGCGCTCGCCGGAGATCCGGGCGGGCGAGATGCCCCTGGGCGTACGGGTGCTGCCGACCGAGCATCCCGAGTCGGTCACGGTGCTCGAAACGGTGGTGTCGGTCGGGGAATTCCATGATGTGCGGACCCAGCTCTCGCCGCGCCGCCGGCGGGGCTGGCTGCGCGGCCGCTACCTGCTGGCCGTCCGCAACCAGGGGAACGCCCCGGTACGGGTGGCCTTCACACCGGGACAGGCCGGTGAGGAGCTCGCCTTCGCCTTCGCCCTCGCCAAACCGGCACTGGAGCCCGGGGAGTCGAAGGAGGTCCGGCTGCGGGTCCGCACCTCCCGTCCGGTGTGGCTCGGCGCACCCGTGGTGCGGCCGTTCACCGTGGACACCCGCGAGACCGGCGAGCCGGCGGAGGCGGAGGACCGTCCCGTGGGATCCTCCGCCGCACCTGCGCTGGACGCGGAGTTCGTCCAGATACCGATCTTCCCGAAGTGGCTGCTCGCCCTGCTCGCCGCGCTGATCGCGCTGCTGATCGCCTGGTTCGCACTGGTCCGGCCGGCCGTGCGCAGCGCCGCCGAGGAGGCGGCCACCTCGGCGGTGCAGCCCCGCCCCGTTCCGACGGAGAGCGCCTCGGACGAAGCGTCCTCCGGCACCGGCGGGGCCGGCAAACCGTCCGGCGGCAGCAGCCAGAAGCCCGGGACGGCACCGGGCGGTGGCGGCGGTGCCTCGACCGGAGGCGGCACTTCGGGCGACGGCACCGCGACCGGCGCGGGCCGGCAGAGTTCGGCCACCGTCGACCTGAAGACGGGAAGGGGGCAGTCCAAGAGCGGGGCGTACACGGTCCCCGAGAAGAGCGTCTTCGGAATCACGGACGTCGTGGTCGCGAACTTCCAGGGTGACGAAGGGGTGATGACGATCACCTTCGGCGACCGGAAGATCACCACGATCGCGCTGGAGACGTTCCGCAACCAGGACTACCACTGGGTGACTCCGATCAGGATCGGCGAGAAGAGCACCGTGACCATCGACGTGACCTGCACGAAGCCCGGTACGCCCGCGACGGGACAGCAGGCACGGGAGTGTCACGAGGTCGTCAACGTGAGCGGCGTGCTCAGCAGTACCGACTGAACCGGACGCTACCCGTCCGAAGCATTATCGATCGCCGTTGATCGCATTTGTAAAGCGTGCTTGTGGAGTTCGGATGCCTTTCGGCCTGAAATCGCCAGCCCGAGACTCGAAACATGATCGGCCCCGCGGACGCTTCGCGTCCGCGGGGCCGATCATGTACGTGGGGGCCGGTCGTGCGTTCGGCCGGCGCTCGGTGCCGAAGGTCAGTTGGGCAGCTGCACGTTCCAGGTGCGGTTGCCCGCCGCGTGATGGTTGACCGCCACCGCCTCCTCGGGGTTCTCCGCGTCGAAGGCGGACGTTACGCGGTGCACCATCTCGTTGCTCTCCCAGTACGGCTCGCCCTTGGTGAAGCGTCCGGCCTGCTTCTTGCGGACCTTCCAGCGGAACCGGACCGTGTAGTCGACCAGGAAGTAGCCGGCCGTCATGCGCGTGCTGGTGGAGAAGCCGGGGTTGTCGACGAAGGTGATCCGGTCGGCCGTCTTGACGACATTGCCGTCCTCGTCGTTGTACGGCGGGCGGAAGGGGCCGTCCACGACCCAGGCCCGGCTGGACTTCTTGGGCTTGTAGTTCGCCGACGCCGGAACGATCTGCCGGCTCTCGTCGGAGACCTCCTGCCAGAAGTCGTACGCCTCGGCGGCCGGAGTCTCCATCCCGTTCGCACGCTGCAGCGTCGCGGTCTGGGCGAAGCCGATGTCGGCGCTGCCGTTCAGCGACTGCTCCTGGTCGCCTTCGTATTCGGAGGTGAAGACGAGGGTCGGGTTGCCGATCTCCTCCTCGACCTTCTTCTCCTTGCCCTTCACCGAGGGCGTCGCCCCGGCCTTCCCGCTGCGGGTGGTCCGTGTGACCGCTCCCGCCTCGGTCTTCTGCTGGTTGGTCGGCGGACTGTCGCCACGCTCGACCACCTCGTCCTGAGTGCGCTTGCTGGGGGCGGCGTGCGGCACCACCGTCCCACCCGCGTCCCGTGAGATCATCCGCCCGAGCAAGTCGTTGCCCACGGAGCGCTGCATGACCGTGGCCGTTGCCGGGGTGACCGGTTCGAAGCCCGCGGAGACCTGCCGGTCCTCACGGGGACCCGCCGTGCGCCGCAGTGACCTCGCGGCTCCCTCGGCTTCTTCCTGGCGCTTGCGTAATGGCACAGCTCACACTCCCACGCGTAAATAGTCTGCTCCTACTGCACGATAGCGGGGTGTCCAAGGGCAAGACAGGGTCCCCGGTCCCGGCTCGGCCCTGGTGGGCGGCCCCGACGCGCCATGGGTCCTTTCCGGTCACAGACAGTGTTCGTCTTCATGATCAGGAATGCTCGGATAATCTGCGCTGGAGCGCGAATACCGTTGCACAGGAGCTCTGGTGACGAACAATCAGCCGCGGTCAGGCGGTCTGCACAGGGAGGACTCCGCAGCGCTCGACGACGCCTTGGAGTACGTGGACACGTACGACACCGACACCGCGCTGGAGGCGCTTGTGCCCGGCCTCGGTGAGGCGGAGCGGTCGGCGGTAGGTGCTCATTGCGTGTTGGCGCACGTTGCGGTGATGGTCTTCCCTCGTTCGATCGAGCTGCTCCGCAAGGTACTTGCCGACGCGGGACTGGCGGTCGGCACGGCGCTGCCGAGCACGGTCGTCCGGGAGCGTGTCGCGCTCCGCCACGGCATCGATCCTGCCGGGCTGGACGTCGTCATCCTGCGCGCCCCGGTTCCGGTGGCGAACGGCGGCCTGCGGGAGGTGGAGATCTTCGCCCTCGCCGGCAGGACCGGACCTGGGCACGAGGCGATCGCGGCCCGGGAACGTGCCGAGCGGAACGAGTCACACGTGGCCTTCGCGGTCGGGTCGGCGGACGAGGTGGTCCTCGCTGGGCTCCGGACGCTCCTGATGTCCCGGGGCGGGCTGCGGGCCGACGGCGGCGGCCACAACGAGCACGAGGACACGACCGTCCTCTGCTTTCAGCCTCCGCCGGACGGGCACCCGGCCGGGCACGGTGACCGGTCGAGCAGGTCCGGGGCGCTGGGGCACCGGATCGAACTCAGCGCCCCGGGACACTTCGAGGGAGCCCTGACCGCTCATACCGCCCCGCGCCGCACCGTCGAGACGCGGGCCGGCTCGAACGACGGCGAGGAACCCGCGCGTGCGCTCCTCGGACTCATGACCGGGGCCTGGGCCACGCAGGCGATAGCCGTCGCGGCCGAACTGGGCATCGCCGACCACCTCCCGGGCACGGCATCCGCTCAGGAGGCTCAGGCAGTCGCGGACCTCGCCGTACGCGTCGGTGCCCAGCCCGATGCCCTTGGCCGTCTGCTGCGCTATCTCGCCGCCCTGGGACTCCTGGAGGCGCGGGAGGACTCGTACGCCCTCTCCGGGACAGGGGCGCTGCTCCGCGAGGATGCGCCCCGTTCGATGGCGCCCCTCGCCCTGCTGTACGGCGGCCCCTTCTACCGGTCCTTCGCGGAGCTGGCACACTCCGTACGCACGGGAGGCGACGGCTTCGCCCGCCTCCACGGGCAGGGCCACTTCGACCACTTCGCCGGGCACCCGCGCCTCGCCGGCCTCTTCGACCGGGCGATGGCGGCCAGTGCCGAGATGTTCGACCCGATCGCGGGACTGGCCGACCTCTCCGGCGCCGCGGTGGTCGTCGACGTCGCGGGCGGCAACGGCGAGCTGCTGGCCCAGGTCCTGAGCCGCCACCCGCACCTGCGGGGCATCCTGTTCGAGCGGGACCAGGCCGTGCGGGCTGCCCGCGAGCGGCTCGGTCGGGCGGGCTGCGCGGACCGCTGCACCTTCGTGGTGGGCGACTTCACCGAGTCCGTGCCGCGCGGCGGGGACGTGTACCTCCTCTCGCGGGTGCTGCACGACTGGGACGACGAGCAGTGCGCCACCATCCTGAGCCGGTGCGCGCTGGCGATGGAGCCCGGCGCGGAACTGCTGGTCGTCGAACGCCTCCTGCCCGAGGACGGCCGCCCTTCGCTCGCTCCTGCCTGGGACGTCCACATGCTCTGCAACGTCGGCGGCCGCGAGCGGACGGCCGAGCACTACGGCCGGCTCCTCAGCGCTGCGGGCTTCACCCCGGTCGCGGTGTCGCCCCTGCCGCTGGACGGCTTCCTGATCCGCGCCCGCCGCACCTCCTAGCCCGGAGCCCTCCCATGCCCCTTTCGTCAGGCGACTACCTCGTCCAGCCTCCGGCGCCGGAGCAGGACTCCCTTCGCACGCTGCCGGAGGTGTTCGCCGCGGCCGTGACCGGTGACCCCGGTGCGTACGCGGTGCGCGACGCGCACCAGCGGCGGACGTGGCGGCAGTGGAGGGAGGAGTCACGGGCGCTGGGGGCCGGCTTGCAGCACCTCGGCGTCCGCACCGGTGACGTGGTCGCCGTCCAACTGGCCAACTCCTGGGAATTCCTCCTGGCCCACGTGGCGATCGCCGACATCGGCGCCGTGATGCTGCCCCTGCACCGGGTCCTCGGAGGGCGGGAGGTGCGGGCGCTGCTGGAGCGGGCCGGGGCCCGCTTGCTCGTGGTCTCGGCCGATGCGGCGGGTGCGGCGCGGGAGGCGCGGCCCGGTTGCGTGGAGCACACGCTGATCACCTCCGGCGCGGGGGCGGGCCGGGCACCCGACGGCCCCGGAGGCACGTACACCGCGGGCTCGTTCGCCGAGCTCGTACGGGTGCACGCGGGCGCCCGGCCCGAGCCCGTCGCGGTCACTCCCGACACGCCCTTCGTCCTGCTGCCCTCCTCGGGAACCACTTCGGCCCGCCCCAAGATCTGCCTGCACAGCCACGGCGGGCTCCTGTCGAACGCGGCGGTGGTGGCCCGCGACGGCGGCGCCGCCGCGGACCGCACCCTGATCAGCGCCAGCCCGTTCACGCACCTGTTCGGCCTGCTCTCGGTGCACCTGTCCCTCCTGACCGGCGCGCGCCAGGCGCTCCTGCCGGCCTGGGACGCCGACGCCCTGCGCACGCTCGCGGACGCCGGGGAGCGGACCACGCTGTTCGCCGTCCCGGCCCAGCTGCGCGACCTGGTGCAGCGGACGGCAGGCCGGGACGGGGCACGGGCGGAGCAGAGCGTGCGGCTCCACGAAGTGCGGACCGGCGGTGCGGCCGTCCCCGGCGATCTGGTCACCGAGGTACGGGGCCTGTTGGGGGCCCGGACCATCGTGCAGTGGGGCATGTCCGAGCTCGGCGCCGGCATGTACACCCGGCCCGACGACCCGCCGGAGGCGGCCGTACGGGGCATCGGCCGGCCCGTCACCGGCAGCGAGGCCCGGGTCCTCGCACCCGACGGGACGCCGTGCCCGGACGGCGAGACCGGCGAGCTGCAGTTCAGGGGCCCGCACCTGTTCCGCGGCTACCTCGGTGATCCCGACGCCACCCGCGCCGCCTTCACTCACGACGGCTGGCTGCGCACCGGCGACCGGGCCGCACGCCAGGGCGACGGCACCTTCGGTTTCCGGGGCCGCGAGGCCGAGCTGATCAACGTCGGGGGCGTGAAGTTCAGCGCCGCGGAGGTCGAGGGCCTCCTCGGGGACCTTCCCTTCACCGCACTCGCGGTCGGGGCACGGCCGGATGCCAGGCTGGGCGAGATCCCGTGCCTGGTGGCCGCCGTGCGCCCGGGCGCCGCCATCGGGCTCGACGAGGTCCGGGCCCACCTGCGGGCCAAGGGCGTCGCCGAGTACAAGTGGCCCCTCGAACTGCTCGTCGTCGACGAGGTCCCGATGACCCCCACCGGCAAAGTCGCCCGGGTCGCTCTGACGGCCCTGCTCGCGGCCCCGATCGCGCACGGAGATCCCGCATGGGCGGCCGGTCTGGCGGCCCTGACCCCGTCGGAGCGCACGCGACGGGCTCAGGAGCTGGTCGACGACGCGGTGCGGGAGGTCACCGACGGGGCAGGGAACGAGGATGCCGGCCCGGACGCAGCCTTCCGCGACCGTGGCATCGGCTCCCTCGCCGCGGTGCGCATGGCGGGGACACTGGCCGCGTTGACCGGTCTGCCGGTGGCCGCCACCGCGGTCTTCGGCCACCCCACGACGCCGGCCCTGGCCGCCCACCTGCTGACCCTCGCGGGTGAGACCGCTGTCACGGACGTGCGCGACGCTCACTCCAGCCGGGTCGGCGGACATGTCCGAGTCCCGGTGCCGGAGGCGGACGACCCCGTGGTGATCACCGGTATGGGCTGCCGCTTCCCCGGAGGCGTCCGTACGCCGGAGGAGTTGTGGCGGCTCGTCATCGACGGGCGGGAGACCGTGGGTGAGTTCCCCGAGGACCGGGGCTGGGACCTGGCCGCCTTGCGCCACCCCGATCCGGACCGGCCCGGAGCGACCCCGGCCCGCCGCGGCAGCTTCCTCGCCGGCGCGGCCGGCTTCGACGCCCGCTTCTTCGGGATCTCGCCGCGCGAGGCGACGGCCATGGATCCGCAGCAGCGCCTGCTCCTGGAGACCTCCTGGGAGGCACTGGAACGCGCCGGGATCGATCCGCGGTCCCTGCGGGGCTCCCGTACCGGCGTTTTCGTCGGCATGATGGCGTCCGACTACGCGCCCCGGGTGAGCGAGTCCCCCGAGGCCTACGACGGAGGCCTGCTGACGGGGAACGCGGCCAGTGTCGCGTCCGGGCGCATCGCCTACACCCTCGGCCTGACGGGCCCCGCACTGACCGTCGACACAGCCTGTTCCTCCTCCCTGGTCTCCCTGCACCTGGCCCGTCAGGCCCTGCTGCGCGGGGAGTGCGGCCTGGCCCTCGCGGGCGGGGTCACGGTCATGTCGACCCCCGCCTCCTTCATCGACTTCGGCCGGCAGGGTGCGCTGTCCGCCGACGGCCGGTGCAAACCCTTCTCCGAAGCCGCCGACGGCGCGGGATGGGGCGAGGGGGCCGGAGTGCTCGTACTGGAACGCCTGTCGCGGGCCCGGCGCGAGGGGCACCCGGTCCTGGCCGTCCTGGCCGGCTCCGCCGTGAACCAGGACGGGGCGAGCAACGGCCTCACCGCCCCCAGCGGCCCGGCGCAGGAACAGGTCATCCGGGAGGCGCTGGCCGACGCACGGCTCACGGCCGCCGACATCGACCTGGTCGAGGCCCACGGCACCGGAACACCACTGGGCGACCGGATCGAGACCGAGGCCCTGCTCGCCGCCTACGGCCGGGAGCGGCGCGGAGACCGGCCGCTCGGGCTCGGCTCCATCAAGGCGAACATCGGCCATACCCAGGCGGCCGCAGGGGTCGCCGGGGTCATCAAGACGGTCCTGGCTCTGCGTCACGGCACCCTTCCCCGCACGCTCCACTCCGACCGGCCCAGCCCCCGTGTCGCCGGGGGGAGCGGTTCCCTGCGTCTGCTGCGCGACTCACTGCCCTGGCCCCGTGGGACCGGGCCCCGCCGGGCGGCGGTGTCCGCCTTCGGCATCAGCGGAACGAACGGCCACCTCATCCTCCAGGAACCCCCGCAACCCGACGCGCCGACCGCTCATCCCGCCGCGCAGTCGGCGGCCGGGCGGCCCCTGCCCTGGGTGCTGTCCGCCCGTACCCAGCCCGCACTGCGGGCGGCCGCGGCCGGGCTCGCACAGGCCCCGGCGGTCACCGACCCCGCCGCCGCACGACAACTCGCGCTGGGCAGAAGCGTGTTCGAACACCGCGCCGTGGTTGTTCCCGGCGCCCCCGAGGAACTGCGCCAAGGCCTGAGGGCGGTGGCCGACGGGCAGTGGCATCCCCGGGTCGTCGCCGGACGCGCCCTCCCCCGTACCCGTACGGTCTTCGTCTTCCCCGGCCAGGGAGCTCAATGGCCCGGTATGGCAGTCGAGCTCCTGGGCGAGTCGACAGCGTTCGCCGATGCCTTCGCCACCTGCGACCGGGCCCTGGCCGCGCACGTGAACTGGTCCGTCACCGACGTCCTGCGCGGCGCCCCCGGAGCGCCTCCCCTCAGCCGGGACGACGTGGCCCAGACCGCGCTGTTCGCCGTCATGGTCTCCCTCGCAGAGCAGTGGCGGTCCTACGGCGTCCTGCCCGACGCCGTCATCGGCCACAGTCAGGGCGAGATCGCCGCCGCCCACGTGGCGGGCGCCCTCGACCTCTCCGACGCCGCCGCAGTCGTGGCCCGACGAGCCGCCGCCGTGCGGGCCCTGCCCGCCGGCGCCATGGCCACCGTCGCCCTCTCCCGGCAGGACACCGCCGCCCGGATGGCGAGGTCGACCGGACCCGACACGGCCTCCCTGTCGGTCGCCGCGGTCAACGCCCCCCGCTCCACCGTGGTGACCGGAGCGCCCGGCGCCGTCGCCCGCTTGGTGGCTGAACTGACCGCCGAGGGGATCAGGGCCAAGGCCGTCCCGGTCGGCTACGCCTCCCACTCCGCCGCCGTCGAGGCCGTGCGCGTCCCGCTCCTCTCGAACCTCGCGGGGCTCGCTCCGCGTGCGGCGCGCGTTCCCTTCTACTCGACGGTGGAGGGCGCCCTCCTCGACACGACCGGGCTGACGGGAGACTACTGGTACCGCAACCTGCGCCGTCCCGTCGAGTTCGCCGTTGCGGTGAGAGCCGCGCTCGACGCGGGGTTCACCACCTTCCTGGAGATGAGCCCGCATCCGCTGCTCGTCCACGGCGTCCACGAGACCGCGGAGTCGGCCGGCCTGCCGGCCGCCGCCGTCGGAACGCTGCGGCGCGGCGAGGGGGGCCTGCGGCGCTTCCTGCTCTCCGCCGCCGAAGCCTTCGTCCAGGGGGCGCCCGTCGACTGGCGGACATCCGTATCCGGACCCGGCCGCGGAGCCGGCCACGCCGACCTCCCCACCTACCCCTTCGAGCGCGAGCGCCACTGGCTCATGCCCGCGGGCCACGGCGTCCCCGCCCCGCGCCCGCCCGTACGCTCGGCGGCGACCGCGGCGGGCGACACCGCTCCGACCGGCGAAGCAGCGGTCCTGGACCTCGTACGGTCCCTCGCGGCCGATGTCCTCGGATACGGGGACGGGGACGGCGCCGGCCCCGCGGCGGACGAGGCGTTCCTCTCCGCCGGGATGACCTCGCTGCCCGCCGCCCAGCTGCGCACCCGGCTCGCCCACCGACTCGGCCTGGAACTGGCGTCCACCGTGGTCTTCGACCACCCCACTCCCGCCGAGCTGAGCCGCCACCTCACCCGGCTCCTGGAACGGCGCGTGCCCGGCACGGACGGAGAACTCCCGGACGGACTCGAAGCCTTGTACCGGCAGGCCCTGGCCACCGGCCGGGCCGACGTGGCGCTGCGCCTGATCGCGGACGCCGCCCTGCTGCGCCCCGCCTTCGACGGCGCCTCCCACGCCGCGCACGTGCCCCCGGCCGTCCGGCTGGCCGACGGAAACACCGCGCCGACCTTGCTGTGCCTGCCGTCCGTCGTCCCGGCGGGAGGCCCCCACGAGTACGCGGCGCTCGCCCGCCTCCTGCCGGACCATCGCGGCGTGCTGGCCCTCCCGCATCCGGGGTTCGGACCCGGCGAACGGCTGCCGGCCGACGGGGAGGCGCTGCTCGCCGTGCACACGGCGGCCGTCACCCGGCTCGGCCCGGGCTCCTCGTACGTCCTGTGCGGGCACTCCTCGGGAGGGCTGGTCGCCCGCGCCCTGGCCGCACGACTGGAACGACTGGGGCGGCCCGCCGCCGGGCTCGTCCTGCTGGACACCTTCGAGGACGACGACCTCTTCCACACCGCGCTGATGCCCCGCTTCCTCACCGCGGCCGCCGCACGCGAGGGCGTGCTCGGCTCCGCGGGGGTCGGCACCACCCGCCTGACCGCGACCGGTGCCTACCTGCGGCTCCTCGACGGCCTGAGCGCCGGACCGGCCTCCACCCCGACGCTGCTGATCCGTGCCGCCCTACCGCTGCCGGGCACCGCCGCGGGCGGCCCCGAACCCCGCCGTCACGCGGCCCACACCACCGCCACCGCCGACGGAGACCACTTCACGATGATGGACGCGCCCCATGCGGCCTCGGTGGCCGCCGTTCTCGGCGACTGGCTCTCGGACCGGTGACCGCGCCGTCCTCAGGTCCGCGCCCGGCCCCCGAACAGAGAACGAAGGAAGCAGGCATGACCGCCCCGTACGACCAGGACCTCGTCGCGCTCCTCTCCGACGCCTCGTTCGACCGGATCACCTCCATGCCCGGGGGTAGCCCGCCCCCGGAGCCCGGGGCATGGGCGTACGAGCGCCTGCGGCGCATCACGGCCGTCCTCGGCGGCGCCGAGCCGCTGCTCGCAGACCACCGCAGACTGCGGGACCTGCTCGAACTGACCGCGATGACCGACCCCGCGCTCTTCCACGTCATGTTCCTCCACCACTGCATGACCATCGGCCCGGCCCTCGACTACGGCGCCCACGACGACGACATAGCCGAGCTCGCCTCGGCCCGCGCCGTAGGCGCGGCGCTCATGACGGAACTCGGCCTGGGGAGCAGCAGCGCGGACATCCGCACCCGCGCCGTGTACGACCCGGCGACCCGCGAGTTCGTCCTCGACACCCCCGACCCGTCAGCGGCCAAGTACCCGCCCAACGTAGGTCTTGCGGGCATACCGAGGCTGGCCGTGGTCAGCGCGCGGCTGTACACCGGCGGCGAGGACCGCGGGACGTTCCTCTTCCTCGTCCCGCTGCGGGACGCCCGGGCACCGCGTCCGGGAGTCCGGATACATCCGCGGCCGCCGACCGCCCTCCTGTCCCTGGACTACGCGACCGTCGGTTTCGAGGGGGTGCGGGTGCCCCTGCACCGCTGGCTCGCCGACGGCGCCGGCATCGACGAAGGGGGAACGTTTCACGACCCGCTGGCGGATCCCGCGGCCCGAACCGGCCGCAGCCTCGGCATGAGCCGGTTCGCCTGCGGCGCCGTCACGGTGGGGCTCGCGGCGGCTGCGCGCTCCGCCGCGAGCATCGCCCTGCGGCACTCGGTACGCCGACGGACCCACGACCGGCTTGCCGGCAGCGTTCCCGCGCTCACCCATCTCAACCAGCGTCGGCTCCTGTTCGTCGCCGCCGCCCAGGCCCAAGCCGCCTCCGTCCTGGCCCGGGCGTCCAGCGAGGACTGCTGGTACGTGCCCGAAGGGGGAGGCCGCGGCCGCGGGCCCGCCCCCGAGGTGATGCGCCGCTGCGCCCTGTCCAAGGTCGCCGCCGACCGGCTCGCGGAGCAGGCGATCTCCCGGAGCCGGTCGGCGGCCGGCGCTGCTTCCTTCTTCTCGGAGAACCGCCTCATCGAGTACCACGGGCTGGCCATGGCCTTCCAGTCGGCCGGCGGCGACAACCGGCTGATCCTCCTCGACGCGGCCCGCTCCATGGCCGCGGGCACCGGCTACGTCGCGCCGGCCGGGGCCGCGGCCGATCCCTGGCTGAGCCTGTTCCGGGCTCGCGAGCACCTGCTCCACGAGGAGCTCACCGGCGCCCTGCGCGCCGCCGAGGCCACGGGCACGGACGGTTTCCTGGTCTGGGACCACTGCAGCGACCTGGCCGAACGGTTCGCCGCGGCGCACCTGGCACGCGTGACCGCCGAGGCGGTCCACACCGCGCTGCCGGCCCCGCACTCCGAATCCGGCCATCCCCACGTCCGCACAGCCCTGTACCTGCTGTTCTGCCTGGAGGAGACCCTCGCTGACACCGGCTGGTTCCACGAGGCCGGGCTGCTCACCATCGAGGACACCCGCCTCCTGCCCGACCGGCTGACCGAGGTCTGCCACGACCTGGCCGCGCACGCGGACGCGGTGCTGGAGGTGCTGGGCGTACCTGCCGGGATGGCCAAGGGCCCGCTGGGCGGCGAAGACTACGTGGCCGACCTCTCGGGCTCGGGGTGACGCGGGAACTGCTAGCCCGGGAAGTGGGTGCGGCTCAGGGCGAGGAGCCTGTTCTGGATCCCGGTGTCCTGGGACACCGCCGGAGTCGCGGAGTCGGTGTCGCGGACGAAGTAGCGCCCCGTGACGCCGACCAGGTCGGGGTCGGTCGCGAGGCGGGTCGCGGTCTTCGCTCCTTCGGCGGGGGTGAGCATGCCGCGGCGGATCAGTCCGCGCAGAGGGCGTAGCAGCGGTGGCACCAGGTGGTCGATGATGCCGGTGGCGACGATCCCGGGGTGCAGCGCGTTCAGGGTCACTCCGTCGGTGGCCAGGTCCCGGGCGAGGGCGAATCCGGCGGTGACGGTCATCAGCTTGGCGCGCGCGTAGGCCTCGAACGGTACGAAGCCGTCCCGCGGGTTGAGCTGTGCGAGGTCGTCGACACCGGTCAGATCGAGGGTGGCCGGGCGGGGCCGGCCCGCGAGTTTGATCTGCCGGGTGTCGTTCAGGGTGTCGCTGGCGACGTTGACCACACGGGCCCGGCCGCGTCGCAGAGGCCCGTCCAGCAGGGTGGTGAGGCCGTACGCGGCGAGGTAGTCGAGGGCGATGTGCATCTCGACGCCGTCGGCCGAGAGGCGGTGGTCGGGGAAGTGGGCGCCGGCGTTGTTGACGAGGATGTGGATCCGGTCGTGGCGCTCCCGGATGGTCCGGGACGCGGTGATCACGTCGGCGCGCCGGGACAGGTCCGCGGTGACCACGTGCAGCCGGTGTGCCGCCTGTGCGCCGAGGCCGGTGCGCAGGGCGTCCGTCCGGGCGGGATCGCGGGCCACCGCGATGACGTGGGCGCCCGCGCGGGCGAGGTCGGTGGCGATGATCCGGCCCATGCCGCCGGATGCGCCCGTGACGACGGCTACCCGGCCCGACAGCTCGGGGAGGGGTGCGTTCATCGTGTGATCCGCGGGTGGGCGTGGGTGTAGCGCGGGGTCTCGGCCTCGTCGACGAGGAAGGCCGCGAGGTCGGCGCGGCCGATGGAACTCCACAGCCGGACGGCCAGGCCTGTTCCGGTGCGGTACTTCCCGGTCGGGCCGTGGTCCGAGAGTTTCGGCGGCCGCACGATCGTCCAGTCCAGGCCGGAGCTGGTGACGGCCTTCTCCATCGTCTCCTTGTCGCGCATCCGCTCGGCCACGCCCGCCCACACCGCCTTGGAGTACAGCGACTCGCCGCGGGTCTCCAGTACGCCGTACGCGCTGACGGTGATCAGCCGGTGCGCCCCGGCGGTCCGCATCGCCGCCACCGCGGAGCGGATGCCGTCGGTGCAGACCGTCGTCGGCCCCTTCTGCGCCCCGCCGAGTGCGCTGATCACTACACCGGTGCCCCGCGGGTTGTACGTGAGGGCGCGGATGAGGGTCGACGCGTCCGCAACATCGGGCAAGCTCACCTCGTCCAGTCCGCCCCTCGGCTCGAAGGTTCCCGTCCGACGGACCAGCGCGACGACGTGGTGTCCGCGGTGGAGAGCCGTGGCCACCACGTGCCGTCCGGTGGCACCAGACGCTCCGAGAACGACCACACGCTCCATCTGTGAAACAGATTGTCTCATAGAGCAAGGATGCGCAACCCGCGCACTGCGAGTCAAGTTGTCTCATAAGATTGGTCCGTGACCAGCGATACAGACCCCCGCTTCCTGCGGAGCCGCGAAGCGATCCTGAACGCCGCCCGCCAACTGCTGCTGGACAGCGGTCCGACCGCGGTGACGCATGCCCGGGTGGCCGAGCGCGCCGGAGTGGGACGCGCGACGGTCTACCGTCACTGGCCCCAGGCCGAGCCCCTCCTCCTCGAAGCCATGGCCACCGTCCCCATGCCGTTCCTCGCCGAACCCACCGTCCCCACACGGGCGTGGCTCCGCCGGGAACTGGAGGCGCTCGCCCGCCAGCTCGAACTCGACGACGTACGCGCCGCCTCCACCACCCTCGCCAGCACCGCCCTGTGGGACGAGGCGATGGACGCCCGCCGCGCACGGTTCGCCGGCATCCTCACCGACAGGCTCGCGGGCGCCCTCGACGAAGCCGAGGCGCGTGGCGAGGTGACCCTCTCCCTCGCGAGCCGGAACGCCGCCGCCCTGACCATCGGCCCGCTGTACTACCGGAGCACCATCGAACACGCCCCGACCGACCCCACCCTCATCGAGGCCGCCATCGCCGCCCTCGGCACCTGGACCACCTCCCCGTAGTGGTTTCGGAGATGATCAGCGAGGGCCACCTCACCCAAGTCGCCGGCCGCGCGCCCCGGCGCAGAAGGCGCTCGCCCTCACCCATGGGAGCATTCCGGCTCCGGTCATGACGCAATGCGAAGGTGCGTTCTCCGCGCCGAGTGGTCTAGGCCACTCGTCCGCATGCCGTCACGGGAGGGCGGCTTCGGGCATCCTTGGGCTGCGTGATCATCCGGATTGCCCCCTCCGCCGCCCCGCCGAGCCCGCGGAGGCTGCTGTACTCCGTACCCGCGATGGTCATGGGGGTGGCGGCGATCCTGACCGGGGTCTGGCTGCTCCTCGTCCCCGTGCCCCAGGACCGGGCCGACGCCCGTGCGTACGACGCCGCCACCAGCTGCGTGGCCGGGAGCGCGCGGGAGCGAACGGGCGACTGCCTGAGCGGGGTGCCGGCCGTCTTGGAAGAGATCCGTAGCAAGGGCAGCCGCAATCGGAGGGTCTACCTGGAGGTCCGGCGGGAGGACGGTGGCCGGCAGGAGATCCGGGTGCCCGGCTCCACCAGCTCCTCCTTCGCGCCCGCCGGGACGGCGCTGCGGCTGGTCAGCTGGCGGGGCGAGATCCGGCACGTCAACTACGGCACCGGCAAGGCCGCCAGGACCGTCTTCACCGAGCACGACCCGCGCACCGCCCACCGGACCCCGCTCGGCTGGGCCCTTGGCCTGGGGCCCGCAGGCGCCGCCCTGCTGTGGGGCGGGGCCTGGTTCACCTGGTTCCCCTCGCGCTCCTGGCGCACCACCCCCTGGCAGTTCAACGTGCCGGTCTTGGGGCTGCTCCTCCTGGCCGTCATCCTGGGGACCTCCCCGATCATGTACGACAGCGTCCGCGAGACGCTGCGCTGGTCCGGTTTCGTCCTGGCAGGCGGGGTGGCCGCCATGGCCGCCGGCTGCCTCTACCTGATGAGGACGAACACCGACACGATCCGGGTCCGCCCACGCACGAGGAAACGGGACCGGACCTTCCCGGCTCTCCTGTTCGGCGACACCAGCGGCCCCGGAGGCACCCCGCGCCACACCCACATCGTCGTAGGCCCCGGAGTTCTGGCATGGACCAACGACCCGAGCGGCCGTTCAGGACGCACGCCGCTGCCGCCCGGCCTGGTGCTGGAGCGGGTCCGCCACCCGTACGCCACCGACCCCGGTCCCGCGCTACGGGGCAACCAGTGGCAGTTCTTCCGCATAGCCCAATGCCGGGACGGCGACACCGAGGTCCTCATCGCGGTCGAGCGGCGTGCCATGCCCTGGCTCGTCGGCGCGCTCACGGCCCCGGGGTCCGCGTAGCGCCGGGGTCCGAACCAGAACGCGATCGCCAGGCACCCACGACCCCCACGACCCCCGCCACGTCCGCCACGTCCGCCACGTCCGCCACGGCTCAGAAGCGGTGAGCGCGGTGTCGGTGGGAAGTGCGCCGGGCGGGTTCGTCTGTGCTCAGGATGGCCGACAGGGCCGGACAGTCCCGCAGCAGACCAGGACCGAGAGCTCGGCGTACTACGTGCTGGGTCAGTGTGCACCGGGCTTGGCGGCGATGCGGTCCAGGACGGCGTCGAGTTCGGCGCGGGACCACCAGGAGCCGTCCCTCATCACTCCCGCGATCTTGCGCAGGGCGGTGTGGTGCTGCAGCGGGTCTTCGTCCAGGAGGACGAGGTCGGCGGGCAGGCCGGCGGCGATCCGGCCGAAGGCGCCTTCCTCGCCCAGGAACCGGGCCGGTTCGGTGGTGGTCATCCGCAGGATGGTCAGGGGATCGAGTCCGGCCTCTGCGAGGTGGTCGAACTCGTCGTGGAGGGAGAAGCCGGGGATGATCCCGGCGGCTCCGCAGGCATCCGTGCCCGCCACCATGGGGACTCCGGCATCCGCGAAGGTCTTGGTCATCCGCAGTTGCGCGGCCCAGTGTCCACGCAGGGCGCCCCGGGTGCTGTCGGGGAGACGGGCGAACTTTCTCGCCGACTTGTCCCAGGCGCGCAGCTCGCTGGGGGCCATGTAGCGGCGCCTGGGGTCCGCGGTGTGTTCGGGTGAGTCGCCGAACTGCTGGGTGTGCACCCGGATCAGGGTCGGGCACTGCCAGGTGGTGTGTCGGGCGAACAAGGCGCCCAGTTCCTCGGCCTTGTGCTGGTCGTAGGAGGCGTCGGCGAGCTCGTAGGCGTGGGCCTCCTCTTCTGAGGTTCCGGTCGCCGGGTTCACGGCCATGCCCTTGACCAGCCTCATCACCAGCTTCTCGGCGCCCGGGATCCTGACGGTGGGGATCGGCGGGAGCTTGCGGGCCGCCTTCGTGGCGCGGACCTCGGCCTCGCGGGAGGACGCGGCCGCGAACACCGTGACACCGGGTCCCAGGTGCTCGATCGACCACACTCCGCCGAGCGCGGCCTGGCGGGGGTCGAGGTCGGCCGGCAGATGGCCGCCCAGGCGGATACCGAGCCGGTTCGCCTCCTTCAGCGCTGCCAGGAAGGTCTCCCCGGTGGTCATGCCCGCCTTGACGAAGTCGGCTCCGTCCCGGTGTTGTTCCCGCACGGTCCGCACTGCGGCGTCGACCGTGCCGGCGTTCAGCGGGGTCAGCAGGTCACCGGCGGTCGCCTTGAGTGCCGGTGCGCCGGTCGGCCGGGGCAGCGTGCCCTCGCGCCGGGATTTCAGCAGCGCCCTGCTGCCCGACATCTGCCGGAAGCCGACGACGCCGTTGGCGAGCATCAGAGCGTAGGTGCCGTCGACGTCGTCGGGAGTGTTCAGGGCGTGCATGTGCATGTCCATGAACGCCGGGACGGCGAATCGGCCCCCTCCCTCCACCACGTGCGCGTCCACGGCCTTGGCGCCGGTCGCCGTCACGGACACGATCCGGTCCCCTTCGACCACCACGTCCTGACCTGTCGTGGTGGATCCGTCCAGCGGATCCACCACGGTGACGTCCCTCAGCCACACGCGTCCTCGGACCACGGACGGTTCTACGTACCTGCTCATGTCTCTCCCAGGGGTGGTCGTGCGGTCCGTCACATGCCGAACAGGCGGTGTGCGTTGCGGGTGGTGAGGTCGCGCCAGGTGTCGGTGGCGGAAGGTTGCGGCGCCGCGTCGATGGACGCGACCTGGGCGAGGACCGCTTCCGCGGGGGTCCAGCAGGAGTCGCTTCCGTAGACGATGAGGTCGGTGCCGAACGCGGCCTCCAGTGCCGGGATCTGGCGCGGGAAGGGCGTGCCTGCCATGTCGTACCAGAGCCGGCCGAGCTGCTCCACCGCGCCGGCCGTGTCCTGGGCGCGCTCCCCCGCCATCGCGGCGAACAGGTCGATGCGGTCGGCGAGCAGCGGCAGGGCGCCACCGCCGTGGGTCAGCACCCAGCGGATCCGCGGATGCCGCGTGAACACGCCGCGCAGGAGCAGGTCGCTCGCGGTCCGCGCGGTGTCGAAGAGGAACTCCAGCATCGACCGCGGCCGGCCCAGGGCGAGGTGCTCGGCGTGGGGCGGTGAGGTGGGGTGGACGAAGACGACGGCCGCTCGGCGGTCGAGTTCCTCCCACAGGGGTTCGAGCCGGGGGTCGCCGAGGTAGAGGCCGTGATGGTTGGTCTCCACGGCCACACCGTCGGCACCGAGTTCGTCGAGGGCGTGAGCGGCTTCCGCGAGGGAGCCTTCGACATCCGGCAGGGGCAGGGCGGCCAGGTGGCCAAACCGCCCGGGATGCTCGACGCGGAGGCCGGCCGCGAACGCGTTGACCTCCCGCGCCAAGGTCCGGGCGCCTGCGTCGTCCCCGAAGTGCACGCCCGGGGAGGAGACCGAGAGGTAGGCCTTCTCGATGCCCGTGCGCTCCATCAGGTCGAGCTGCCGGCCGACGCTCCACGTGGCCCAGCCCGGCATTCCGTCCGGGTGCTCGACACCTGCGGCTCGAGCCGCCGCGACATAGCCGTCCGTGACGAAGTGGGCGTGGACATCGATCAGGCCGGTCGTCGGGGGCACGCGGGGCTCCTTGGCTCGTGGATCCGGGATCTCGATCTGGATCCGGTACGCGATCCAGCGTAGGAAGCGGGCCGTAGGATGGAATGGATGATTCCAATGAATGGAACACCGGGTTCCGGCGGTGGCGCCGCCGCGCGCCGGGGAGGCAAGCCCGCCGAGGGGCAGCCGGTCGTCGACCGGGCGTTCGCGCTGCTCGCCGCTTTCGACAGCGACCACCGTGCGCTGTCCCTCGCCGAACTGGCGCAGCGCAGCGGCACCCCCCGCAGCAGCACCCTGCGGCTCGCCCGTTCCCTCGTGCACGTGGGAGCGCTGGAACGCCTCGCCGACGGGCGCTACGTCGTGGGACTGCGGCTGCTGGAGACCGCGTCCCTGGCCCCGCGCGGCCACGGGCTGCGGTCCGTGGCCATGCCGTTCATGGAGGACCTCTTCCACGTCACCCGCCAGCACGTCCTGCTCGCCGTGCGCGACGGGCAGGAGGCCCTGCTCGTCGAACGGCTCTCGGCCCTCGACGCCAGCCCCGTGGCCTACCGCGTCGGGGGCCGCCTCCCCCTCACATCCACCGGCGTCGGACTGGTGCTCCTCGCCCACGCACCGGCCCCCGACCAAGAGCACGCCATCGACGCCTACGAGCCCGGACAGGGCCCCGTCGGCATCGCCACCGCGGCCGACCTGCGCCGCGCACTCGCGGAGGTGCGGCGCGGCGACCACGCCTACGGCCGACAAAACGGCCCCCGGCCCTTGGACACCGTGGCCGCGCCCGTGCGCGACGGCCACGACGTGGTGGCGGCGCTCTCGGTCGTGGCACCCAGCACCGGCTTCACCGACGCCGGCTACGGGCCGGCCGTACGGGCCACAGCACGCGCCATCTCCCGCAAACTCGCTGAAGACATCCAGCGGACGGCACACCCCTGACCGTCTTCTGGCCATCGCCTACGCCCTCGGCCTGCAGCCGCGCAACGCGTTCGGGCCTCAACGCGCCCCGGCAGCCGGACGGCGGCCGGGACCCCGCACCCCCGGTACAACCCCGAGATGCGACGGATCACCCCGGCGCCACCGCCCCCGCTGGCACTCCGAACCACTCCTCCAGCGCCTCCGCCAGCCCGGCCGTCGGCGTCAGCGGGTGCTCCCCCGTGTCGGCTGCCCAGGCCGTGAAGCCATCCGGACGGACGAGGACCGCCGCCAGGTCCGGGCGGGACGGAGAGCCGGCCGTCAGGATGTCGACGCGGCCGGCATATCCCGCAGCGAGGGACCGGAGTTCCGGGTCGTCGGTGAGGTCGAGCAGGAGCGCCCGGCCGCAGTGGAGGTGGTCCGCGAGGCGGCCGGCGTCGGTGAGTTCGAGGTCCGGGGTGCTGCGGCCGGTCAGCGGATGCTCGCCCGGCAGCTCGTACCGCACACTGCCACCGTTGAGCCGCGAGGTGAGGTACGTGGTGCCCACGACCGTCTCCGCCAGGTCGCTGACGATCTCGCGCAAGGCCCGGGACTGCGGGTCCGGGCGCATGGCCGCGACCTGGGACCGGGTCCAGTCCAGGACCCACGCACCGACCGGGTGCCGCTCGGAGGTGTACGTGTCCAGCAGTCCTTCAGGCGCCCGGCCGCCGATCACCGCGGCGAGCTTCCAGCCGAGGTTCATCGCGTCCCCGATGCCCAGGCTCAGCCCCTGGCTCCCGAACGCGGAGTGCACGTGCGCCGCGTCGCCCGCGAGCAGAACCCGGCCCTTGCGGTACTCGGTGACCTGACGGGCGTGGTCGGTGAAGCGGGTCGCGGTCCGCACCCCGGTGATCGTGACGTCCACGCCGGATACGCGGCGCAGCCGCGCCTGGAGGTCCTCGGTGGTGACCGGTGCGTCCCGGTCGGCCGGCGGGCCGTCGAACTCCACGGTGACGACGCGGCCCGGCATCGGCCCGTGGGCGTACACCCCGGTGTCCGTGGCGGTCCAGCCGAGGTTCAGGTCCTCGGTGCCGGTCATCTCCACGACCGCCTGGTGACAGGTGATCTCCGGGTCCGTACCGGGAAATTCGAAGCCCGCGAGCTTGCGGACCGTGCTGCGGCCGCCGTCGCAGCCCGCGAGCCAGCCGGCGCGTACGGCCCCGTGGCTGGTCCGCACGGTGACGGCTCCGTCGTCCGCGTCGAAGCCGGTCAGCTCGACTCCCCGGCGCACCTCGACACCGAGCTCGTCCGCCCGCTCGCCGAGCAGCCGCTCGATGTCCTGCTGCGCCACGAAGGCGATCTCGGCGGCGGGTCCGGTGTCGCCGAGGCCCGGCTCCGTACGGTCGACCAGGGCGGCGCGCAGCATGATTCCGGCGAAGTGCCCGACGATCCCGAGTTCTTGGCCCGCGGCAACGTCTCCGTCTCCGCCGTTCCGTTCGCGTAGGAACGCCTGGAAGCGGTCCATCGCCTGCCGCTGCACCTCGGCGAGCGCGGGCAGCATGCCTCGGCGGTAGAGCGCCTCGGCGCCGGGCGTGGTGATCGCCCCGCCCTTGATCGTCGGGTTCACTTCGGTGAGGCGCTCCAGGACGGCCACCCGCGCGCCTCCGAGCCGGAGCTCGCAGGCCAGCATCAGTCCGACCGGGCCGCCTCCGGCCACCACTACGTCATAGTCCATGGCGCCGACTATGACCGAGGGCCCGGCAGGCCAAAAAGGCGCGGCGGTGTCAAGGGACCGGCCCCGCGGTGAAGATGGGGCCGGCACAGTCAACGCTGAGAACGATCAAGGACCGAGGCTCATCGGCGGCGATCGCCGGGAGCCGGCAGGCTCGTGAGCTCGGCGATCGCCTCCGGGGACGGCGTGAAGGAGCGGCGGACGTTCTCCGGCTCCATGTGCCGGGACTTCGCCATGAGCACCAGGAGCGACGAGCCCTGCTCGCGATTTCGTGGCGCTGACGACCTTCCCCGGCCCCGGACGGCGGTGGGTGATGAACACCGGTCCGCGGGCGCGGCCCTTGAGCAGCCGGAGCAGGAGCCGGGCGGTGGCGGCGTCCCCGTACACGGGCTCCAGCACGTAGTCCTTGCGTGACTGGCCCCGGCGGCGGGCCTTGGCCCGGGCGCCCTTGGCCTTGACCAGGCAATGGCACCCGACGGGGTCCGGCTCCCCGACCTGCCCGGCGGAATGCGGGCCCTCCGTGCCCCGGACGCCGTCGACGGGTAGCGAGACGCGGCGGGCGCGTCTCGCCGTGCCCGCCGCTCGCACCGTCGTGGGACCTCTATGCGTTGGCTGCTTGCACGCTGACGGTTCGGCCGCGGACCACGAAGGACCGGGAGAAGACGGTGATGGCAAGGGAGACGGCGGCCACAAACGTGATGGCCGTACCAGAAGTGAAGTGCTGGGCAAGGCCGCCGGCGATCGCGGCACCGATACCTTGCCACGTCATCCGGCCGGCGGACTCAACTCCCTGGAGCTGGCCACGGACCGGATCAGGGGTCAGCTCCAGAAGCTGCTCCTGGAGCGCCAGGGTGGCAGCGAAGCCGGCACTGGCGATGAACACCGCGGCTGTCGCAACCAGCACGGGCGGGTGGACGGCGAACAGCAGGAAGGGGCAAGCGAGCAGCAGCCGCAGGGCGAATGCGTAGCGGCGTCGCTGCTCGGCGGTGAACAGCCGCCCGACCGCAAGGTCACCGAGGAGCATGCCCGCCGATCCGGCGGCCATGAAGACGCCGGCGTGGTGGGGAGCGTAGGAGATGAACAGGGCCTCGCAGCCGACGATCAGGCCATTGGGGACCCACAGGTTCAGCAGCAGCGCGCGTTGGCCGGGGTGGGAGAAGAGCTCGATGTTCGTCGTCCAGGTCCGGCGCAGTCCCGGGCGACGGGTCAGACGGATCGACCGTTCCCGGACCGTCACCGTCACCGTCACCGTCACCGTCACCGTCACAATGATCAATCCACCGCCGGTCAGGGCTGTCGCGACGGCGAAGACCTCCTGCGGGCTCAGGTACCGCAGCAGTACGGCGCCGATGGCGTAGCCGAGGATGGCCATGCCTCCCGAGGTGCTGTTCATCAGCGAACGTGCCAGCGGATATGAGGAGTTCGGCACTACCTCGGCGAGCAGCCCCATCCGTGTGCCCGTTCCCAGGGACTGGAAGAACCCCAGTACAAGGAGCAGACCGAACCGGGCGGCGAGCGGCAGCCCTGGAACCGCCTGTGCGGCGACACCTACGAGCGAGACGCACTGGAGCGCGACAAGGGTCCGGCGAGGGCGGCCTCCGTCCGCGACCGACATCAGCGTCAGCGCGCCGAGTACCGTCGTGAAGGTGGCGCCGTACATGCTCACAGCGGTCAGGAACGGGGACTTGGTCTGCTGGTTGACCAGCGTGCCGAGCGCGAAGCCGGACAAGGTGCTCGCGGCGACCGTCAGGGTGAAGCTGGCGTACAGGCCGACGAATTCACGGTTGCGGAGCAGGTCGCGGTAGGTGGTGGGAGGTGTGCCGGAGGCAGATGTGTCAGAGGGCATGAAAAAAGCCTCCGCGCGCACCCAACCTGGGGCGCCGAAGGCCGACTCGTGGATTATAGCAAGTGCCCCGGTCTTTCCACGGCCCGCATCGGACTGGAGAGACGCGGACGCTGGTGCGCACCGTTCTCGGCAGCACCGCACATCCACCGCCGGCTCGAAGTAGCGGGGATGTTATCCGGCTTCTTGTGCCTCGACTTCGCCATCAGCATCAGCAGGGAGGCGCCCTGCTCGCCCAGGTGGGTCAGGGCGGAATGACGGAACTCATGCAGGTCCCAGCCCGTCCCCGGCCCACGCACGGCGGTGTGCTCGTCGAGCAGGACGCGGGCCTGGCCAGAGGAGAGGCGGGCCAGGCCGGTGTCCGGGCAGACGTCGCGCGGGCTGACCGCCTTCCCCGGGCCCCGGCGGCAATGGGTGACGAACACCGGCCCCCGGATACGGCCGCGCAGCAGCCGGGACAGGAGCCGGGTGGTGCCGGCGTCCCCGTAGACGGTCTCCAGCACGAAGTCCACGCGTGCCTGACCGCGGCGGCGGGCCTTGCTGCGGGCGCCCTTGGCCGCCCAGGTACGCGGTGCGCACGTTTGCGGCCTTGTCGGCCGGGACGGCGAGATGCCGTCCGCCCGTGCTGCCCTTGTCCTTGTCCTCGGCGGCGCACAGGCCGTCGTAGGTGAGCTCGCGTCGGAGTTCGCCTGCGGCGGCGGGGGTCTGGACACGAGCACACCACCGCCATCGCCGGGGAACCGGGCGTGGCAGGACGGCACGGGCGATGACACCGTGCTGTCAGCGGGGGCTGGTACCTCAGGTGCGCAAGATCCACCTCAATCGGTGACCCCGAAGCCGGGGCTGGGGCCCGGTCGCCGTCCGGGGGGTCGGCCCTTGGCCGGCGCCGACCCCGACACTCGACACCGACACCGACACCGACACCGACACCGACACCGACACCGACAGAGAAGCATCAAGCCGGACTGCCGGAACAACCGCGCCGACGAGCAGGTCGGCCAGGATGAACAAGGCCCCAAGGGGTCGGCGGTGTCGAGCTGGAAAGCACATAGAGATCCGTGCGGAGCTGCAGGAGAGGCCATGCGGATCACGCCGCACGGCGAGAAAGCCAGCGGCGGCACGTGGTCGGCTTACTCGTACGCCATCGGGAGTAGCCGCTGCTGGATGACGCGCAGCAGGTCGGTCGACCCGCCATACCGCGACCAGGTCGGCGAAGGCCTCGATCCCGCGCCGGTGAGCAGCCGGGTCGGCGGCCTTCGCCTCGACCAGGATGGTGTCGAGCGCCTTGAACACGATCTCGGCGGTCTCGTCGTCACCGTCAAGGGCCGGCGGCCGCAGCCCTGCCGACAGTGCGTACCCCCCGAAGACCTCCGGGATCGAGGTCTTGCCCCGGGACTGCCGGACCCAGTGGTTCCACTTGAGTTGGTTGACCTGCCGGGGGGCGGGTGCCGTACCGAAGGCCGCACCCAACAGCTCCGCGAGAGCAGCCTCGTGGCTCTGCAGAAGGGAGCAGCGCACCACTGAGACAATTGCGGAATGATCAGCAATGAGATCCGGTTCGACTGCCACCCCCGAGGCGACGGCGGCCCGCTCGTGGTGGTCCCTCACATCGATGGAGCACCGCTCACCGGGCTGATCGACAGGTTCGAGATCTCGGCCGAAATGGAACCTTCGGGTGATGCCTACGGCGGTCTGATCCCGGCGTTCTTCCGGTTCGGCCCGATGCAGGACCACTTCCACGGACGGTCCACCAGCGCCATGGGGCCGAAGACACCCGTCCTCGGGTGCGAGTGCGGCGAGTGGGGATGCTGGCCGCTCATGGCCTGCATCACCGCAACACCCAAGCTCGTGACCTGGAACGCCTTCGAGCAACCCTATCGCCAGGCACGCGACTATTCGGGATTCGGCCCGTTCCGTTTCGGCCGCTCTCAATACGATGACGCCCTGAATTTCCTGAGCGCTGCACTCAGCTCCGAGACCATGTGAGTACAACCCATCGGCCCAGCGCGGGAAGGGAGTAGCCGTGTTTGACCACGTCGTCGGGCTGAGCCCCGAGCAGGCCGCACGCTGGACCGCCTTGGTCGAGGAGTCTCGGCCAGTCCTGAAGAGCGATGGAATGGAAGCCGTTCAGGCCCTCTTCGCCGATCGTGGGATGGGCATCATCCAGGCGATCGCCATCACCAGGGCACTACTGGGACATGCAGAAACGCCACTCCGAGTCGCCATCGACATGGTGGCTACGAGCAAGGCTCGGCAGTAAGTTCGGAGAAGCGACCAGGCCGAAGCTGATCGCGCCGGACCAGATGGGGCACATCGGCTCAGCTGAGCAGTTCAGCCAGCTGCGTCATGTCGCAGAAGTGAGTGCGGGCGCCGGGCAGGCGCTCTGCGGGCGTCATCGCGGTGAAGGCGTAGGCGTCCATGCCCGCCGCGAGGGCGGCCTGGACGCCGGCGGGGCTGTCCTCCACTACCGCGCACCGTCCGGGCGCCAGACCCATCTGTGCAGCCGCATGTCCACCAGCGCGACCGTGGCGGCCTCACCCGTGATGTGCAGCCGCTCGCCCTCCTGCGGCAACGCTGTTCCCTCGGCCGCCGCCTGCGACGCGCTCTTGCGGCGTGTAGAAGAGGAGCCCGGTGATGACCTCGTGACTGATCTTGGGGCCCTCGGCTCGGATGAGGTCGAGCAGGGGCTTGTACTTCTCCAGGACGGTCACAAGGGCTGCGTTGCTGTCGGGTATCAGGGCAGGGAAACAGAGCCCTGGGATACGTGACGCAACAGACCATAAGGATCACCGGGCTGTCCCCCGGAACCGTGATCTCAGCCAGCCGGCGGCCGAAACTCCACCGCGAGCCGGGTCCGCGGCCGGGGCCGCGGGGCGCGCGCCCGTGGTGGAGGACGGGCCGTCACATGACCGGCCGGACGGGTCCTACAGCGAGCCGACGACCTTGTCCGGGGTGACGCGGACCACGACGCGCTCCGCGTCCTCGGCGGAGGCCGGATTGAAGTCCGAGTAGTCCTTGCCCGTGTACTTGCGCGACAGCTCGTTGATCAAGTCCTGGCCGCCCTCCGTGATCACGGTCGCGGTACCCCGCACCTCGGCATACGTGTACGGCGCATTCGCCGGGTTGATCATGACGGTGATACGCGGGTCGCGCCGCAGGTTGACCTCCTTCCTGCGGCCCACCGTCGTGGAGATCAGCAGATCGTCCCCGTCGCGCGCGAGCCAGGTCACCGACAGCTGCGGCCTTCCGTCGGGCTGGATGGTCGCCACCGTCGCGAAGACGGGAGTGTCGTCGATGATCTTCTTGAGATCGCCGGAAAGCTCGGCAGGCATGGACAGTCCCTTCCACGAGGATGCCCCGCCCTGTAGCGCGACACCCCCACACAGACAACAAGGCGTCACATACTAGCAACACAGAGTGACACCAAGTGGTGCCGTCCTCCGGCCGCGACGGCCTGCGGCCCCGGACCAGAGCGCTGGATCCGGGGCCGCAGGAGACGTACACAGGGACAGGCCGCGTGCCCCCTTCGGAGCCCGCCCGGCAACGTCACCGCGGACGCGGCCGGCACATCCTGGATTGGGCAGGACGGTCAGGAGTGGTGGCTGGCGTTGCCGCCCGACGCGATGTTGTACACGTCCTGCTGGCCCGCGGCCAGAACCTGGGCCGTCTCCTGCAGGGCAACATGCCCGGCGTTGGCGTTCCAGTTCCCCAGGACACCCGCAGGGCCCTGCTCGAGCGCGCTCCCCAGGGCCATCGGGATCCCTTGGTTGAGCGGGGCCAGCTGCCCGAGCGCGGCGTCAGCGGCGAGACCCTCGTCAGCGTGCGCGAGCGGAGCGGCAACGGACAGGGCGAGCGCGGGAAGAACCGCGAGTATGATCTTCTTCATGACCGGTCAACGATCAAACCTTCTCAGGGATGCGGAAACGTACCTCTTCGGCGCCGCCAACCCTGACGGCCTACATCGCTGACACGCGATACGAAGGGCTGGAGCGGGCTGTCGCGCCCCCGGGCTGCGGTCCACCTGTTGCCGGTGATCGTGAGCGGCCCCGCCGGTCAGCCGCGGCGGAAAAGGTCGGGGCCGAGGGACCGGTGACGGCCTGTCGCCGGCCCGACGGATCCTCCCGTAAAGGGAACCAGACCGTCCCTGAGCGGCTGAACCGCTCATGCCCGGACTGCGTTGAGGTACCCGGGGCGCCCGCGCCCTCCTCCCACGAATCCTCCGCACGAGCCGTCTCCGCGGTGTCCACCTGCAAGGTGTCCGCCAGCGAGGACCTTGCGGCGGACGAGCGGGACAGCAGCAAGGACCGGTGCGCACCCGGCATCCAGGTAGAGCGAGTGCGCACCGGTCCGCAGGGTCGTTGAGGCCGAGCCTTGTTCCGCAGCCCGGTTCAGACCCGCTTGTAGCTGCGCTTGGAGACAACGCCGTCGGCTTCGAGGGTGGCCTCCAGGCCGTCGGCGGTGAAGGTGCGGGTGATGGTGGCGGTGACGTTGTCCAGCTTCTGGGTCTGGACCAGCTTGTTGCCGTCGCGGACGATCGTGGTCGGGAACTTGTCGCCGTCCTCCCTCTCCTCGATGAACTCCTCACCCAGGACGAAGGCGAGATTGGTGGTCTTGAACGTGGTGACGGTCTTCAGGGTGAAGGCGTTGCCGTCCTCCGTCAGCTCCTCCGTCGGCTTCGAGGACGCCGCCAACTTCCGCGTGGCGAACCCCACCCCTACCGCCTTCAAGTACTCCTCGAAGTTGTCGCTGCTGGTCATCTCGTACTTGCCGGCGAAGCTCATCGATCCCCTGATCCCAGTGAGGTAAATCGGTGGCCGGTCCCCGCGTGTGCGGGATACGGCCTGTGTGTTGTCCGGCCGTGGCCTCCGGGCCGTCGGACGCAGGAACGTCCGGGCCGAACGTGGCAACCGGCCCGGCACGCAGTACGGCGGCAGCCGGCCCGATTTCCTTCGGCCACGGACGCGGCGCGGCCGGGCTCCCGCGTGCTCTGCACGCGGGAGCCCGGCGCTGCGTGCCGGATACCGGAACCCGTACGCCATGTGCCGGCGGCGGGCAGGGCGCTAGGCCGTCTCTTTCGGATCTTGTCGGCCGAGCCCGCGGCGTCCGGTGCCGTGCCCGGGCGTGCTGCCGGGGCGTTCGCGTACTGGGCGTACGTGGTCGCCCCGGCAGTGCGGCCGGGCGCGGTGCCGGGCGTCGCGGGCCCGGCAAGATCCGGAAGAGACGGCCTAGATGCGGTTGACCCGCTCTGCCTGCGGGCCCTTCTGCCCCTGGACGACGTCGAACTCGACCTTGTCGTTTTCCTGGAGCTCCTTGAAGCCGGTGCCCTGGATCGCGGAGAAGTGAACGAACACGTCCGCGCCGCCACCGTCCTGCGCGATGAACCCGAAGCCCTTCTCCGCGTTGAACCACTTCACAATGCCAGTCGCCATGCCTTTTCCCCTTATGAGATCCCAAGGTGCCGCGCGCCAGCCCGTCATGCCCTGCGAGCAGCACTCATCACGGACGGTACGGTCCCCGCGACCGAAGGCGATACAAGGAATCCAGCCACCCCACCCCAGCGATCCCGCCATCCGGGGCGGGTCGAACAGGGCGCCCCCGAAGGGCCGGCCTGCGGTCCGCACTCCCGGCCCGCCCCCTCCCCGGCCCTGGGCAGGTGCCGGTGGCCCAGCCCGGCGTTCCGTCGCTCTGCGGCGCCGGGAGCCGCCCGGATGCGCGGGCGCACACCCTGCCCGGCATCGCAGGCGGACACGCGTGCGGGTGTGGGTGAACGCCGACGACGGACAGGGCTGCGGGGCTTGCGGCGCCGGGCCTGCGGCGGGGCCGGTCCTGACGCCGCCAACGCCGCTACCGCCGCTCACAGCGAACGCTCCCACCAGGCCCTGACAGCGGGAAGGGACCGGAAAACCCGGGCAGGAGCGCCAAGACGTCAGGACCTGACCGGGGCGTTCCGGGTGAGCCCAGCGGTGCGGGCAGGGGCCCACCCGGACCGGTGTACATCCCGCCCTCCTCAACGACCTGAGGGGCCGACAGGGCATGCGCGGAAGGGGCGGCCTAGGCCGTCTCTTTCGGATCTTGTCGGCCGAGCCCGCGGCGTCCGGTGCCGTGCCCGGGCGTGCTGCCGGGGCGTTCGCGTACTGGGCGTACGTGGTCGCCCCGGCAGTGCGGCCGGGCGCGGTGCCGGGCGTCGCGGGCCCGGCAAGATCCGGAAGAGACGGCCTAGGGGCGGGCCTGCCTGGTTTCGGCGTCACGGCGTGCGCAGCGGGCGTCACAGTCCTTGACGACACCCCGAGCGGGAAGCGGCGGTGGCCGCTGTTCCGTGACGGCTGCGCCAGAACGGCGGGAGGTTTCGCGCCCTGCCCCAATGGCGCGCCGGCATGACCCGGCCCTTTGGCGCCTGCTCCTGGCCAGCTGTCCCGGCTGGCCGCCGCGACCTCCGCCTCCGGCAGGCCGATACGGGCGCTGCGCGCTGGCCGGGTGGTGGCGGGGAGGAGCTGCCGCACCTGCGATCATCATCGCCATAAGTAGCGTTGCGACTACTAAGTGTGAGGTCATTGTGGATCAGGGAACAGTCCGTGGGCGTGTGCGGATCAGCTGTGCGGTACTCATCGCAGGAACCGTCCTGTCGGTGCTGCCGGGAGCGGCCGGCGCCACGACGGTACCCGCGGGCGGCCGGGCGGCCGTCCAGCGGGTCCCGGTTGCGGACGAGGCGGACACGGCGGAGCAGAAGGTCGCCAAGGAGCTCTTCGACGCGTTCTGCAAGCAGGACCCGGACCAGGAACTGCACTCGCGGGAGTGGATGCTGGCCACCGATTCGTGGCAGTCGCTCACCCCGTACTACCTGAAGCGGCCCATCTCACCGGACGCCTCGGCCCGCCTCGACCTGTTCCGGGAGGAGCGGCTGACCGAGGACACCCGCAAGGCGGTCTGCGACGGCCCCGCCAAGTACGCCGACCACCTCAAGAATGTGGTCCTGGACCTCAAGGGCGACCTGCGCACCGGCTGCGCGACCTCCCGCGGCCTGACCGCGTTCTACGACTACAAACTGGAAACGGTCCGCGCGATCAACGACCACCAGTGGGCCAAGGTCGACAAGCTCATGGCCGGCTGGCGCGACCCCAAGAAGTTCACCACCGACACCGGCCGCACCAGCTGCCAGACCCTCACCGGCGTCGCCGACACCACCAAGTAGACGCCCCGGCTCGCTCCGGCCACGCGGGCCATGCCTACGGAGGCCCCTGGGGAGGCCTTTGGGGAGGGCTCTGGGGCTGGGCGCGGTTCTCACGAGCAGATACCGCCCCACCTGGCGCACGCGCCGTCCCCGAGCAGGGCCAGCGTTGAGGCTCATGTTGGGCGCCGCGATCGGGACTTCGCGGCGCCCTGCCCGGCCGGACCTCCTTGCCGCGGCGCATCCGAAGCCGGCAGCCGCACACCGCTGGACCCGCCGACACCACCGGTGCGCGGGCGGGCCCGTACCGAGCGCGCTCGGAGCGCCGGGTACGGGATGCATCCCCTACCCCCGGACAACAGCCCTGAGTCCGGCCGGTACGCGTCCAGCAGCTCCCCGCATCCGTGCAGAAGCCGCGGAGTCCGCCGACCTCGCACCCCCAGGGCCCGAGGCGGGGCAATACGGGATTGCGGCGGCGTCTGCATCCGCCGGCCTGTCATGATCCGAAGACCAGGCGGAGGGCTGCGCCCGGCCGCCCGGCGCAGAGCCGCAGGGGCCGAGTGGTGTGCCGGACCTGGATGTGGAGGTGGGGTTGTCGTGGCCGGTGCCGAGTTAGTGGAAGATCCCGACGGTGCGCTGGGGCGTGCCCTGCCACTGGACCGGGAACGGCACCTGTGGCTTGCCGGGCAGGTCCTCGCCTGGAGTGCGGCGAGCACACCTTCCTTGGAGGTCGTCGATCTGGCCGGACTCGAACTGACGGGTCATGCCCTGGTGATCCGGGAGGAGCTGGAGGCGAGGATCAGCCAACTGCCCGCCAGCTCCGAGCTCGGGGAGCTGCTGGGGTACTCCCTGGCCGAAGCCGGCCGTCGGCTGTCGGTGACGTCCTCCGCGCTCGGGGTCCTCGCGTACGCGCAGGGCCGGGCCCGCCTGGTCAAGGGCCTGTACGGATCACTGGACCGCCTCGAACAACGTCCCGGAACCTTCCTGCCGGCACACACCTGACCGTGCCGCGGTCCACACGATCCGGTTCGGTCCGGTCTCACACAGGCGCACCGGTGTCCGGGGCAAGGGCGGCTCGTCCGGTGTGGACCGTCTGCGGCTGGGCACCGGAGGAACAGCACAGGCCCGCCGGGCCGGATAGGTGACGAGCATCCGCAATGCGCGGGCGGAGCAGCCAGGAGGGGAATGCCGTGACGAGCGACGACACGACGACCGAAGCGACCGAGGCAAGCGCCGAGAGCGCCGAGGAGGACGACCGTTTCCTGATCGGGGTGCGGGCTGCGGACGGCAGCGAGGTGACCTTCCGCATCAGGCCCACGACCCAGGTGCAGAGGGTCATGTCCGCCTACTGCCTGAAGATCGGCCAGCCGACAGACGCGATCCGTTTCCTCTACGACGGCGACCGCATCAAGGGCGAGCAGAGCGCCGAGGAACTCGGCCTGGCTCCCGGCGACACCATCGACGCGGTGATCCACCAGACCGGAAGCTGACCCAGCCGCCACGAGCCCTCTCCCCGGACTCTTGACCGCCACGGGTTCGCGTCAAGGACGATGGATCACGGCAGGTGAGAGGGTCAGGGAGAGGACGCGGTCTCGGGCCTTCCCCGCGGCCGGCCCTGGTACCGGTGTCGTCACCGGTACCAGCCCGGTCAGCTACGGTCAGCTGGTGGTGACGGCGGCGATCTTCTTGGCGCCGGAGTAGGTGACCCACACCTTGTTGTCGGGGCCGGAGGTGAGGTGGGCGGGGTTGGCGCCGGAGGTGGGTGCCGGGTATTCGGTGGCGGTACCGGCGGGGGTGATCTTGCCGATCTTGTTGCCGCTCTTGGTGAACCAGACATTGCCGTCCGGGCCGGCCGCGATCTCCGCCGGGCCGCCCACGTTGTACTGGGTGATGGCCCCGGACGGGGTGACCTTGCCGACCTTGTTCGCGCCGTACGCCGTGAACCACACGTTGCCGTCGGGGCCGGCGGTGATCGACTGCATGTAGGACTGCCAGGTGACGTTCGGCACCGTGTACTTGGTGGTCACGCCCGCGGTGGTGGTCTTCATGATCCCGGCGTTGTTGGGGGCGACCCACCACAGGTTGCCGTCCGCGCCCGCGGTGATCTCCGTCGGGTAGTAGGAGATCGGGTACTGGGTGATCGCCCCCTCAGGGGTGATCTTCCCGATCTTGTAGTTGCTGGCGTCGATGAACCAGACGTTGCCGTCCGGGCCGGCGGTGATGCTGTTGACCTCCGGGGAGTTCGGCCCGGTCGGCAGCGTGTACTCGGTGATGGCCCCGGACGGGGTGATCTTGCCGATCTTGTGCCCGGTGTTCTCGCTGAACCAGACATTGCCGTCCGAGCCGGCCGCGATCGACGTCAGGCCCGCATTGGCGGTGGGCACCTGATACTCGGTGACCGCGCCCGCAGGGGTCGCCTTCGCGATCCTTCCCGAGCCCGGGACGGTGTACCAGAAGTTGCCGTCGGGGCCCTTGGTGATCGCGTCCGCGGTGTTGGGCACCGCGTACTCGGTGAACGTCACCGCCGCCGTGGCGGGTGAAGCGCACAGCAACAGCATCGCCGCTCCGAGCGATGCGACGGTCTGCTTCTTGCCACGCATGATGGTTGCCACGTTCACGGCTGTCCCTCTTCTGCTCGTACCGGGCCCCGGAGACCCGGAACCCGGCACCAGCAGACCGCACCCAGACCCCCCGTAACGGATCAAGATCCGCAGTTCACCCGTATGCCGCGGGTTGGGTCAGGGGCAGGTGGCCAGGAGGATGGAGATGACGGTGCAGGTCGCGGTGGCGGTGTCGTTGGCCGGGTTGGGGTCGGTGGGGGCGGAGGCGGTGCGGACCCCGGTGACGGTGACGTGGCCCAGGGAAAGCAGCGACAGAGGGATGCGGAACGTCTTGTCGGCACTGGTCCCGTTGGCGATGGCGGCGTAGGTGCAGGTGACCGTGGAGCCGGCGGTGGTGCAGCCGGTGGACAGGTTGGTGGCGGTGGCGCCGGCCGGGAGGCTGGCGGTCAGGGTGGCGGAACCGACCGGGCTGGGGCCGGTGTTGTGGGCGGTGAGGGTGTAGGTGAGGTAGGGCACCAGGATGCCCAGGTGGGGCTGCGCGGTGACGTTGACGGCGATGTCGGCGGCCGCGTACGTGTACTGGCCGGCCGGACTCGTGGCCGAGGTGCCGCCGGGGGTGGTGACCTGGACGTCCACCGGGCCGGCCATCCCGGGCGGGGCGGTGGCGGTGCAGGTGGTCGCGGTGCAGGAGACGCCGGTCGCGGGGTTGGCGCCGAAGGTGACGGCGGTCGCGCCGTTAAGGGCGGTGCCGGTGATGGTGACGCGGTTGCCGCCGGCGGGCGGGCCGCTGGCGGGGCTGACCGAGGTCACCACGGGCGGCGCGATGTACGTGTACTGGTCCGCGGGGCCGGTCGCGGAGGTGCCGCCCGCGGCGGTCACCTGGACGTCCACCGTGCCGGGCATCCCGGCAGGGGCGATCACGGTGCAGGAGGTTGCCGTGCAGAAGCCGCCGGGGGCCGGGATACCGCCGAAGGTGACGGCCGTGGTGCCGGCGAAGTCAGTGCCGGTGATCGTCACAAGCGTGCCGCCGGCCGTGACGCCACTGGCAGGACTGACCGCGGTCACCGTCGGCGCGATCGCCACGGTGTAGGCGAAGACGACCGAGCCGTTGCCCGCGTTGAAGCCCTCTGTGAGGGCGGGCCCGGTGGCCGTGGGCGAGGTGTAGCTGGAGCCGCCACCACCGCCTCCCCCGCCGGCGACCCGGTCGGCGGCCGGGCGCGGCGGGCGGGTGAACCCGCCGTTGCCGCCGCTGCCACCGGCGCCCCAGCCCGCGCCGCCCTGCCCGCCGCGCCCCGAGTTCCCCGAGTTCGACACGGTGACCGGGGCGTTCGGGAAGCCGCCCGGCTCCCCGGCCGGGCCGTTGAGCTGCGCGCCCGTTCCGCCCGGGCCGGCTGTTCCCCCGCCGGTGGCGGTCGCGGCGCCGCCGCCTCCGCCGCCGGTGGACGGGCTCACGTCCGCGCCCGCGGTGCCCGGGCCGGCGCTGTCGCCGCCCGGGCCGCCCGCGTTCAGCGTGCTGCCGCCCCAGCTTCCGGCGCCGCCACCGGATCCGGCGGTCAGCAACGGTGTGCCGGTGTCGGTGGTGACCGCGACGAGCTCGCCGCCCCTGCCGAACTTGTTCACGTCGGTGCCGGTGCCGTCGCTGCCCTTGGGTCCGGCCGCCACGGCAAGGGCCTGTCCCGGTGTCAGGGGCAGGGTCGCCGTCAGCTGGGCACCCTTGCCGCCGGGGGTACCGGCTGAGTTGGCCCCGCCGCCCGCGCCGAGGAGCGTGACGTCGGTCGTCGTGACACCGGCGAGGAACGTCACGGTGCCTGCACCACCCGTGCAGGTGACCGTGGCGATCGCACCGGCCACGACCGGGGCCCCACACGAACCAGCCGCCGACGCCGGAGCCGCCAGGGCGGTCAGGCCGCCCGCGGCGAGCGCGGACGACGCGGCAACCGCCAACAAGCGGTGGCGCCAGCGGGCAAGCGGCCCGCTTGACGCAGTAGTCGCATACATCGAAGTCCCCCTCCGGTCACACACCACCACGGCGGGAACCGGAGGCCCCCGGGAACCGGCAGCGGTGCGGTCACACAGGACCAGCCCCCTCGCGGCCGACTGCGGCAGCCGCCGGCGGGCCTGTCCCTTGGCGCACCACCACGGCACGAACCCAGACCGCGACAGCCTGCAGCCCACCCCACCGCACACAGCCCGGACCGGAGGAACTCCTGCGGCTATCGTCGCAGCGACCAGCCGGCCACCAACCAGAACCTCCATAAATATCCACAGTTGGCCGAGACCGGCCGGTCAGGGAGGACCTTCACCGGCCGCCCGATGCGTGGCTGGGTGATGGTGAGCCCGGCTCTGGCGCAGGAACCCGTGCCGGACCACTGGACCACGACGGCAGCGGCCTTCGCGGACACGCTGCCACCCACATGACATCGGCCGTTGCCCTCATGTCCTCCACGAGGAGAGGGGCGGAGTCGTCATCGGGCGCGGCGCCGGTGAAGTCCGCGACATCGGCGCGCAGCCGGGCGAGGGCTTCTTGCGGACTGCCGCCCCTCAACAGCGGCCCCACTCGCTCGCTCACGGGATAGAACCGCCCTTGACCGTCGCGGGCCGCATGAGGAGGTGTCCCGCCGGGCCGATCTGGGCGAGGATGCCCGTGACGAACCGCCGGCCGTCCGTTCGGCGGTCCAGTGCGGCCTCGATGCGGAGGCCGACGTCTGCCAGGCCTTCGATCTCGTGGCCTGCCTCGCGGAACGCGGCCGGCACCACTGCCGCGCAGCGGACGGTCTGCAGACCCTTGCCCTGGACGTCGGCGATGACGAGGCGCACGCCGTAGGGGGGAGATACGGCCTCGTACAGGTCTCCCCCGACACGGGTTGCACGGCTCACGGAGGCGTAGGAGGCTCCCAGGCGGACCGGTCCGATCACCGATGGCAGGGGGACGAACAGTACGTCCTCCAGCGTCTTGGCGACTTCCTCGACGTCCAGCAGGCGGCTCTCGGTCTTCCGCCGGGATCGTGCCGCGTACGCCGCCGCAAGGGACACGTAGGCGGTGGCGACCAGCGCCAGGCGCCGAGGTCCCCGCCCGTCGCGGCGATGAACTCGGCGCCGGACCGGGCCCATGCCGGGGGGCTGAGGATGATCTCCGCGTCCACCGAGCTGGGGCAGGAAGTCGCTCATGTCGAAAGAGGCGGCCTAGGCGGCCTGGGTGATCCCCGTGGACTCGGTGGGCTCGGGGGATTCCGTCGGGCGTTGGCGGCGCAGGTTCGCCGCCAGTACGCGGTCCACCGCGCGGTCGGGCAGCAGTCGGCCCAGGCGCATGATCAGGGCGGCGTCCCGGCCGGCGGTGTAGCGGGTGCGGGGCCGGCGGGCGGTCACCGCCTTCGCGATGACCTGCGCGGCGGCGTCGGCGGTCAGGCCCGCGGCGGTGCCGGCGGCCATGAGTGCGTTGTTCGCCCGGACCAGGTCGCCGTAGCGCGCGTCCTGCTCCGGGGTCATCCCGGCGGCCAGCCGGTTCGCGGTCGCGATCCCGCGGTCGGCCATCTCCGTGCGGACGCCGCCGGGCTCCACCACGACCACCTGCACGCCCAGCGGGCCGACCTCCCGGCGGAGCGAGTCGCTGACCGCCTCCAGGGCGAACTTCGAGCCCGCGTACGCCCCGTACGTGGCCATGGCGAACCGGCCGCCGACCGAACTGATGTTGACCACACGGCCCTTGTCGCGCAGCAGCACCGGCAGCAGTGTCTGGGTGACGGCGATGTGGCCGAACAGGTTGACCTCGAACACCTTCCGCCACTCCGCCAACGGCAAGGTTTCCACCGGGGCGTTGAGCTGGATGCCGGCGTTGTTGACGAGTGCGTGCAGCGGCCGCCGGTCCTCGGCGATCCGGGCGCCCAGCGCCCAGATGTGTTCGGACCGGGTGATGTCGAGGATGACCGGCTCGATACCGATGGCGCGGAGGGCGTCGGCGTCGCGGTCGCGCCGGACGCCGGCCAGGACGTGGAATCCCCGGCGCGCCAGTTCGCGGGCGGCCGAGGCGCCCATGCCCGTGGAGGCTCCGGTCACGACGATCAGCTTCTGAGTTTCAGATGACGTTGTCACCTCACTTACGCTAGCAGCTCAGATGACAACGTCAACTGGTTGTAGGATCGGCACCATGGTCACCCGTGCGGAATCCGCCGCCCTCACCCGCCGCGCCCTGCTCGACGCGGCCGCCGAGCTCCTCGACCTCGGCGGACCCGAAGCTGTCACCCTGCGCGAGGTGGGGGCGCGGGCCGGGGTCAGCCGAGGAGCGCCGTACCGGCACTTCACCGGCAAGGACAGCCTGCTGACCGCCGTCGCGACGGGGAGCTGGGAGGAGATCGCCGACCGGGTCCACGCGCTGCGGACCGATCCGGCACTGGCGCCCGCCGAGAGGCTGCGCGGCACCCTGCACACCCTGATCGGCGTCGGCCGGGACCGGCCGCACCTCTACCAGATGCTGTTCCGGCGGCCCGGACACCGTCCGGAGGAGCAGGCGGAGGGGCTCGACCGCGTCCGGCGGCAGCTGTGCGCCCCGGCGGAGGACGAGGTCGCGGACCGCATGCGGGCGGCCGGACGCTTCCAGGACGAATTCCAGGCCGTGGTCACCGGCCTGGTGGGGAAGCGGAACGCACGGCACTACGGCGCCCTGCTGCTGGCCGGCGCGCACGGCATCGCGGAGATGGAGCTCAGCGGGCACCTCGGAGCCGGCGGGCTGAGCGCCACCTCCGACGACCTGGTCGACACCCTCGTCCGGATGGTCGCCGAAGACGGAGAACGCGGAGAACGCGGGGACGGAGACCGCGGGGACGGGGAGCGCGGGGAGAGGGCCCGCTAGACCGTCTCTTCGGCAGCCGGGGCGGCAGGCCGCCGGCCTTCCACCCCGATGCCTACGAACAGCGGAACACCGTCGAGCGCTGCACCACCCAGCTCAAACAGCGGCGCGGCCTTGCCACGATCAATGACCCGGACGGTCCGCGAAGACGGCGTGCGTGGCCGTCAGGAAGCGGCGGACGGTGTCTTGTTCGGCGGGCGCGAGGTCGTCGAGCACGTGGAGCACCCCGTCGATCAGCGGGCCGAAGAACTCCCGGCCCAGCCGCATCGCGGCCGGCTCCACGCGCAGCAGAATCCGCCGTCGGTCGCGCTCGTCGCGGATCCGCTCCACGTGGCCGAGCCGCTCCAGCCGGTCGATCACGGCGGTGGTGCCGGCCGAGTTGAGGCCCAGCCGGGCGCCCAGGAGGCCGGCTGTGGCCGGCTCGTCCGCGCGGGCCGCGTCGAGCAGGCAGATGAGGGCCCGTACGTCGGTGGCGTGCATCCCGTTGCGGGCGGCGAACTCCGCCTGGCGCAGGCCGAACTCGACGGTCACCGCCCGCAGGAGGTGCACCAGCTGCAGGTTGTCGGGTTCCTGGTTGTCGTCCACATCGCCTCCGCCTATGATATCTCGCTGAGCGAGATTATCGCCGATCGAAGCATCGGAGCCCCGCCATGTCATCCGCCGTGTTCCGGACACGCTCCTTCCGCGCCGCCTACGACGCTGCGCTCGGCGAGTGGCCCGGGCCCGTCGAGGCCGTCGACCTGCCCACCCCGTACGGGATCACCCGCGTCAACAGCTGCGGCCCGGCCGACGCCCCGCCGCTGGTACTGCTGCCGGGCGGCGGAGCCACCTCCCTCGTGTGGGGCGCCGTCGCCGCCGGGGCCGCCCGCACGCACCGGGTGCACGCCCTGGATCTGGTGGGCGACCCCGGGCTCAGCGTCCCGGCGCCCGGGCGGGCCATCCGGTCCGTGACGGACCTGGTCGGCTGGCTCGACGCGGTCCTTGACGGGCTCGGCGCGCAGGGACCGCTGACTCTCGGCGGCCATTCGTACGGGGCCTGGATCGCCGCCCACTACGCCGCCAGGAGCGCGGCCCGGCTCGACCGCCTCGTGCTGATCGACCCCACCCAGGTCTTCGCCGGGCTCCGCCCCGGGTACGTGCTGCGCGCACTGCCCGTGCTGGTGCGGCCCACCCCGGAGCGGCTCCGCTCATTCCTCGACTGGGAGACCCGCGGGGCCGCTCTTGACCCGGCCTGGCTGCGGTTGCAGGACGAGAGCGCACGCTTCCCCGCCCTCCGCCCGGTCACCGGACCGCGCCCGGACCTGGCCGCGCTCGCGACGACGCCGGGCATGCGCGTCGACGTTCTGTTCGCGGAGCGCGCCCGCTGTCACGACGCCGTCCGGGCGGCCCGGGCCGCCCGCGCGGCACTGCCGGGTGCGCGCGTCGAGGTACTACCGGGCGTCGGGCACCATGCGCTGCCGCTGACGGCCGCCGGGGAGATCACCCGCCGGCTGTAAGGGGGGTGGGGCGGGTGAGACAACGAACGTCTTCGTGGGGAGGGCAGTCCTCGACGTGTAGGGGCCGCCTTCCTGCGTGATGTGCACCGTCTGCCGGGACGAGCGGCCCGTCCGGGTCAGCGGTAGGGGCTCCACCGGCCGAAGCGGGCCATCAGTTTGCGCGCGGCGTCCTCGTTGAGGCCCAGGTGCACGGCGGCCTGCGCGGTGTCCAGGTCCGCGGCGGTGTCCCGGGCCGCCCAGTACCCGACCCGCTCCGCGACGACCTCCAGGCGGCGGGCCGCCCGCACGCCCGCGACCGGGGAGCTCTTCGTCAGCTTGCCGATCTCCTCCTCCAGTCGCTCCAGCAGCGTGGTGACGGTCTCCGGCAGGGGGACCGCCGTCGTCTCGACCTGGGCCGTGTGCCCGTCCCAGTCGCGTTCGCCCGCGTCCGCCTGCTCTCCCCCGCCCTCCTCAAGGTCCTGGTCCCCGATCGCCGCCCAGTCCAGACGGTGTTCGGGGCCCGTCCAGCCACAGGAGCACACCGCACGCAGCGCGGCCGCTTTCGGGATGTGGGGCCAGTGGCCGTCGTAGACGCTCCACTGCGACACCGGGTCCCCTCCCCCGCCCGAGCCGCTGTCGAAGTACACCGGGGCCGGGACGGTTCCATCAGCGAGGACAGCCTCGACCGCGCCCGTGTGGGAGGTCCCGAACTCCTCCGTCGTCCACGTCTCGCGCCTACTCACCACGGCCCCGCCCCTCTGCTGCCCCGTGTTCAGGCGGCCCGCGGTGCGGGGCCGCCTGAACACGACGATGCCGCAGCCAGGCCGACGGGCAGACGGGTTTTCACGAAGTGGTGGCATGGATCCGCACCGAAGCCGTACCGTCCGGGCCGGTTACGTCTTCGCATGCGGCGGCCACTCCTCGGGGCCATGGTCGCCCTTGGCCCGGTTCGGCGGCGGGAAACCCTCCTCCGAGCACATCCGCCGGGGGACGGTGCCGAGCGATGCGACCTGCCGTGATCGGCACGTCACCTCTCGACCCCTTGCTGTTCTCAACCCCTCGCCGTTCTCAACCCCTCGCCGCTCTCAACCCCTTGCCGTTGACCGGGTTGCTCCCGATACTCGCGCGGCCCACCGCCCCGCTTCGTGGAGGTCTCCGTGCGCAGAAGCGCCATGCTCTCGTCCCTGCTCGCCGCCGTTCTGGCGGTTCCCGCCATCACCGCCTCCTCGGCCGCCGCCGGTCCGGAGCCCTCGGCTCCTTCCGCCGTGCCCGCCGCCCTGCTTCCCGTCGCGTCCGCTCCCGCCTCAGGTGCCCGCAAAGTGATCCTCGACGCCGACATGGGCGAGCTGAACGACGACGCCGTCACGATGTTCATGCTGGCCAAGTCGCCCCGGATCGACCTGCTCGGTGTCACCGTGGTGTCAGGCAACACGTGGGTCGAGGAGGGCACCGCCTACGCGCTGCGCCAGCTGGAGATCGCGGGCCGTCCCGAGGTCCCGGTGGCCGCCGGAGCGGGTGAGCCCCTGATGCCCGGCCGTCAGGAGCGCTTGACCGCCGAGAACGCCCTCTACGGGACCGCCCCGTGGACAGGGGCCTTCGAGTCCCCGCGCCCGCCCTCCTACGACCGGCTCGCGAAGCCCCCGTACGGCGGCTATCCCCGCACCCGGCCGGTACGGGCCACGGCGGTCGAGTTCATCGTCGAGCAGGTCAGGAAGCACCCGCACCAGATCACCTTCATCGAGGCCGGGCCGGCCACCAACCTCGCGCTGGCCGTGCGCAGTCACCCGGAGATCGTCCCGCTCCTCAAGGAGGTCATCTACATGGGCGGGGCCTTCGACAAGCCCGGCAACATCACCCCGGCCGCCGAGTTCAACTGGTGGTTCGACCCGGAGGCCGCCCGGATCGCCGTGCGCACCCCCTTCGCGAAGCAGACCGTACTGCCGGACGACGCGGCCGTGGGGGTGAAGTACACGCGCAAGGAGTACGAAGCCGTCGTCGCGGGCCCCTCGACCCCGGTGACGCGGATGTTCAAGGACCTCCAGGGACCGGAGTTCGCCAAGGACCCGGCCCATTTCACCTACGTGTGGGACGCCCTGACGGCGGCCGTGCTGCTGGACCCGTCGCTCGCCGTCGGACCTGAGGAGCGGTACGTGGACGTGGACGCCACCTTCGGGCCGGACTACGGGCGGTCGATCGGATACCGGCTGGACGAGTTCGCGGCCCCGCGCAATCCGGTGGGGACCCGCAAGGCCACCGTGGTCACCCGGATCGATGCCGGGCGCTTCTGGCCGCTCTACACGGGCCTGTTGCGCCGCCCCTGAGCTGAAACGTGTCACCCGTGCGCGGATCCGGGACCTCCCGGGGTCTTGTGGTTGCTCCGGTTGCTTCCCATACTCCGCGCAACACGAGTTGCCAACTCGTGTTGCGGCAGGGTTCACGGCCGCGCACGGCAGCGGGGCGGAGCGGCGTCCGCCCACTTCCAGGGGGTTTCTGAGCATGGCGACTCGGCAGGACGTGGCACGGCTCGCGGGCACTTCGCCCGCGGTGGTCAGCTACGTACTCAACAACGGGCCCCGTTCGGTGGCGCCCGCCACCAAGGAACGGGTGCTGGCCGCCGTACGGGAACTGGACTACCGGCCCAACGCGGTGGCCCGGTCCCTGCGGATGAGCCAGACGATGACCCTGGGGCTGGTGGTCCCCGACGCGGCGAACCCGTTCTTCGCGGAGCTGGCCCGCTCGCTGGAGGACCACGCCTGGGCGGCCGGATACACCCTGCTCGTCGGCAACACCGTCGACGATCCGGGCCGTGAGGCCGGCTACATCAGGACCTTCGTCGACCGGCAGGTCGACGGGCTGGTGCTGATCCCGTCCCAGGGCGCCCGGCCCTGGCGGGCCGAGCTGGCGCGGGCTGCGGTGCCCAGCATCGTCTTCGACCGCGAACTGACCGGCGTGGCCGCCTCCCACGTGGTGGTGGACAACGTCGGCGGGGCGCGGGCCGCCACGGAGCACCTGCTCGCCCACGGCCGCCGCCGGGTCGGGTGCATCGCGGGCCCGGTCGGCATCCATCCCACCGTGGACCGGGTCGTCGGCTGGCGCGGTGCGCTGGAGGCTGCCGGGATGCGGGCGGGCTCCGGTTCGGGCGGGACCACCGGATGGGAGGCGTGCCCCGGGGCGGCCCCGCTGCTGCACGGGCAGTTCGGGCGGCTCGACGGCTACCGGTCGGGGCGGGCGCTGCTGTCCGTGGACCGTTCGGTGGACGCGCTGTTCGTCACCTCCGACGAGCAGGCCTTCGGGGTGCTGCGCGCGGCGACGGAGCTGGGCATCCGGGTCCCGGACGACCTCGCCCTGGTCTCCTTCGACGGGATCGCCGCCGGGGCGTACACGACCCCGGCCCTGTCGACGATGCGCCAGCCCTTCGACGCCCTCGCGCGCACCGCCGTACAACGGCTGCTCGGGCGGATGAAGGAGCCGGACCTGCCGCCCACCCGGGATGTCCTGCCGATGTCCCTGCTGGCCCGGGGCTCCTGCGGGTGCCCCGACCCCGAGGGCGGCGAACACGCCGCCCCGACGAGCTCGACGGAGGAGTACCCCGGCAATGAGTGAACGACTGGTGGTGATCGGCAGCCTGAACATGGACCTGTCGGTCACCGTGCCCCGGCTGCCCAGCCCGGGAGAGACGGTGTCGGGCGCCGACGTGGTGCGCGGCGCGGGGGGCAAGGGCGCCAACCAGGCCGTGGCCGCGGCCCGGCTCGGCGGCGAAGTCCGGATGACCGGCCTGCTCGGCGAGGACACCCTCGGCGGGGAGCTGCGGGTCCGGCTGGCCGAGGAGGGAGTCGACGTGCGGGGCGTGGCCCTGTTGCCCGGCGCGTCGACGGGGCTGGCGCTGATCGTGGTCCAGCGCGACGGGGAGAACACCATCACCCTGTCCCCGGGGGCCAACCGGCGCCTCGACCCCGCCGCGCTGGAGCTGCTGTACGGGGCAACCGCGCCGGCCGGACCCGGCGAGACCCTGCTGCTCCAGCTGGAGGTGCCGGTGGAGACGGTGCTCGCCGCGGCCCGGGCCGCGCGGGCCACGGGCGCCCTCACCGTACTGAACGCGGCCCCGCTGCCCCCCGTACCGCTGCCGGAGGCGCTGCTCGGGGCGGTGGACGTGCTGGTGGTCAACGAGACGGAGGCTGCGGGACTGCTGTCCTGTGACCCCGGCCCGGACTGGGCCGCGCACGCCCGGCGGCTGCGCGAGCTGGGGCCCGGGGTCGTGGTCATCACCCTGGGGGCGGCGGGCGCGGTGGCCGCCGGACCGCTGGGAACGGTGTCCGAGCCAGGCTTCCCGGCGGACGCCGTGGACACCGTGGGCGCCGGTGACGCCTTCTGCGCGCAGCTGGCCCTGGCCCTGGGCGCGGGAATCCCGCTCCCGCAGGCCCTGCGCCGGTCCTGCGCCGCGGGATCCCTGGCCACGACCAGGCCGGGGGCGCAGGCGGGGCTGCCGACCCGCGCCGAGGTGGAGGAGCTGCTGGAGGCCGTCCATGCGCGCTGAGGGTCTGTGGAATCCGCGACTCCTGCATCTGATCACCGGCCTCGGGCACGGCGACCTGCTGGTCATCGCCGATCCGGGGCTGCCCGTACCGGCCGGGGTGGAGTGCGTCGACCTGGTCTGGCGGCGAGGAGATCCGCCGCTCGGGCCGGTGCTGGCGACGGTACTGGGCGAGCTGGTCGCCGAGCGCGCGACGGTGGCCGAAGAGGCCCGCGCTCCGGAGCTGCTGGCGGTGTTCGGCCGCGAGCTGGCGGGCCTGCCGGTGGACCGGGTGCCGCACGCACGACTCAAGGAACTGACCGGTCGGGCCCGGGCGGTGGTCCGGACCGGGGAAACAACCCCCTACGCGAACGTCGTGCTCCACGCCGGCGTTCCCTTCTGAATCCCCCTGAATCCCCCCTCGCAGAAACCCCTTTCGAACCTTCCCTTCCAACCCTTCTGGGAGACCTCATGAACATCAACCGGAACAGAATGTTCCAGATGACCGCGACTGCCCTCGTCCTGACCTCCGCCCTCACCGCCTGCGGCCAGGAAGGCGACGGCGGGGCCCAGCCGAGTGCCGGATCCGGCGCCAAGGCCTCCGGCGGCGGCCGCCCCACCGTCTGCCTGGTGATGAAGTCGCTCGGCAACGAGTACTTCCAGGCCATGCAGAAGGGCGCCGAGGAACACGTAGCCCAGCGCGGCGACCTGGTCCTGAAGGCCAGCGGCATCCAGAACGAGACGGACATCGACGGACAGGTCGCCGCCGTCAACAGCTGCATCACCGCGCAGGCCCAGGCCATCGTGGTGGCCCCGGCCGATTCCCGCGCCCTGGTCGCCCCCCTCGGGCGGGCCGTCAAGGCCGGGATCAAGGTCGTCAACATCGACGTGAAGCTCGACGACGGCGCCCTGAAGGCGGCGGGCCTCGACATCCCCTTCGTGGGCCCGGACAACACCGAGGGCGCCCGTCTCTCCGGCGAGGCGCTCGGCAAGTCGCTCGGCCAGGGGGCCAAGGTGGTCATCCTGGAGGGCAACCCGGGCGCGGCCAACGCCCAGCAGCGCAAGGCCGGATTCGAGGCCGCGGCCCGGGCCGCCGGCCTCACGGTCGTGGACTCCAAGACGGCGCACTGGGAGACCGACGAGGCCTACACCGTGGTCGGGAACTGGCTCACCACCCACCCCGAGATCCAGGGCGTGCTCGCCTCGAACGACTCGATGGCCCTCGGCGCGGTGAAGGCCGTCCAGGCCAAGCAGAGCAAGGTCAAGATCGCCTCCTTCGACAACATCGAGGCGATCCGTCCGTACGTGAAGGACGGCTCCGTGGTGGCCACCGTGGACCAGTACGGGGCCCAGCAGGCGGCGAACGGCATCGACGAGGCGATGAAGGCCGTCAAGGGCGAACAGCCTCAGGGCTGGGTCAAGACGAAGCTCACCCTCGTCACCGCCGCAGACCTGGGCTGAGCGGTGACCCGTCCCGTGAACCCCCGACCGCAACCGCGTCCGGCCGGCATCCCGGCAGAGACCCCGTACGCCGAGGAAGACCCCGTCTTCGAGGCCCGCGGCATCACCAAACGCTTCCCCGGAGTCACCGCCCTCGCCGGGGTGGACCTCACGCTGCACCCCGGCGAGGTACACGCCCTCCTCGGGGAGAACGGCGCCGGCAAGTCCACCCTGGTGCGGATCCTCGGCGGCGTCCAGGCCCTGGACGAGGGCGCCATGCTCCTGGAGGGCCGCCCGTACGCCCCCACCTGCACGGCCGACGCGATGCGCGCGGGCGTCCAGGTGGTGCACCAGGAGCTGAACCTGCTGCCGAACCTGACCGTCGCCGAGAACCTCTTCTTCCAGCGGCTGCCGCGACGCTTCGGCCTCGTCGACCGGCGCACCCTGCACCGCCGGGCCGGTGAACTCCTCGACGAGGTAGGACTGGACGTGGCCCCCGGCACCCCCGTGGAACGCCTGGGGATCGCGCAGATGCAACTGCTGGAGATCGCCCGCACCCTGTGGCAGGACTGCCGGGTGCTGGTGATGGACGAACCGACCGCCACCCTCACCCCGCGCGAGACCGAAAGGCTCTTCACCCTGCTGCGCCGGCTCACCGCGCGCGGTACGGCCGTCCTCTACATCTCCCACCACCTGGAGGAGGTGTTCGAGATCTCCGACCGGCTGACGGTGTTCAGGGGCGGCCGCAACGTGGTCACCAAGGAGCCCGCCGACACGGACACCGCCGAGGTGATCCGGCTCATGGTCGGCCGCGACATGGAGGCCGCCTACCCACCCCACGTGCCCCGCGAGCCGGGCCCCGAACTGCTGCGGGCCGAGGGGCTCACCGCACCCGGAGGACGGCCCGCTTCCTTCGCGCTGCGCGCGGGCGAGGTCGTGGGCGTGGCCGGGCTCGTGGGGTCGGGGCGCACGGAGACGGTCCGCGCTCTCTTCGGCGCCGACCGGGCGGTGGGCGGCCGGGTCCTGCTCCGGGGCCGGGAGGTACGCATTCACAGCCCCCGGGACGCGGTGCGCCAGGGACTCGGGCTGCTCACCGAGGACCGCAAGGAGCAGGGCCTGGTCCTGGACATGCCCCTCGCGGCGAACGTGACCCTCGCCGCGACCGCCAAGGTGTCGCGGGGCGGCCTGCTGCGACGGGCCGAGGAGGACCGGCTGGCGCGGGAGGCGGTGGAGTCCCTGGCCGTGCGGACCCCGGGGATCCGTACTCCCGTACGCACCCTCTCCGGCGGCAACCAGCAGAAGGTGGTGCTCGCCCGCTGGCTCCTCGCCGGGGCCGACGTGCTCATGGTCGACGAACCGACCCGGGGCATCGACGTCGGCGCCCGCTACGAGATCCACCAGCAGCTCATCGACCTGGCCGCCGAGGGGCGCGCACTGCTGGTGGTCTCCTCCGACCTGCCCGAACTGATCGGCATCTGCGACCGGATCCTCGTGTTCTCGCGCGGAGGCCTGGCCGGAGAGGTCGCCCGGGCCGACTTCGACAGCTCGCACATCCTCGCCCTGGCCTACTCCGGCTACACCGACACCGCGACACAAGGGCGGACCGAGCACCCACCCGGGACCGGACCCGATACCGCGTCTGGGACCAGATCCACACCTACGCCGCCTACACCTACGCCTACACCCGCACCCGCACCCGCACCCGCACAGAAAGGTGACACCCCGTGACCGCCTCGACGACCCAGTCCCCGTCCACGGCTCCCGCGCGGACGGGGCCGGCCGCCGGCCGCCGTTCGCCCACCGGCTCCTCACTCGCCCGCCAGGTGATGGGAGAGGCCGGCATCGGCATCGCACTGCTGGCCCTTGTGACCGTGTTCGCGCTGGTCGCGCCGAAGTTCGCGACCAGCGCGAACCTGACCAACATCGCTACGGAGATCACCCTCAACACGATGCTCGCGGTCGGGATGACCTTCGTGATCCTGGTCGGCGGCATCGACCTCTCGGTGGGCGCCGTGATGGCGCTGGCGGCCGTGGTCGCCGGCGAGGTGCTGACCTCGGGCGGATTCCCCGCAGCGATCGCCGTGCCGCTGGCGGTACTCGTCGCGGCCGGGACGGGGATGCTGTGCGGGCTGGTGAACGGCTTCGTCTCGGAGCGCTGGCGGGTTCCGTCGTTCATCGTGACCTTGGGCATGCTCAACATGGCCCGGGGCGCGGCCCTTGAGTTCACCGACGCCAAGACCCTCTACGACTTCCCGCCCGGCTTCACCCGCTTCGGCACCTCGACCCTGCTGGGTGTGCCCGCGCTGTTCTGGATCGCCCTCCTGATGGTGCTGGTGGGTCACCTGGTGCTCACCCGGACCGTGTTCGGGCGGCTGGTCTTCGCGATCGGCGGCAACGAGGAGGCCGTGCGGCTCTCCGGGCACCGGACCGGCCTCGTGAAGGTGGTGGTGTACGTGATCGCCGGCTTCGCGGTCGGGATCGCGGCGGTCACCTACATGGCGCGGCTGTCCATCGCGAGCCCGATCATCGGCAGCGGCTACGAGCTGAGCGCCATCGCGGCGGTGGTGATCGGCGGGGCCTCGCTGTCGGGCGGCAAGGGCTCGATGGTGGGCACCCTGTTGGGGGCGTGCCTGCTCGGGGTGCTCACCAACGGACTCCTGCTGATGGGGGTTTCGGACTTCCAGCGGCAGATCATCACCGGAGCGGTGATCGTGGTCGCGGTGGTCGTCGACCACTACCGCGGCCGTCTGGCCAACCGCCTGCCGGTAGCCCGAATCGACGACCGGGCCGCGGCCTGAGCCCGGGGCCCGTCCTGGGCGGCATCCTGTCGATCGACCGTCGGGGCGGACTCCGTCACGCAGGCCCGCTCGCCCACAGCGGTTCGGTCGGTCCGGCCGCGCGAGTCCTCAGCGTTGGCGGGCTCGGTGGGCGGCGCGGTGCCTCCGCTGGCAGTACGCCGCCGCCCTGGCCCGTTCCTCCGAGCCGCGCCACTTCGCGCACCAGTACTGCAGTGCCGCGTGGTGGGCGCCGTAGTGGTGCGGGTCCCGGGTGATGATCTCCTTCCAGATCTGCTGCACGGCCTCGTCGGAGCAGCCCAGGACGAGCACGGCGAAGATCTCGTTGACATGGGGCGAGGGGTCGTCGGGGTTCAGCTCGGCCGCACGCGCGTTCTCCTGCGGGGCCCGGGCCGGCGTGGCGTGGAAACCGGCGAACTGTTCATGGCCGGTGTCCTTCGCCCAGCCGCCTCCGCGTTGGTGCCGGGCCAGGTTGACCACGGCCTTCGCCCGTACCAGCGCGAGGTCGGCACCGTCCGGCCCGACCGCCGTCTCCCACGCCTCCAGCCGGCTCCCGGGCAGAGCCGCCCGGTACGAGCCCAGTGCCGAGGCAGGGGAGGAACGACGCGCCCCGTCATGGCGCTCCACGCGGACGATCGCGCAGGTCAGCGGCCCTGTGCGGGGATTCGTGGCCGGCGGGCGGAGACGGAGCGCAGCGCCTGCGGCGGACAGGCCGGCGTAGGGGGCGTCGTCGTCCGCGGAGGCAGGGCGTGGCGTGGCGGGGTGGTCACGGGAATGCGGTACCGGGGACTTTTCCGGGTGGATCGGGGCTCGTCAAGAGGCGTATTAGTGGGACTTTCGGGGCCCTGCGGCCGTCGCGGAGAGTGGCGTCACGTCGTCGTTGATCGACCGATCCGACTGAGGAGACTGACCACCGCATGGCCATTCACGACCGCGGGCCGCTGCCCCTGACCCCGCCGCAGAACGGCGTCTGGTTCGCGCAGCAGCTCGACCCCACCCGCCTCGACTACACCATCGGCGAGTACCTGGAGATCCGCGGGGCGGTGGATCCGGAGCTGCTCGCCGAGGCGGTGCGCACCGTGGTGGCCCGGACCGAGACGCTGTGCGTGCGGTTCGCCGAGGTGGACGGGGTGGTGCACCAGATACCGGCCGGGCCTCCGCCGCTGCGGATGGACACGGTGGACGTCAGCGCTCACCCCGATCCGGACGCCGAGTCCGAGCGGCTGATGCGTGCCGAGCTGGGCCGGCCGACGGACCTGGCGAACGGGGACGTGTGCCGTCACCTGCTCGTGCGGACCGGTCCGCAGGTCCACCGCTGGATGCAGGGCTATCACCACCTCGTGGCCGACGGGGTCACCGGCTCGATCCTCGCGCGGCGCGTGGCCGAGGTGTACTCGGCGCTGGTCGCGGGAGAGCCCGTACCGGCTCACGGGAGCGCCCCGTGGGAGCGGATCGTGGCCGAGGAGGAGGAGTACGCCCGCTCCGAACGGTGCGCGGCGGATCGGGAGTTCTGGCGGGCCCGGCTGGAGGGCGCCCCCGAGCCCGTCTCCTTCACCGGGAGCGCCCCGGCGCCGGCGTCCGGTACGACGGTGCGGGTGAGCGGCGAGCTCGACCCCGCCGACGCCCGTACCCTGCGCGAGGCCGCGCGCCGGCACGGGACACGCTGGTCGGCGCTGGTGATGGCCGCGGCCGCCGCCCACCTGCACCGTGCCGGCAGCACCGAGGACGTGGTCCTCGGCCTGCCGGTCACCGGACGCACCACCCCCGACGCCCGCCGGGCGCCCGGCATGTTCTCCAAGGTCCTGCCGTTGCGGCTGACGGTGACCGGGGACACCACGGTCGGCGCACTGGTGCGGAACACCTCCGCCGGCATCAAGGAGGCCCTGCGCCACCAGCGGTACCGGATCGAGGAGTACACCGGGACCGGACCGCGGTCCTGGGACGCCGCGGTCAACCTCATGTCCTTCGACTACGAGCTGTCCTTCGCCGGCGCGCCCGCGTCGGCGCACAACCTCGCGGTCGGACCGGTCGAGCACGTCTCCCTCAACGTCTACGACCGTGGCGGCGACAGCCCGCTGACCGTGCAGGCCGAGGGCGACGCCGCCGATGTCGGCGCGGACGAACTCGACGCGCTGCGCGTGCGGTTCACCCGGTTCCTGGTCGCGCTCGCCGCGGCGGACGACGAGGCCCCGGTCGGCTCGCTGCCCTTCCTGACCGCCGAGGACGAGGAGCGCCTCGCCGGCCTCGCCGAGGGCGGCGGCGACCCCGCTCCGCGCGGCGGGCTGCTGCACACGCTGTTCGAGGAGGAGGCGGCGCGGGCACCCGAGTCCGTCGCCGTGGTCTGCGCGGGCGAGGAGGTCACCTACCGCGAACTCGACGCCTGGGCCTCGGACATCGCGGACCGGCTGCGGCCGGCCGTGGAGCCGGGCACCCCCGTCGGTGTGTGCGTGGAGCGCTCCCCCGCGATGGTCGCCGCTCTGCTCGGCGTACTGAAGGCCGGTGGCTGCTACGTACCGCTCGACCCCGGCCTGCCGACGGAGCGGATCGCGTACGTCGTGCGCGACGCGGGGCTGCGTACGGTCGTCGCCGGGCCCGGGACCCGGGACCGGCTGCCGCACGACCTGCCGTCCGTGGTCCTCGCGGGAGCGGTGGACGGCCCGGTCCTCGGTGGCCGCGCAGGTGCGGCGGTGCCGTCGGCCTGCGCCGCGTACCTGCTGTACACCTCGGGCAGTACGGGCGAACCGAAGGGCGTCGTGGTCCCGCACGCGGCGGCCGTCGACTTCGTACGCGGTCACCTCGCGCTGTGCGGCGCGGGCGAACCCGCCGGAGCCGCGGCGGCGGCGGGCGCCCGGCGTACGGAGCGGTTCCTCGGGTTCGCCTCGCTGTCCTTCGACGTGTCGGTCCTGGACGTCTTCGGCTCCCTGCTGAGCGGTTCCACCCTGGTGCTCGCCACCGATGCCGAGCGGGTCGACGTCGACCGCCTCCAGGCGTTGCTCGCCGGGCAAGCGGTGACGGTCGCCGACCTCCCGCCGGCGCTCCTGCCGCTGCTGGACCCGGCCTCCCTTCCCGAGCTGCGTTTCCTGTCCACCGGCGGCGAGGCCCCGTCCGGGGACGCCGTCGACCGCTGGGCGGCGGACGGCCGCGAGGTCTGGAACTCCTACGGGCCCACGGAGGCGGCCGTGTCCGTCACCATGCACCGGGTGGTACCGCCCTCGTACGGCCGGATCCCGCCGATCGGGCGTCCGATGGACCACCACCGGGCGTACGTGGTGGACCGGGACCTGCGGCTGCTGCCGCCGGGGGCGACCGGCGAGTTGTGCGTGGCCGGTGCGGGGCTCGCCCAGGGATACGCGGGGCGCGCGGCCATGACGGCCGACCGTTTCGTGCCCGATCCGTTCTCGGGTGTTCCCGGTGCGCGGATGTACCGGACGGGCGACCTCGTGCGCTGGTCGGCGCGCGGCGAACTGGAGTTCCTCGGGCGGGTGGACCGTCAGGTCAAGATCAACGGCCACCGGATCGAACTGGGCGAGATCGAGGCCGTGCTCGGCCGGCAGCCCTCGGTCGGTCAGGCCGCGGTGATCGTGCACGCGCCGGCCGGCGCCGCCCGGCGTCTGGTCGCCTTCGTGGCACCGCCGCAGGACGGCCCGGAGCCCGAACCGGAGCGATTGGCGGCGGAGCTGGGCCGGGTCCTGCCCGGCTACATGGTGCCCCGCACCATCGTGGCCGTGGACCGGCTGCCGCTCACCCCGGGCGGCAAGGTGGACCGCGCGCGGCTCCGCGTACCGCGGGCCGCGGCGCGTCCTGAGGGCCCTGGGCGCCCGTACGGGGCCGTCGAGGTGAGCCTCGCGGCGCTGTTCTCCGAAGCCCTCGGCGTCACCGCCGCTCCCGACGACAACTTCTTCGAACTCGGCGGTGACAGCATCACCGCCCTCACCCTGACCAGCCGGGCCCGGGCGCACGGCTTCTCCTTCACCTTGCGCGACGTGTTCGCGCACAAGACGGCAGCCGCCCTCGCCGCGGCCGTGGGTGAGCCGGCCACCGGTACGTCCCCGTCCGCCGCTCCGGCCGCCGACGCATGGGGTCCGCTGCCGGCGACGCCGGTCATGCGCTGGCTGCTGGACGGACCGGGCCCCATCGGGCGCTTCAGCCAGTCCATGGTGCTGTCCCTGCCCGCGGGCGCGGACGATGCGACGCTCGTACGGGTCCTGCAGTCGGTCGTGGACCGGCACGCGGCGCTGCGCCTCGGCGTGGCCGCCGGTCCCGAGGGACCGCTGTGCACGGTCGGCGAGCCCGGTTCCGTCGACGTGTCCCGGCTGTACCGCACCGTGGCCGTGGCGGGGCAGGAGGCGTCCTCCCGCGCCGAGGCCATGGCCGGGGCGGCGCGGGAGGCGGCCGGCCAACTGGACCCCGCTGCCTCGGTGATGCTGCGGGCGGTGCGCTTCGACGCCGGTGGGGCCGGGCCGGACCGGCTGCTGCTGTGCGTGCACCACCTGGCCGTGGACGGGGTGTCCTGGCGGATCCTGACGGCCGACCTGGCCGAGGCCTGGGAGGCCGCCGTAGCCGGGCGGGCGCTGCCGGCCGCCGACGGGGAAGTGTCGTTCCGTACCTGGGCCCGGCACCTCGAACTCCTGGCGCAGGACCCGGAGGTGCTCGCCGAACTCCCCTTCTGGCGCTCGACGCTGCAGGCCCCCGGGACGGAAGCCGCCCCCGGGACTCCGTGGAACCGGGTCCCCGACCCGGTGCGGGACACCGCGGGCACCACCCGCACGCTGACGCTCGGCCTGCCGCCCGAGGTCGCCGGCCCGCTGCTGACCGAGGTGCCCGGCGCGCTGCGCACCGGGCCGGCCGAGGTGCTGCTCGCCGGGCTGGTCCTCGCGGCCCACCGCCTGCGCTCCCCCGGGACCGCCACCGGGCCGCTGCTGGTCGACCTGGAGGGCCACGGCCGTGTCGACCGCACCGGCCGCCACGACCTGGCGCGCACCGTGGGCTGGTTCACCACCCAGTACCCGGTCCGCTTCGATCCGGCCGGCCTCGACCTGGATGCGGCGGCCCGGGGCGGCGAGGCGCTCGCCGAGCTGGTCGCCCGGATCCACACGGTGGTCGCCTCCGTACCGGACCACGGCACGGGCTTCGGCCTGCTGAGCCGCCTCAATCCGCGTGCCGCGGCGGAACTGTCCGCGCTCCCGCGCCCCCGGGTGCTCTTCAACTACCTCGGCCGGTTCTCCGGCGGTGACGAGGCGCCGTGGAGCCCCGCCCCCGAGGCGGGCGGACTGCGGGCCGACGTGGACCCGGCGATGCCCGTCGAGCACGCCGTGCAGATCGACGCCATGGCCGTGGACGGCGCCGACGGCACCGCCTTCACCGCGGCCGTCACCCATCCGCGGGCCCTGCTGAGCGACGCCGAGGCGGACGCCCTGGTGGCGGCCTGGGGGGAGGCGCTGCGCCTGCTGGCCGCCTGGACGGGCGCCGCGCGGCCCCGCAGGCTCACCCCCCGGGACCTGCCCCTGGTCCGGCTGACGCAGCCGGAGGCGGACGTCCTGTCCGCACGCCACGCCGGGCTCGTCGACGTGCTGCCGCTCTCCCCCCTCCAGGAGGGGCTCTTCTTCCACTCCGCCTTCGACACGGGCGCGATGGACGCCTACACCGGCCAGCTCGTCCTCACCCTTCAGGGCCCCGTCGACGAGCGCGCCCTGCGGACGGCGTGCGACCGGCTGCTGCGCCGCCACAGCGCGCTGCGTTCCGCCTTCACCGACCAGGGGCTGGACCGCCCCGTGCAGATCGTCCTGGAATCCGTGGAGGCGCCCTGGGAGACGGTGGACCTCGGCGGACTCGGATCCGCGGACGGGCAGCGCGAGTGGGAGCGGCTGCTGGCGGCCGACCGGGCCCGCCGCTTCGACCTGGAGCGGCCCCCGCTGGTGCGCTTCACCCTGGTCCGGTTCGGCGCCGAGGAGCACCGGCTGGTCATGACGAACCACCACATCCTGTGGGACGGCTGGTCCTCGGCGGTCCTGCTGCGCGAACTGCTCGCGGGATACGCCGAAGGCACCGCGCCCGCCGGGCGGAACGGGCCCGGGGAGAGCGGCCCGGTCGCGGAAGGGGTCGCGTACCGCTCCCACCTGGACTGGCTGGCCCGCCAGGACCACCGCGCCGCCGAGGCCGCCTGGAACGGCGCGCTGGCCGGGCTGGCGGAGCCCACGCTGCTGGGCGCGGCCGACCCCCACCGGATCGACGCCCTGCCCGAGCGGGCCGCGGTCGAGCTGTCGGCGGAACTGACGGCGCGGCTCACCGCGCGGGCCCGCAGCGCGGGGGTGACCCTCAGTAGCGTCGTCCAGGGCCTGTGGGCGGTGCTGCTGGGCCGGGTGACCGGGCGGGACGACGTGGTGTTCGGCGGGACCGTCTCCGGGCGCACCGCGGACGTCGCGGGAATCGACCAGATGGTCGGGCTGCTGATCAACACGCTGCCCGTGCGGTTCCGGATCCGCGAGGACGAGCCGCTGCTGGCCGCGCTCGCCCGGTTCCAGGACGAGCAGGCGGACCTGATGGACCACCAGCACGTCGGACTGGCCGGCATCCAGCGCGCCGTCGGGCTGGGCACCCTCTTCGACACGACCGTCGTCGTCGAGAACTACCCGCTCGACCTGGAGTCGATGCGGGACCTGGCCGGCGGGCCGCGGCTGACCGGGGTGGAGGGCTCGGACGCCACCCACTACACCGTCAATCTCATCGTCCTGCCCGGGGAGCGGCTGCGGCTGCACCTCGACCACCGTACGGACGTCCTCGACGCGCGGACGGCGCGCAGTCTGGGCGAGGCGCTGGAGCGCCTGCTGACGACCGTCGCCGACGCTCCCGCCACCCCGGTCGGGGAGGTGGACCTGCTCTCCGCGGAGCAGCACCGGCTGATCCGGGAGTGGAACGCCACGGCCGTGCCCGTCCCCCGCACCACGCTGGTGGAGCTGTTCGCCCAGCAGGTGGCCCGGACGCCGGCCGCCCCGGCGACCGTCTTCCGCGGCGAGCGCCTGACGTACGCCGAGCTCGACGCCCGTGCCGAGCGGCTGGCGCGGGAGCTGTGCGACCGAGGCGCCGGTCCGGAGCGGATCGTCGCGGTCGCCCTGCACCGCTCCACCGAGATGGTGGTCTCGCTGCTGGCCGTACTGAAGTCCGGGGCGGCCTACCTTCCGGTGGACCCCTCGCTGCCGGCGGACCGGATCGCGTACCTGCTGTCCGACGCCGAGCCCGTCCTGCTGCTCGCCGACGACACGGTGGCGGCCGCGCTGCCCGCCGCCGCGGGCCTGCCGCGGCTGGATCCGGGGGCCGTCCACGGCGGTGGTGGCGGTGCGCCGTTGCCCGCGCCGCTGCCCGCGCACCCCGCGTACGTGATCTACACGTCCGGGTCGACGGGGCGGCCCAAGGCGGTCGTCGTCGAGCATGCGGCGATCGTCAACCGGCTGCTGTGGATGCAGGACCGGTACCGGCTGGGCGCGGACGACCGGGTGCTCCAGAAGACCCCGTTCGGTTTCGACGTGTCGGTGTGGGAGTTCTTCTGGCCGCTGCTGACCGGTGCGGCCCTGGTCGTCGCCGAGCCCGGCGGGCACAAGGACCCCGCCTACCTCACCCGGGTGATCCAGGAGGAGGCGATCACCACCGTCCACTTCGTGCCGTCCATGCTGGCGGCGTTCACGGAGGACCCGCAGGCGGGCCGCTGCCGGTCGCTGCGACGGGTCGTGTGCAGTGGCGAGGCCCTGCCGGAGGAGTTGAAGAACCGATTCCTCGACGTGCTCGACGTGCCCCTGCACAACCTGTACGGGCCCACCGAGGCGGCCGTGGACGTCACGCACTGGGACTGCCTCCGCGAGGAGACGGGGCCCGTGCCGATCGGCCGGCCGATCTGGAACACCTCGCTGCACGTGCTCGACCCGCGGGGGCGGCCCGTCCCGGTGGGCGTGGCGGGCGAGCTGTACCTCGCGGGCGCGGGCCTGGCCCGCGGCTACCTGCGCCGCCCGGCGCTGACCGCGGAGCGCTTCCCGCTCGATCCGTTCGGCCCGCCGGGTTCGCGCATGTACCGCACCGGTGACCTGGCCCGGCACCGGGCCGACGGTTCCGTGGAATACCTCGGCCGCACCGACGACCAGGTCAAGATCCACGGCTTCCGGATCGAACTCGGCGAGATCGAGACGGCGCTGGGCCGGCTCCCCGGGGTGGGACGGGCCGCGGTCGTCGTCCGCGAGGACGTCCCGGGCGAGCGAAGGCTCGTCGGGTACGTCGTCCCGGAGGCCGGGGCCGCCCAGGACCCGGGACGGGAACCGGGACGAGCCCGAGCCCTGGGCCCGGATGCGGTGCCTGCCCCGGACACGGAGGCGATGCACGCCGAACTGGCGCGTTCCCTACCGGAGTACATGGTTCCGCTGCTGGTGGTCGTCGACGCGCTGCCCGTCACGGCGAACGGCAAGCTCGACCGCAGGGCGCTCCCGGCGCCGGCCGCCGAGGCCGCCGCCACCCGGTACGAGCCGCCCGCCGGGGAGACCGAGGAACTGGTCGCCATGGTGTGGGCCTCCGTACTGGACGCGCCGCGGATCGGCCGCCACGACGACTTCTTCGCCCTCGGGGGGCACTCGCTGAGCGCGACCCGGGTGGCGGCCCGGCTGCGCCAGTCCCTCGGGCTCGATCTGCCCCTGCACACCCTCTTCGAACAGCGGACCGTCGCCGCGCTCGCCACCGCCGTCGAGACGGTGCTGCTGGCCGAACTGGAGGCCGAAACGGGCCCGTTCGAGGAACGGTCCGAGACCGCCACCGCCATCACCACCGCCGACGGCGGCGCCCACCCCGACGCCGTCCTCGACGCCATCGACAGCGTTCCTTCACTCGTACTTCAGGGAGAGACCTCGTGACCACCCAGGAGAGCCTGCCCGCCGGTGTGGACGGCCGGCTGGCCGCCGCCCGCGAACTGCTGCGCCGCCGTGTGCGCGCGGCGCTGGACGACTCGGCGGCCGCCCCGGTCACCTCGGCGCCCCCCACCACGGCCGCCGACGGCCACGGCCCCGCCCCTGTCGCCTCATTCGCCCAGGAGCGGATGTGGCTGGTGGACCGGATGAGTGACGGCACCCCCGGCTATGCGATCCCCGAGGTCGTCCGGCTGCGCGGCCCCCTCCGGCCGGACCTGCTGCGCCGGAGCCTGACCGCCGTCGTGGCCCGCCACGCACCGCTGCGCACCGTCTTCGAGGAGCGCGACGGCGCCCCGCACCCCGTGGTCCTGCCCGCGCCGGAGGCTTTCCCGCTGCCGGTGCTCGACCTGGGCGAGGCCCCCCTCGCCGGACTGGAGGAGCGGGCCCACGCCCTGGCCCGGGAGGAGGTCCGCAGACCCTTCGACCTGGCGACGGGTCCCCTGCTGCGCGCCCTGCTGATCCGGCTCGGTGCCGAGGACCACCTGCTGGTGCTCGTGGTCCACCACATCGCGACCGACGGCTGGTCCATGGGGCTGCTCTGGCAGGAGCTCTCTGAGGGCTACGCGGCCCTGCTCGCGGACCGGCCGCTCCCGCGGGCGCCGCTCCCCCTCGACTACCAGGCGTACGCCCGTACCCAGCGCGAGCGGTTCGCGAGCGGGGCGATGAACGGGCAGCTGCGCTGGTGGGAGCAGTCCCTCGCGGGGCTGGAGCCCCTCGAACTGCCCGCGGACCGGCCCCGGCCCACCCGCCGCAGCGGAGACGGCGCGAGCCTGGACTTCGCCATCGACTCCCGTCTCACCGCGCGGCTGCGCGGGATCGCCGAGAGCGGCGGCGCCACCCTGTTCATGACCCTGCTGGCCGGCTTCCAGGCCACCCTGGCCCGCTGCTGCGGCCGCACCGACATCGCCGTCGGCACTCCGGTAGCCGGGCGCGACCGGGTGGAGCTGGAGCCCCTCGTCGGGTTCTTCGTCAACACCGTGGTGCTGCGCGCCGATCTGTCGGGCGAGGTGGGGTTCCGCGAGCTGCTCGGCCGGGTCCGCCGGGCGACCGTGGACGCGTACGACCACCAGGAGGTGCCCTTCGACCGGCTGGTGGAGCATCTGAACCCCGAGCGGGTCGGCGACCGCAACCCGCTCGTGCAGGTGATGTTCGCGTCGGCTCCGGACGAGACCGCCGGGCTGCGGCTGCCGGGCCTTGACGCACAGGTCGAACGGACCGACTTCGGCGGGTCCCTCTTCGACCTGAGCGTCTTCGTCTCCGAGGGTGCCGAGACGTGCTCCGGCTCGCTCGTCTTCGACACCGACCTGTTCGACCGGGCCACCGCCCAGCTCCTCCTCGGCCACTACCTGGAGCTGCTCGCCTCCGCCGCCGAGGAGCCCGACCGGCCCCTGGCCGGGCTGCTGCCCTCCGCCCCGACTGCGGCCCGGCTCGTCACCGAGGGCCACGGCGCGGTCCGCCCCGATCTCGCCCCGGCCACCCTGGTCGAGCTGTTCGCCGCTCAGGCCCGGCGCAGCCCCGGAGCGGAGGCTGTGGTCTGCGGCGCCGACCGCCTGAGTTTCGCCGAACTCGACGACCGGTCAGACCAATTGGCGGCCCGGCTGGCCGCCGCCGGGGTGGTGCGCGAATCGCCGGTGGCCCTGCTGATGGAGCGCTCGGTCCACCTCCCGGTGGCGATCCTGGCCGTCCTGAAGGCCGGCGGGCTCTACGTACCGCTCGGCGAGGGGTTCCCCGTCACCCGGCTGCACTGGATGCTGGAGCGGACCGGCGCCCGCCTGCTGCTCGCCGACGCCGCGACGGCCGGCCACGAGGCCGTGCGTACCTCGCCGGTGCCGGTGCTCGACGTCTCGGCAGTGGCAGAAAGCGCTCCGGTGGACGAAACACCGGTGGACGAGGCGCTGCTGGACGGGGCCCCGGCCGCCTCGCCGGGCCCGTACCCGCCGTGCTCGCCGGACCAGTTGGCGTACGTGATGTACACCTCCGGTTCCACCGGCGAGCCGAAGGGCATCGGCGTCACGCACGCCAACGTCGCGGCGCTCGCCCAGGATGCCTCCTTCGGCGCCGCGCACCGCCGGGTGCTGGCGCACTCGCCGCTGTCCTTCGACGCCTCGACGTACGAACTGTGGGTACCGCTGCTGTCCGGCGGGCAGGTGGTCCTGGCGCCGCCCGGCCGGGTGGACACCGCGGCCCTGACCCGGCTGGTGCAGGAGCACCGGATCACCTCGTTGTTCCTCACGGCCGCCCTCTTCAACCTGGTGGTCGAGGAGTGCGTGGAGCTCCTGACGCACGTGCGGGAGGTGTGGACGGGCGGTGAGGCCGCCTCCCCGCACGCCTTCGCCCGGGCTCTGGAGCAGGCGCCCGGGACCGTCCTCGTCAACGTCTACGGGCCCACCGAGGCCACGACCTTCGCCACCCGGCACCGGCTGGACCCGAGCGCCGGAGCCGTCGTGGACGGCCGGATCCCCATCGGCACCGCGCTGGACGACACCCGCCTCTACGTCCTGGACGAGCGCGGTCGCCCGGTGCCGCAGGGCGCCGTGGGCGAGCTGTGCATCGGCGGCACCGGGGTGGCCCGCGGCTACCTGGACCGGCCCGGCCTGACCGCGCGGCAGTTCACCCCCGACCCCTACGGCGTCCCGGGCGCCCGGATGTACCGGACGGGCGACCTCGCCCGGCGGCGCCCGGACGGCGCCGTCGACTACCTGGGCCGCAGCGACCAGCAGGTCAAGATCCGCGGCCATCGGATCGAGCCGGGCGAGATAGAGGCCCAGCTGACCCGCTGCCCGCAGGTCGGGCACGCCGCGATCGTGGTGCGCGCGGACGTCCCCGGCGAGCAGCGGCTCATCGCCTATGTGGTGCCCGCGCAGGGGCAGCAGGCCGAACCGGCCGAGCTGCACCGGGTGCTCGCCGCACGGCTGCCCGCGTACATGCTGCCCTCGGCGATCGTGCCGCTCGACGTGCTGCCGGTCACGCCGAACGGCAAACTGGACCGGCGCGCGCTGCCCGCTCCGCCCGAGGAAGGGGTGCACCGGGCCGAGTTCGCCGCACCGGCGACCCCGTCGGAGGAACTCGCCGCGTCGGTGTGGTGCGAGGTGCTGGGCACCGAGCGGACCGGCCGCCACGACGACTTCTTCGCGCTCGGCGGGCACTCCCTGCGGGCCACCCGCGCCGTGTCGCGGCTCGGTGCCCGCCTGGGCACCGGGGTACCGCTGCGGCTGCTCTTCGAACACCCGACGCTCGAACGGTTCGCCTCGGCGCTGGACGCCCTGCGTGCGGACGCCGCCGGCCCGGCCGGTGGCCGCGTCAGCGCGATCGGTGCCCGGCCCGCCGGGGAACCCGCGCCGTTGTCCTTCGCCCAGCAGCGCCTGTGGTTCCTGGACCAGCTCCAGCCCGGCCGCCCCGACTACAACATCCCGGTCGCGGCCCGGCTGCGGGGCCCGCTCGACGCCGACGCGCTGGCCGACGCGCTGAGCACGGTGGTGACCCGGCACGAGGTGCTGCGCTCCCGCATCACCGAGAGCCCGCGAGGTCCCGTACAGACCGTGGAAGCCCCGGAGGTCTTCGTCCCCGTCCGCACCGACCTGGGCCACCTGCCCGCGGAGGAGGCCCGTTCACGGGCGCTCGGCCTGGCCCACACGGATGCCGCCGCCCCCTTCGACCTGGGCTCCGCTCCCCTGCTGCGGGCCCGGGTGGTGCGGGTCACGGCCGATGAGCACCTGCTCGTCCTGGTCCTGCACCACACGGTCGGCGACGGCTGGTCGATGCCGGTGCTGTGGCGGGAGCTGTCCGGTGCCTACGCGGCGCTGCGCCGCGGTGAGCGTCCCGTGCTGCCGGAACTGAGCGTCCAGTACGGGGACTTCGCGTTCTGGCAGCAGAACCGGCTGGCGAACGGCGACGCCGACGCGGGGATCGCCCACTGGCGGGAGGCACTGGCCGGGCTCCCGGCCCTGGAGCTGCCCACCGACCGGCCGCGGCCGCAGGTGCGCTCCGGTACGGGCGGCTCCTTCGTCTTCGAAGTCCCGGCCGCACTCGCCGGGCGGCTCGGCGTGCTGGCCCGTGAGCGCGGCGCCACCCTGTTCATGGTGCTGCTGGCCGGCTTCCAGGCTTTGCTGGCCCGCTACACGGGCCAGGCCGACATCGCGGTGGGCTCGCCCATCGCGGGCCGCGACCGCACCGAACTGGAGCCGCTCATCGGCTTCTTCGTCAACACCCTGGTCCTGCGCACCGATCTGTCCGGTGACCCGGCCTTCGGTGAACTCCTGAGCCGGGTGCGCCGCACCGCGCTGGCCGCGTACGAACACCAGGACGTCCCCTTCGACCGGCTGGTGGAGGAGCTGCGGCCGGAGCGCGACCTCAGCCGCAACCCGCTGTTCGACGTGCTGTTCCAGCTGCATCCCGAGCAGCTCGCCGCCCTGCCGCTGGACGGTGTGGAGGTCGAGGACCTCGACACGTCCAACGGGACGGCCAAGTTCGACCTCAGCCTCGCGATGACGGAGCACCCCGGCGGTCTGACCGGCACGGTGCAGTACGCGACGGACCTCTTCGACCGGGCCACGGTCGAGCGGTTCGGCGCGCACTACCTGCGCCTGCTGGCCGGCGCCGCCGAGGAACCCGACGCACCGCTGTCGCGGCTGGACGTCCTGTCCCCGCAGGAGCACGCCGCCCTGCTCGGGGAGGAGCCGGGCCCGCGCGCGGACCGGCCGGCAGACCGGACGCTGCACTCCCTGGTCGCGGAGCAGGCCCGGCTGCGGCCGGACGCCCCCGCCGTGACCTGCGCGGGCCGCACCACCAGCTACGCGGAGCTCGACGCGGCCGCCAACCGGCTGGCCCACCGGCTGCGTCAGCTCGGGACCGGCCCCGAGACCACGGTGGCCGTGCTGGCCGGCCGCGACCTGCGCATGCTGGTCTGCGTCCTCGCGGTCCTGAAGGCCGGCGGCGCCTACCTGCCACTCGACGCGGGGCACCCGGCCGAGCGGGTCCGCACGGTCCTGGCCGACAGCGGTGCCCGACTGGTGCTGACGGCGGGCCTGCCCGGGGGGCTGCCCGCGGACCTGGCCGGCGCCGTACCGGTGCTGGACCTGGACCTGGACGCCGAGCGGCACCGGGTGGACGCACTGCCCGCGACGGAGCCGCCCGCCACGGCCTCCCCCGCGCACCTCGCCTACCTGCTGTACACCTCCGGGTCCACCGGCCGTCCCAAGGGCGTGGCCGTCACGCACGCCGCGATCACCGGCTATCTGGCAGCCCTGACCTCCACCTTCGGGCTCGGCCCCGACGACGCGGTGCTCGCCCGGACGGCGCTGACCTTCGACCCGTCGGTCCGTGACCTGTTCGCCCCGCTGACCACGGGCGGCCGGATCGTCCTCGCCTCCCAGGACGAGGCTGGGGATCCGGACGCCCTGGCCCGGCTGCTGCACGCCGAGGGTGTGACGGCGCTGCTGTCGATCGTCCCGTCGATGCTGGAGCCGCTGGTCGGCGCCGTGGCCGCGGGAGAGGGGCCGTCGCCGGCCCTGCGGCTGGTGATGACCACCGGTGAGGCGCTGACGCCCGGGCTGGCCCGGGCCGGGCACACCCTGGGCACGCCCGGCCGGCTGCGGCTGGTCAACCAGTACGGTCCGACGGAGTGCACCAACACCACCACCTGGCACGAGGTGACGGACGCCGACATCGAGGCGGGCCGCATCCCCATCGGCCGGCCGCTGCCCGGAGCCCGCGTGCTCGTGCTGGGCGAGCACCTCGAACCGCTGCCGCGGGGCGCGATCGGTGAACTCTTCATCGCCGGACGGGGGGTGACCCGCGGCTACCTCGGTGACCCGGCCCGCACCGCCGAGTCGTACCCTCCGGACCCGTACGGGCCGCCCGGTGCGCGCATGTACCGCACCGGTGACCTGGCGCGGCTGCGTTCCGACGGGGTGCTGGAGTTCCACGGCCGCCGGGACAACCAGGTCAAGGTCCGGGGTCACCGCATCGAACTCGGCGAGGTCGAGGCCGCCCTGCTGCGCCACCCGGACGTCGCACGGGCCGTGGCCGCCGCGCACGGCGAGGGCGCCGACCGGGCGCTCGCCGCGTACGTCGTCTGGCGGGACGGCACCGGCGATCCGGCCGCCGTACTGGACTTCGTACGCGCTGCCCTGCCGGCCGCCATGGTGCCGTCCGCGCTGGTGGTACTGGACGCGCTGCCGCTGACGCCGAACGGGAAGACCGACCGCAGGGCGCTGCCCGCGCCGGAGCCCGGCACGGCCGGCGGCCACCGCGCGCACATCGCCCCGCGCACCGCGCTGGAGCGGACGGTCGTCGAGGTCTGGGAGGAGGTGCTCGGGGAGGGCCCGATCGGGGTCCGCGACCACTTCTTCGAGCGCGGCGGGCACTCCCTGCGCGCCACCCGGGTCGTCTCCCGGCTGCGCGCCCTGCTGGAGCTGGACATCCCCGTTCACCTGCTCTTCCGGCATCCGGTGGCCGAGGACCTGGCACGGGCGCTGGCCTCGCTGGGTGCGTCGGACGCGTCGGAGCCGGTGATCCCGGCGCTGCCCCCGGGGCCGGGACCGCTCTCCTTCGGGCAGCAGCGGCTGTGGCTGCTGGACCGGCTCCAGCCGGGCCGGCCCGACTACAACATGCCCGGCGCCGTGCGGTTGACCGGGGCGCTGGACCGCGCCGCGGCGCTGGGCGCGCTGGAGGACGTCGTCACCCGGCACGAGGTGCTGCGTTCGCGGATCGAAGAGACCGAAGAAGGCTGCCAGGCCGAAGGGAGCAGCGCCGAGGCGGTGTTCGCGGCCCGGGTCGTGCCCGGTCCGGCCTCGATGTTCACGCCTCTGTTCACCGACCTGTCGGAGCTGGGTGCGACGGTGGCCGGGGAGCGGGCGCGGGAGCTGGCGGCTCAGGACGCCGCGCTGCCCTTCGACCTCTCCGCGGCGGGCCCGCTGAGGGCCAGGCTGGTGCGCATCGCCCCGCAGGAGCACCTGTTGGTGATCGTCGCGCACCACATCGCCTTCGACGGCTGGTCGGTGGGGGTGTTCTGGCGGGAGTTCTCCGCCGCCTACCGGGCCCGCACCCTCGAAGGAGCCGAGCCACTGTCGCAACTCGCCGTCTTCTACCGCGATTTCGCGTCCTGGCAGCGCGAGCGGCTGAGCGGTGAAGCCCTCGCGGACACCCTGGAGTACTGGCGGGGCCGGCTCGACGGGCTCGCCCCGCTGGACCTGCCCACCGACCGGCCCCGGCCGGCCACCCCGTCCGGGCGCGGCGAGCAGTTCTCCTTCACACTGCCCGAGCCGCTGCTGCGGGGCTTGCGTGAGCTGGGCCGGCGGCACGACGCGACCCTGTTCATGGTGCTGCTGGCGGGCTTCCAGGCCCTCCTGGCCCGCTGGTCGGGCGCTGAGGACGTGGCGGTGGGCTCCCCCATCGCCGGGCGCGACCGCACCGAACTGGAGCCGCTCATCGGCTTCTTCGTCAACAGCCTGGTACTGCGCACCGATCTGTCCGGCGATCCCGGCTTCGGCGAGCTTCTGGACCGGGCCCGTGAGACGGCCCTGGGTGCGTACGCCCACCAGGAGGTGCCGTTCGAGCGCCTGGTGGAGGAGGTGCGGCCGGAGCGCGACCTGAGCCGCAACCCGCTGTTCCAGGTGATGCTGGTGCTGGACGAGGAGGCCTCCAAGCCGCCCGCCCTGCCCGGCCTGGACCTCGAACCGCTCTCGCTGGCCAGCGGCGCTTCGAAGTTCGACCTGTCGCTGTACTTCGTCGAGGAGCAGGGGGCGCTGCGCGGCGAGGCCGTGTTCGCCACCGACCTCTTCGACCGGGCGAGCGTCGCGCGGATGACGTCGGCTCTGGCCGCCTTGCTCGCGGCCGCGGTCGCCGATCCCGCCACCCCGTTGGGTGCGCTGCCCCTGATGGACGCGGCCGCGGAGGCCCGGGTCCTGGAAGCGGGCGGCGGAGCCGCCGGGCCCGCCGCCGTGCGGGCGCTGCCCGCGCTCCCCGCGCTCCCCGTGCTCGTCGGCGAGCAGGCCCTGCGGACGCCCGGGGCCGTCGCCGTGGACGACGGCGAACGGACCCTCACCTACGCCGGGCTGTGGGAGACGTCGGGCCGACTGGCCCGGGAGCTGGCCCGCCTGGGTGTGGGTCCGGAGACGGCGGTGGCCGTGTGCGCGGAGCGCTCCGTTCTGCTGCCGGTGGCGCTGCTGGGCGTGTTGCGTTCCGGCGGCATGTACGTGCCCGTGGACCCCGGGTACCCGGCCGACCGGATCGGCTACATGATCGCGGACAGCGGCGCCCGGGTGCTGGTGGTGTCGGGTCTGGCCGGCCCCGCCGAGGCACCGGACGGGGTCGTGGTGCTGGACCTCGACGCGCTGACCGGGGCCGCGGCCCCCGCCGGCCGCGCGCTCGGACCCGAGCGGGCCGAGCGGCCCGAGCTGGCCCCGGAGCCGGAGCAACTGGCCTACACCCTGTACACCTCGGGTTCCACGGGACGCCCGAAGGGGGTCACCGTCCCGCACCGGGCGCTGGCCAACTTCACCCGGGACATGGTGAGCAGGCTGGAGCTGACGGCCGGTGACACGGTCGCGGCGGTCACCACCGCCTCCTTCGACATCGCCGTGCTGGAGCTGCTGGTCCCGCTCGTGTGCGGTGCGACCGTACGGGTCGTCGACCGGGAGACCGCCCGCGACGGCGCCCTCCTCGCGAAGGAGCTGGACGCGGCGCCGGTCACGGTCGTCCAGGCCACCCCGGCGACCTGGCACCAGCTGATGGAGTCCGGCTGGCAGGCACCGCGCGTACGGGCCCTGTGCGGCGGCGAGGCGCTGCCGCCGGCGCTGGCCGAGCGGATGCGCGCGGCGCTGGGCACGGTCCGCAACGTGTACGGGCCGACGGAGACCACCGTGTGGTCCACGGCCCACCTGCTGTCCGGTCCGGTCGGTGACGGGCCGGTGCCCATCGGCTCGGCGCTCGCCAACACCCGGCTGCACGTGCTGGACGCGCACCTGCGGCCGGTGCCGGTCGGTGTGTTCGGCGAGCTCTACATCGGTGGCGACGGGGTGGCCCGCGGCTACCACGGGCGGCCGGCGCTGACCGCGGAGCGGTTCGTACCCGACCCGTACGCGGCGGGCGAGCGGCTGTACCGCACCGGTGACCTCGTACGGCGCCTCGCGGACGGCGGCCTGGAGTACCGCGGCCGGGCCGACGGCCAGGTGAAGGTGCGCGGCCACCGGATGGAACTCGGCGAGATCGAGTCCGCGCTCGCCCGCCACCCGCGGGTGGCCTCGGCGGCCGTGGCCGTCCACGGCACGGGGGTGGACGCCGTACTGGCCGGCTACGTGACCTGGCGGGACGGGGCGGGCGAGCCCCGGGAGCTCGACGGGCTCGGCGACTTCCTGCGCCGGGACCTCCCCGAGTACATGGTGCCGGCCGTCCTCACGGCGCTGGAGCGCCTCCCGCTCACCCCGAACGGCAAGCTCGACCGCAAGGCGCTGCCCGCTCCTTCGGCGGACGCGGTACGCGGCGGCGGCGCGGGGCGGATCGCCCCGCGCGACACCACCGAGCTGCGGATGGCGCGGCTGTGGGAGCAGACCCTGGGCACGTCTCCGATCGGCGTGCGCGACGACTTCTTCGCGCTCGGCGGCCACTCCCTGAAGGCCTTCGCCCTGATGGCCGCCGTGCGCCGGGAGTTCGGGGTGGACCTGCCGCTGAACATGGTCTTCCGGCGGCGCACCGTCGAGCATCTCTGCGAGGCGCTGCCGGAGGCGGGGGCGGCCGCGGCCCGGCTGCTGGTCCCGCTCGCCGACGGGGACCCGTCCCGGCCGCCGCTGGTCCTGGTCCACCCGAGGGGCGGCGACGTCGTCTGCTACCGCGACCTGGTGCGGGACCTGTCCGCCCGTGCCGGGGGCGACCGGCGGATCCTCGGCCTGGAGTCGGTTGGCTACAACACGGGTGAGACCCCGCTGGAGCGGGTGCCGGAGATGGCCGAGCGCTACCTGGCAGCGCTCCGCGAGGAGCAGCCGCAGGGCCCGTACCTCCTCGCCGGCTGGTCGTTCGGCGGCACGGTGGCCTACGAGATGGCCGCCCGGCTGGAGGCCGTGGGTGAGGAGGTGGCCTTCCTCGGGCTGATCGACGCGGCGGCGCCGGGCGCCGCTGCCGGCAGCCGGTCCCGCTCGGCGGGGCCGGGCGATCCGGACCTGCTGCGGTACGGGATCGCGGCGGGCCTCGACGCCGGCTCGGCGCGCGAACTGGACGAGGAGGAACTGCTCGACGTCCTGGTGCGCCGGGGCCGCGCGGAGGGCACCCTTCCCCGTACGTCCCCCACCGAGGCCCTGCGCAGGCTCCTTCGGGTCGCCGAGGCGAACGGCGCGGCCTCCGCCGCCTACCGCACCGACGCCGTCCTGGGTGTCGACCTGCACCTGTTCACGGTCGACGAGCGCCACCCGGAGCTCGCGACCCCGCTGGTGGACCCGGCGGCCTGGCGGTCCCGCACCCACGGCGCCGTCGTACGGGCCGCGGTCCCGGGCAACCACCACGACCTGGTGGACCCCCCGCACTGCGCCGCGCTGGCGCAGCTGCTCGGCGCGGCATTGCCCCGCTGACCCACCGCCCCGTCCCGATGACCCAGCCGCATCACCGATCCGTATTCCGCATCACCGATCCTTCCTGGAGAACACCGTGAACGACGCGTCCCCGCAGCAGTACCTGGTCGTGGCCAACGACGAGGAGCAGTACTCCCTCTGGGAGGCCGGCCGGTCCGTCCCGCCGGGCTGGCACGACCAGGGCGTGCGCGGCACCAAGGAGGCCTGCCTGGAGCACATCGAGCGGGTGTGGACCGACATGCGCCCACTGAGCCTGCGCGTGAACATGGCCGGCTGACCCGACGATCCCCGGGCACCACTCCGCTCCGGCGGTCCGCGTCGCGGGCCGCCGGGGCGGTGCGGTGGTGCCGGAAGGAACCCCGTATGACCGGCTCGTATCCGGGCGGCCCCGCATCGTCGCGCCGCCCCACCCCGCTGGCCGCCCTGGTGGCGGCCTCCGGGATCTCCTCGCTCGGCATGGCCGCGACCCTGGTCGCCGTGCCGTGGTTCGTCCTGCACAGCACCGGCAGCGGCACCCGGACGGGGCTCGTCGCCACCGCCGAGGTACTGGGCCTGCTGTGTTCCGCCGTGCTCGCGGGCCCGGTGGTCGACCGGCTGCCCGTACGAGCGACGAGCGTGGGGGCGGACCTGCTGACGGCCGCGGCGATCAGCCTGATCCCGCTCCTGCACTCCTGGGACGCCCTGTCCCTGCCCGTCCTGATCGTCCTGGTCTTCCTGGTGGGGGCCGGCCGCGGGCCTGCCGACACCGCCAAGCAGCTGCTGCTGCCCGCCGCGATGGAACGCGCCGGGGTGACGGCGGAGCGGGCCACCGGATGCGTCGAGGGAGCCCGCCGGATCGGCATGATGGCGGGGGCGCCGCTGGCCGGTCTGCTCATCTCGACGGTCGGCCCCGTACGCACCCTGTACGCGGACATGGCGGCGATGGCGCTGTGCGCCCTGCTCCTGGCGGCCCTGGTACCGGTGGCTCCGCCGGCCCGGCAGGCCGGAGGAGCGCCGGGCGGCTCGTACGCCGGGGAACTACGTTTCGGTGTCGCGCAGTTGCGCCGGGACCGCCTCCTGGGGGCCATGGTGGGGGTCCTGATGCTGACCAACGCCCTGGACGGGGCGCTGAACGGGGTCCTCTACCCGGCCTACGGAACCCAGGTACTGCGCAGCAGTGCCCTGTTCGGGGCGATGATCACCTCCATGGGCGCAGGCGCCCTGCTCGGGGCGGCCCTGTACGGCTGGGCGGGCCACCGGCTGCCGCGGCGCGCGGTCTTCGTCGGGGCGTTCGTGCTGGTCGGGGCGGTGCGCTGCGCGGCCCTGGCGGCCGAGCCGCGGGTACCGGTGCTGCTGGCGGCGCTGGCCCTGTCCGGGATCGGGTCGGGGGTGGTGGGGCCGCTGATGATGTCGGTGGCCTACGAGCGGGTGCCCGAGGAGGTGCGGGGGCGGGTGTTCGGCCTGCTGGTGGCCGCCGCGCTGGCGGCGACCCCGCTGGGGATGCTGGGTGCGGGCCTGGTCCTCGACGTCTCGGGGCTGGTGGCGGCGCTTCTGGGTACGGGGGCGCTGTACCTCGCGGTCACCCTGGCCCCGCTGGTCTTCCCGGTGTGGCGGGAGCTCGACTCCCGCGGCTCCGGAGCGACTTCGGGGATCGCGGAGACCCCGGAGGGGCCGGCCGGGTGCCGGGTCGGCTCGTCGACCCCGCCTAACGCAGGAATCCTGACCGAACAGACATAGTTGGTCCGGTTTTGCGGCCCCTCACCATCGGGCCAGGCAGCTTGATGAGCTGGCCGACCGAACGTCAAAACGCCCCCGGCACGGCAAGGTGGGTCCTGCACCGACCGGTGCGGACCGCCCACGAAGCAGTCCGCACGCACACCAGACCGCTCGTCTTACTGGGGATCCCATGCTCAAGCGTTTTGCCATCGCCCTGTCCGTGGCCGCCTCCGCAGTGCTGCTGCCCGCAGTCGGCGTCGCACAGGCCGCCGACGACACCTCGGCCACGACCTCGACGACCGCCACCGGAGGGGAGAACAGCACCACGCCCCCGGCGACGCGCCAGTTCGTGACGGCCGACGGCCGGGTGTTCACGGCCGACACCGGCTCTCTGGGCCACCGCAACCGCGACACGGCCGACAGCTCCTGGGGAGGCTGAGCCGGCCCGCCCGTCAGGGCGGCCGGAAAAGAGGGGGGAGGGAGGATCGCGTCGCGATCCTCCCTCCCCCCTTTCCGATCGGCCCCGGAGCGGCTGCCGTCAGCCGCCCTGGGGCCCCAGACAGACGACGGCGTACTGGGCTCCCTGCGCGTCGATGTACCGGCGCGACCAGCCGGGCGGTACGTACAGAAGCTCACCCGGCAGCAGCCGGCACTGGAAGGACTCCGGCCGGCCGCTCTCGCCGGTCCCCGCCAGCTGCCAGGTGGCGGCGCCGGCGATCTGGTGGACCAGGAGGTGCTCCCGGCCCCCGGGCTGCGCGGTCCAGACGGCGTCCGTCCCCCCGGCCAGGGCCGATCCGGGGGTCTCCACCCGGTCCAGCCGGACGGACAGGCCGGTCAGGGCGGCCAGTTCGGCGGTGAAGCGGTCCGCCTGGGCCGGCCGCACACCGCCCTCCGCCGGGAGGGCGTCCGCGTCGTCGGCGTCGCCGAACGCCGGGTTGTCGTACTCGGGCCACAGCACACCCGGCGCCCGGTCCAGGTGGACCGAGAGGAACAGGACGATCTCCCGCAGGTGCGGGGCCGCCCGGCCCCGGTCCGCGTGCGTCACGTCCATGGAACGTCCCTCTTGCTTCGGCGACTCGGCAGCTCTCATCCCAGCAGCATGCGACACGCCCGCCACCTGCGACAGACACGAGAACGCGTGACACCTGGCTCAGGAGGGTGCTACGGCACCGCCCTCCTCCGCCTCGTCGGCCTGTTCGGTGTCGGGACCCCGGTCCAGCAGCCCGCGCGCGGCAGCCGCCACGCCCGCCTGGAAACGGCTGCCCGCGCCGAGCTCCTGCATGATGTCGGCGATGTGGCGCCGGGCCGTGCGCAGCGACATGCCCAGGCGCCTGGCGATGGCCTCGTCCTTCAGCCCGGCCCCCAGCAGCCGGATGATCGTTTCGTGGATCTCCCGGGCCACCTCCTCCAGGCCCTGGCCCGCCGCGGCCGAGAAGGGCGAGGCCAGGTCCCAGGTCTGGTCGAAGATGCTGCACAGGTAGGCGACGGTGGAGGGCTCGCGGATCACCACGGCGCCCCAGCTGCCGTCGGCGACCGGGATGAAGGCCAGCTCCCGGTCGAAGGCGATGAGCCGGCCGAACAGTTCGTGCGCCGTGCGGTACTGCGCCCCCAGGGCGGAGGTGGCCGCGACGTAGGCCTGGCTCGGTCCGTTGAACCGGGCCGTGTGGTGGTAGAGCGTGCGGATCGAGATGCCCCGCTCGAGCATCGTCTCGTCCCGCCGCAGCGCCTCCTGCATGGCCTCCGGCACCCTGCTGCCGCCCCCGGGCTGCGAGCTGAGCATCTCGGTGGCGCAGTTGAGCGAGGCCCGGTTCAGTGCCCCGCGCACGTCCTCCAGGCTGGCCAGCACCTCCAGCGACTCCCCCGTGGATCGGCGGCCCAGATAGTGCGGCAGGAAGCGTCCCAGGTCCTCACGGATCGAGCTGATCTCCCGCTGCTGGTCCCGGATCCGCGCCTCCAGGGGCGCGACGAGCTGCTCGGCGGCGGTGTCCGGGGCCACGGCGAAGGCGACCGACGGGTCCGCCGGGCTCACGTGCAGCAGCCGTGACGCGCGTAGACGCTCCACGCTGCGGCAGACGTCGACCGGGTCGAGCCCCGTCCCGGCGGCCACCGCCTCCTCGTCCACGGTGCGGTGTTCGAGCACCCAGCCGTAGACATCGATGTCAGCATCGGCGTTCTTCGGATCCGGCTCCGCGTCAGATTTTTGCATTGCCCTACTTTGCACTTTTCACCCCGGGTCGCTTTGCTGCCAGGCACCTTGGTGAGGTGCCCGCCCCCTGGCGCCAGGATATGCAGCGGGCAAGGCTGTACGGGACGAACAGCAGCGGGGATCCGGCCACTTCAGGACCCGGGACGACCGAAACGGTGTGATCACGCAGAGCGTGATCACACCGTCGCCCGGGGGCACCCCCGCCGCTCTCCTCCCCTTCACCTTCGCCCTTCACCATCGATCCGGAATCCGGAGCCCCACATGCTGGACAGCACCCTCACCGCCCCCGCACCGGAACTGCCCGCCCTGACCCCCCGCGAGCACGAGGTGCTCGCCTACCTCGCGCAGGGACACACGTACCGGATGATCGCCTGCCAGATGGGGCTGAGCCCGCACACGGTCGACACCTACCTGCGGCGGCTGCGCAGCAAGACCGGTTCGGTCAACCGGACCCAGCTCACCCACATCGCCTTCCGGCTGGGCTACTGAGCCTCCCGCCCGGCCGGGGCGACGGTGTCCGGAGCCCCGAGGTCCGGGGCCTCGTCCTCGAACTCGCGCATCCGGCGCAGCGGGGAGCACAGCAGGACCAGCGGGGCCAACGACAGGGCGGCGGCGCACAGCCACAGCGCGTCGCGCACGCCCAGCAGTTCACCGAGGAACCCCGCCAGCAGGCCGCTCAGCGGCAGGACGCCCCACACGAGGAAGCGCATCGTGGCGGTCATCCGGCCGAGCAGGTGCGGCGGGCAGACGGTCTGCCGGTAAGTGACCTGGCAGATGTTGTAGAGGGTGACGCCGGCCGACTGGACGAACGAGCCCAGGACGAAGAGTCCGATCCTCCAGTCCTTGTCCGCGAGCGGGAGCAGGAGCCCGAACGGCATGGTCACCAGGAGCGACAGCCACGTGAGCCGGGCCGCGCCGACGGCCCGGGTCACCCGGTCCGCGACGGTCGCCGCGAGCACCGAGCCGATCGTGGCCGTCGTCAGCACCCAGCCGACGGCCGCGGGCGGCAGCCCCACGGTCCGGGTCAGGAAGAGCACCTCGATGGCCATCACCGCGCTGAGGAACAGGTTCACGGCCGCTGTGTTGAGGGCGATCAGGCGCAGCACGCGGTGGCTCAGGACGTAGTCCAGCCCCTCCCGGATGTCCCGCAGCAGGTGGCGGCGCGGGGCGGGCTCCGGCTTCTCCTCGCGGACGCCGATCCGCCCCAGCAGGACCACGGAGACCAGTGAGGTGACGGCCTGGCCGGCCAGCGTCCCGGCGGCGCCGAGCAGTTGCACCAGGAAGCCGGCGATGCCGGGGCCGGCGAACTCGGCGCCCGACCGCACCGTCTCCAGCTTCGAGTTGCCCGCGGTCAGGGTGTCCTTGCTGATGAGCGTCGGCAGGTAGCTCTGGTCGGCGACGTCGCCGAACAGCCGGGCGCAGCCCAGCAGCAGGGCGACCGCGTACAGCAGCGGCATCGAGTGCAGGCCGAGCAGGTAGGCCACCGGCAGCGCCGTCAGCAGGACGGTGCGCGCCAGGTCGGCGGCCATCATCACGCGGCGCCTGCGCATCCGGTCGACCCAGGCCCCGGCCGGCAGGCCCAGTACCAGGAAGGCCGCGTGTTCCGCGGCGGCCAGCAGGCCGGCCTGCATCGCCGAGGCGTTCAGGGTGAGCACCGCCATCAGCGGGAGGGCGACGTAGGTGATGCTGCTGCCGAGCTCGTTGCAGATGTGCGAGGACATGAAGAGACGGAAGTCCCTGCGCTGCCGGTGCTCCACGCTGTGCACGGGATCGGTGGACTCGTCGGTGGTGACGGACACGGGTGCGTTCCTTGTCTGGGTGCGGACGGGGGCCGCGGGTCGCTGGTTCATCGGGGGGCGGGCGCGGGGAGCGCCCGGGGGTCGAGCTTGCCGCCGGGGGTGCGCGGCAGCCGCTCCATCAGGGTCACGGTGGCCGGTACGAGGTACCCGGGCATTTTGGCCAAAAGGTGACGGCGCAGGGCATCCGGCGTCAGGCCGCTGCCGGGGGTGAGGGCGGCCCAGGCGGCCAGTTGCGGTCCGCCGGCCGCCGCGACGGCGCGGGCGACCACGTCGACCACGTCCGGGTGGGCGGCCACGGCCGCCTCCACCTCCTTGAGTTCGACGCGGTGGCCGCGGATCTTGACCTGGTCGTCGGCGCGCCCGAGGAAGACGAGCGGGCCGCCGGGTGCCCGCGTGACCCGGTCGCCGGTGCGGTACATGCGCTCGCCCGGGGCGCCGGCGAACGGGTCGGCGACGAACCGCTCGGAGGTCAGTGCCGGCCGGCCGTGGTAGCCGCGGGCCAGGCAGGAGCCCGCCAGGTAGAGCTCGCCCGGGGTGCCGGCGGGAGCCTCGCGCAGCTCCTCGTCGAGGACGTAGGCGCGTACGCCCGAAAGTGGTTCGCCGAGCGGGATCAGTTCGTCGCCCGCGAAGGCGGCCAGTTCCGCCGGTCCGGGCTCGTAGGAAGTGGCGGTGATCGTGGACTCGGTGAGGCCGTAGCAGCTGACCACCGGGGGGTGCCCGGCGGCCGCCCAGCTCACCAGGTCCGCGGTCCGGCCCGCGTCGCTGCCGATCACCACGCGGCGCAGCGCGCCCGGCAGGGCCCGCGGGGCGCGTTCCAGGTCCTTGGCCCACTGCGTCCAGTACGGGGTGGGCAGGTTGACGACGCTGATCCGCTGCTCGGCGAGGAACGGTTCCAGTTCGGCGGGCGAGAGGAGGTTGTCGGTGACGAAGACGGCGGTGCCGCCCGTGCACCAGGTGGGCAGTGCCTCCTCCAGGCTGACGTCGAAGGCGGGGGCCGCGAACTGCAGCACCGCGTCCGCGGCGGTCAGCGCGTAGCGTTCGGCCAGGGTGGCGACCTGAGCGGCGAGCCCGGCGTGGCCGACCGCGACGGGCTTGGGCAGCCCGGTGGAGCCGGAGGTGAAGAGCACGTAGGCGAGGGAGCCCGGGGCGGTGCGGGCGGGCGGTCCGGCCGCCGGCGTGGGGGCTGTGGTGGTCGTGGCTGTGGTGGTCGTGGCGAAGGTCGTCGTGGCGGTGGTGGTCGTGGCGGCCCAGAACAGTTCGCGCCCGGTGCGGCGTTGCAGCATCGCGGCCGCGTACGTGTCCGGGGCGACCGCATGCCGGGTGCCGGCGGCTTCCAGCAGGGTGCGCAGGCGCTCGTCGGGGGCGTCGAGGTCCACGAGGAGGGCGGCCGCGCCCGCGTACCAGATGCCCAGGAGCCCCACCGCCCAGTGGATGCCCCGGCGCACCCCCAGGAGCACGGTGTCCTCCGGTCCGGCGCCGGTGGCGCGCAGCTCCTCGGCCACCGCCCGGGCCCGCCGGTCGAACTGGCGGTAGGTCAGCTCCCCCTCGGCCGCGCGGACGGCGATGGCCTCGGGTGTGGTCCCGGCCCGGTGCGCGATGCGCAGGGGCACGGGGGTGGTCTCGGTGGGGCTCATGGTGGTGGTGTCTCCTGGGGATACGGGCCGGGTGCGGGCGGGCTCTTCGCGGGGGCGCGGCGCGGCCGGGCCCGGTCGGGTGCGGTCAGGCCCCGTCGCGGGAGCGGGGGCGCAGGGCGGGGCGGGCGGGGGCGGCGGGTGCTGCTGCGGCCTCGGCCAGGCGGGCGGAGATGCCTGCCGGGGTGGGCGTCTCGAAGAGGTCGCGGATGCCCAGCCGTACCCCGAGCTCGGTGCCGATGCGGCCGGTCAGCCGGGTGGCGAGGAGTGAATGGCCGCCGTGGGCGAAGAAGTCGTCGTCCATGCCCGCCTCCTGGAGGCCGAGGACGGACGCGAAGATCTCGCAGACCGCCTTCTCCTCGGGGGTCGAGGGCAGCCGGCCGGCCGGGCGGTGCACGGTGGCCGGGTCGGGGAGCGCCTTGCGGTCGAGCTTGCCGTTGACGGTCAGCGGGAAGTGCGGCAGGTGCAGGAAGAGCGACGGGACCATGTAGTTGGGCAGGGTGCGGCCGAGTTCCGTGCGGATCTCCTCGGCGGTGGGCGTTCCGGTGACGTAGCAGACGAGCCGCTGCTGGCCCGCGTGGTCCCGGTCGACGGCGACGACGGCCTCGCCCACGCCGGGTACGGCGCGCAGCGCGGTCTCCACCTCGCCGAGTTCGATGCGGTTGCCGCGGATCTTGACCTGGTGGTCCTGTCGGCCGAGGAAGTCGAGCTGGCCGTCGGCCCGCATCCGGGCGAGGTCGCCGGTGCGGTACATGCGGCTGCCCGGCTCGGGGCTGAAGGGGTCGGGGACGTAGCGCTCGCTGCTGCGGCGGGGGTCGCGCAGGTAGCCGGGGCCCACGCCGGTGCCGCCGATGAAGAGCTCGCCGGGCACGCCGGGCGGTACGGGGGCGAGCGCGGCGTCCAGCAGGTAGAGGGTGTTGTTGCGCAGCGGGCGGCCGACGGGCAGCCGGCCGTGCTCCAGCTGGGCGTGCACGTCGGGTCCGATGAAGGCGTGGGTGTTGTCGTCGGAGCACTCGGTGAGGCCGTAGGCGTTGACGATCGCGGCCTGCGGGTGGCGCGCGTACCAGCGGGTGCACAGTTCGGGCGGCAGCACCTCGCCGTTGACGACGAACCAGCGCAGCTCGGGCAGGGCCGGCGGCAGCACCCCTGTGTCCCACAGGTCGACGGCGGCGCGGACGAAGGAGGGCACGGTCTCCAGGACGGTGATCCCCCGGTGGGCGGCGTCGGCGAAGAGGGCGGCGGGGTCGCGGGCGGTGTCCCGGGAGACGAGGTGGACCTGTCCGCCGGTGATCAGCGGGGCGAGCATCTGCCATACGGAGATGTCGAAGGTCAGCGGGGCGTTCATCACCACGCGGTCGCCCTCGCCGAGGGCGAGGTCCTCGGCCTTGGCCAGGAGGTGGTTGTTCATGCCCCGGCGGTGGACCATGGCGCCCTTGGGCTTGCCGGTGGAGCCGGAGGTGAAGCAGACGTAGGCGAGGGCGTCCCGGCCGCCGGCCGGCGCCGGGCGTTCCCCGGACACGGCCCCATCGTCGATCACGAGGACGCGCAGTCCGCCCGGGACGGCGGCGGCGATCTCCTCGGCGCGGGCGCGCTGTTCGGGGGCGGCCAGCAGCCGGCCGATCCCGCCGCTCGCGAGGAGGTCGGCGGTACGGGTGACCGGGCCCTCGGGGTCGAGCGGGACGTACGCCGCTCCGGCGCCGAGGATGCCGAGCAGTGCGACGGGGACGCGGGCGGTGGGCTCGCTGAGTACGGCGACCAGGTCTCCGGGGCGCACCCCGTCGGCGAGCAGGGCCAGGGCGAGGGCGTCGGCGCGGGCGACGAGGGCGGCGTAGCTCAGCTCGCGGCCGGTGTCGTCGGTGGTGGCGACGGCCTCGGGACGGCGCTCCGCCTGCTGCCGTACGCGCTCGACGGCCTCCGCGTACTGCTCGTCGCGCGCGGTGTCGTTCCATTCGACCAGGACGCGGTGGCGTTCGGCCGGGGAGAGCAGGTCCACCGTGCCCACCGGGCAGGAGGGGTCGTCGGCCACGGCCTGGAGGAGCCGGGCGAGGCGTTCCAGCAGGGCCCGGGCGGTGTCCCGTTCGAAGACGTCGGGCCGGTAGTCGATCTGCAGGCGCAGCCGGTCGCCGGGGATGGCGGTCAGCGAGAGCGGGTAGTGGGCGGCGTCGTGGGGGTCGACTCCGGTGACCTCCAGCCCGCCCGCGCCGAGGGCGGCGAGGCCGGCCGCGTCGACCGGGTAGTTCTGGAAGGCGACGCAGGAGTCGAAGAGCTCCCCCGCTCCGGCGAGCCGCTGGATCTCGACCAGGCCCAGGTGGTGGTGGTCGATCAGCCGTGCCTGCTCGTCCTGAAGCCGCTCGAACAGGGCTACGAGCGGCTCGGCGGGGTCGATGCGGACCCGGACCGGCACGGTGTTGATGCACAGGCCCACGATGTCGGCGACGCCGGGCAGTTCGGGATCGCGGCCGCTGACGACGGCGCCGAAGACCACGTCCTCGGAGCGGATCTGACGGCCGAGCAGCAGCCCCCAGGCGCCCTGGAGGAGGGTTCCGGAGGTGATCCGGTGGTCGCGCGCGAGGGCGCCCAGCCGTTCGGTGAGGGATGCGGGGAGGTACGTCTCGACGCGGTCGGGCAGGACCGTGCCGGGCGGCGGGGACACGGGCGCGGTGCGGGTGCCGCCCGCGAGGCCGTCGAGCGCGCGGGTCCAGGCGTCCTGGGCGGCGACGGTGTCGCGGCTGCGGAGGCGTCCGAGGAAGGCGGAGTACGGGGTGACCGGGCCCAGGGGCGCGTCGTCGGCGTGGTGCAGGGCGAGGAGTTCGCGCACCAGGACCGGCCAGGACCAGCCGTCCATCAGGATGTGGTGATAGGTCAGCAGCAGCCGGTGGGAGAGCGGGCCGGTGCGGATGAGGGTGAAGCGCAGCAGCGGCGGCCGGGCGAGGTCGAAGCGGGTGGCCCGGTCCTCGGCGAGGAGGGTGTCGACGGCGGCGGCGCGCCCGGTCTCGTCGAGCCCGGTCAGGTCCACCTGCTGCCAGGGGGTCCGGACGCCGCGCCGTACGACCTGGGCGGGTTCGCCGGTGGCGCGGCGCAGGAAGGCGGCGCGCAGGTTGGCGTGCCGTTCCAGGACGGTGTCGGCGGCGGCGCGCAGCCGGTCCGGGTCGAGGGGGCCGTCGAGGTCGAGGAGCAACTGGGCGACGTAGACATCGCGTTCGTCCTCGTCGAAGAGTGCGTGGAAGAGGATGCCGTCCTGGAGCGGGGAGAGCGGCAGGACGTCCTCGACCAGCGAGCGGGCGGCGGCGGGAGCCGGTGCGGGCGCGGGCGCGGGAGCGGGGGTGGACGGCGGGTGGTTCATCGTGGTGTTCCTTCTGGGTCAGGCGGTCTGGGTGCGGCGGGCCCGGCGGACGATCGGCGGGTCCTGCTCGGCGGCGCCCGCGGCCGCCGCGGCGGGCAGGGCCGCTGCTAGTTCGGCGACGGTGGGGCCGGTGAAGAACTGGCGGATGCCGATGGCGGCTCCGAACCGTGTCCGGACCTCGGCGAGCAGCTGGGTGGCGAGCAGGGAATGGCCGCCGAGGTCGAAGAAGCTGTCGTGGACGCCGATCCGCGGCAGGCCGAGGACCTGCTCCCAGATCGCGCACAGGGCGCGCTCCTCGTCGGTGCGCGGCTCCTGGTGGGTCCCGGCGGCTCCGGCCGTCGGGTCGGGCGCGGGCAGGGCGGCCAGGTCGGTCTTGCCGTTGGCGGTTACCGGGAAGGCGTCGAGCAGGGTGAGGGTGGTGGGCACCATGTAGTCGGGGAGCCGGGTGCGCAGGTGTTCGCGCAGTTCCGCCGGGGTGGGTGCGGTGGCTCCCTCGGCCGGGACCGCGTAGCCCGCGAGCGCGGCGCCGGCGGCCGTGTCCACGACGGTGACGGCGGCCTGGCCCACCGCCGGGTGGCCGGCCAGGGCGTGCTCGATCTCCCCCGGTTCGATGCGCAGCCCGCGGATCTTGACCTGCCGGTCGGCGCGGCCGAGGTACTCGACCTGGCCGTCGGCGTTCCAGCGGGCGAGGTCGCCGGTGCGGTACATGCGGGCGCCCGGGGGGCCGTACGGGCAGGCGACGAAGCGTTCGGCGGTCAGTGCGGCCCGGCCGAGGTAGCCTTGCGCGAGTCCGGCGCCGGCGATGTAGAGCTCGCCTGTGACGCCGGGCGCGGCGAGGCCGAGCCGTTCGTCGAGGACGTGGAGCTGCGTGCCGTCGAGCGGGCGGCCGATGGGCACCGACCCGTCGGGGGCGTCCTGGCCGGGGCCCACGGCGAAGGTCGCGGCGAAGGTGGTGGTCTCGGTGGGGCCGTAGGCGTTGGTGACGGTGGTGCGGGGGCAGGCCTCGCGGACCCGGCGGACCATGGTCGGGGAGGCGGCCTCGCCGCCGGTCATCACCTCGTGCAGGGAGCCGAGGGCGGGCAGGCAGCGGTCGGCGAGGACGTTGAAGAGGGTGGCGGTGAGGAAGGTCCCGGTGACCTCCTCCTCGGTGATCAGCCGGGCCAGGGCGTCGACGTCGAGGTCGCCGGGGGGCGCCACGACGACGAGGCCGCCGTTCAGCAGCGGCACCCACAGCTCGTAGGTGGAGGCGTCGAAGGCGTGCGGGGAGCGGAAGAGGACCCGCTCGTGCGCGCCGCCGCGCCAGCGCCGGTCGGTGGCGAGGGCGACGACCTCGCGGTGGGAGACGGCCACGCCCTTGGGGACGCCGGTGGAGCCGGAGGTGTACATCAGGTAGGCGAGCGCGTCGGGATGGCCGGGCGTCCCGGCCCTCTCAGCTCCTGTGGCGGTCCCCTCGGCGGACAGTTCGGCCGGGCGCAGTACGTGGCGCGGCCCCGCCGGTACGGGCTCGCCCTCCGGGACGTCGGTGACGAGGACGGCGGCCCCCGAGGCGGCGATCACGGCCTCGGTACGGGCCCCGGGGGCCCGGGCGTCCAGCGGCAGGTAGGCGGCCCCGGCCTTGAGGATGCCCAGGCAGGCGGCCACCAGGCCGGCCGAGCGGTCCATCAGGACGGCGACGGCCTCGCCCGGGCGGACGCCGAGGGAGCGCAGCCGGCCGGCGAACAGCTCGGCCGCCGCTTCGAGTTCGGCGTAGGTGGTCCGGCGGCCCGAGCAGAGCACGGCGGGCCGGTCCGGATGGGCCGCGGCCCGCTCCGCGAAGGCCTCGTGGACGGTGCGGGCGTCGGCGGCGACGGGCGCGCCCTGCCAGTGCCCGAGGAGGTCGGCCCGCTCCCCCGGCAGCAGTACGTCCAGCGCCGAGACCGGGGTCCCGGGGTCGCGGACGACGGCGCCGATGAGCTGGACGAGCCGGTCGAGCAGGCGCCGGGCCGTTTTCTCGTCGAACAGGTCGCTCGCGTACTCCAGGCCGAGGGCCAGGCCCGCGGGTGCTCCGGTGGCCGGGTCGTGGAGCTCCTCGACCTCCAGGGTGAGGTCGAACTTGGCGGTGTCAGTGCGCACCGCCTCCACCTGCGCGGTCAGGCCCGCGAAGGCGGGCATCTGCGGCTCGGTGCGCTGGGCGGCGACGGCGACCTGGAAGAGCGGGTGCCGGGCGGCCGAGCGGGCCGGGTTGAGCCGTTCGACCAGCGATTCGAAGGGCAGTTCCTGGTGGGCGTACGTCGCCAGGGCGGCGGTGCGCACCCGGTCGAGCACCTCCGTGAAAGCGGGGTCGCCGGAGGTGTCGGCGCGCACGATCAGGGTGTTGACGAAGAGCCCCACGAGGTCGGTGAGGGCCTCGTCGTCCCGGCCGTCCACGGGGCAGCCGAGCGGCAGGTCGGTGCCGGCGCCGAGCCGGGTGAGCAGGACCGCGAAGGCCGCCTGGACGGCCATGAACGGCGTGGCGCGGCCGTCCCGGGCCAGTGCGGCCAGACCCGCGTGGGCGGCGGCGCCGGTCCGTGTCTCCACCACCGCGCCCCGGTGGCCGGCGACGGCCGGACGCGGCCGGTCGGCCGGCAGTGCCAGCTCGTCGGGCAGGCCGTCCAGGGCCGTCTCCCAGTGGGTGAGCAGCCGGGCGTGCAGGGAGTCGGGATCCTGGGCCGGGCCGAGGAGTTCGCGCTGCCACAGCGCGTAGTCCGGGTACTGGACGGGCAGTTCGGGCCACTCGGGCGGCCGGCCGGTGGTCCGGGCGGTGTAGGCGGCGGCGAGGTCCCGGACGAGCAGGGTGACGGAGTGGCCGTCGCCCGCGATGTGGTGCAGGACCAGGAGCAGGTAGTGGTCCTCGTCCCCGTCGGTGAAGAGGTCGGCGCGCAGCGGCGGTTCGGTGCGCAGGTCGAAGGGGCGGGACGCCGCCCGCGCGGCCCGCCCGGCGCGGTCGGCGGCCGGGCAGTCGGTGACGGTGAGCGCCGGGGCGGCGTCCGCGGGGTCCAGGACCCGCTGGTACGGGCGGCCCGCCTCGTCGGGGAAGACGGTGCGCAGGGCTTCGTGGCGGGCGCTCACGTCCGCGTGGGCGGCGTGCAGGGCGGTGCGGTCCAGGGCGCCGCTCAGCCGGAGTCCGACGGGGATGTGGTAGAGCGCGCCGTCGGCGCCGTCGCGGGCGTGGAACCACAAGCGCTGCTGGGCGTGGGAGAGAGGGATCACAGCAGGGCTCCGAGCTGGGATTCGAAGGTGTCGAGGTCGGCCTGGCTGACCCGGGTGAGGGATACGTCGGAGGGGGTCAGGCCGCCGGCGTCCGGGCGGGCGGCGTGGGTGACGACGGCGCGCAGCATGGTGAACCACTCCTGGGCGAGGCCGTGGACCCACGGCCCCGTGAGGGCGTTGCCCGCCCAGGTCCAGGTGGCGCTGAGGACGAGGCCGTCGGGGCTCTCGTGGGCGGCCGCGTTCACCTCGACGGCGTGCGCCATCGGAAGTCCCTCGTCGGCGTCGTCGAGGGCGAAGGGGTGCCCGGGGGCGGCGTCCCACGGCGCGTCGCCGCCCATCGGGAACCTGCCGAGGTAGTTGAAGCCGATCTGGGGGATGCCGCGCGCGGCGAGGTCCGCTCCGGTGCGGGAGTTGAGGTGGCGCAGCAGGCCGAAGCCGATGCCCTTGTCCGGTACGGCGCGCAGCTCCTCCTTGACGAGGCGCAGGGCGGTACCGATCGCCGGTCCGCCGGCCCGGGCCTCTTCGAGGTCGGGGCGGCCGAGGGCGAGGCGGACGGGGAAGACGGTGGTGAACCAGCCGACGGTGCGGGACAGGTCCGTGCCCTCGGCGACGTCCTCCCGGCCGTGCCCCTCGACGTCGACGAGGACGGCTCCCTCCTCGTCCGGCCCGTCCGCGCCGTCGGCGGCGCGCCGGCCGAGGACGGCCAGCGCGAGGGCGGTGAGCAGGACGTCGTTGACGGTGCCGTTGACGAGGCCGGGCGCGGTGGTGAGCAGGGGGCCCGTCACCTCCGGGCCCAGGGTGAGGGTGAGCGTGTGCTCCGGGCTCTCGGGGTCGAGGCCGCCGGGCGCGCGGACCCCGGCGAGGGCCTGCGGGGCCTCGCGCAGGGTGGCGGCCCAGCGGTCGGCCTCGGCGGTGCGGCGGCCGGAGGTGGCCTCCGCGCGCAGCAGGTCGGCCCAGTGCGCGAAGGGGGTGTGCGCCGGTTCCAGGACCGGCTCGCGGCCCTCGGCGAGGGCCGCCGCGCAGCTGCGCAGGTCGTCCTGGAGGATGCGCCAGGAGACTCCGTCGACGACCAGGTGGTGGATGACGAGCGCGAGGCGTCCCTGCTGTCCGGTTCCCCGGTCCATGAGGACGGCGCGCAGCATCCGTCCGTCGCGGGGCGAGAGCCGCCGCCGCGCCGCCCGCATCCGCTCCCGGGTCAGGGCGGGCAGTTCCGTATCGCTCCTGCCGCGGGCGTCCACGTGGTCGAGCATGTCCGCCGCGGTGACGGAGCCTGCGGGGGGTACGACCGGTTCGGCGCCGGCCGCGGCGATCCCGTCGGGCAGCCTCAGCCGGAGCATCTCGTGGGTGTCGAGGAGGGCCTGGACGGTGCGTTCGGCGTCGGCCGCCCCGAAGCCCGGCGGGGTGCGCAGCACGAGCGACTGGTTGTACGTGTCGACGGGACCGCCGAGTTCGGCGAGCCAGCCCATGATGGGGGTGGGGCTCAGCGGGCCCAGCCGGCGCGGGGGCGCGGCCGGGCCCGCGCCGGCCCGTGCCCGGCCGTGGGCGCGGGCGGTGGCGGCGAGTGCGGTCAGGTTCTCGGCGCGGAGCACGTCGCGGGTGGTGAGGACGAGCCCGGCGGCCCGGGCGCGGCTGACGACCTGGATGGCCTGGATGCTGTCCCCGCCCAGCCCGGTGAAGCTGTGGTGCGCGTCGACCTCTCCGTGGCCGAGCACGTCGGCGAAGAGGGTGCGCAGGGTCCGTACGGGGTCGGCCCCGGCGGGCTGTTCGGTGCGGTGGGCGGGCTCAGCCACGGGGGGTGTTCCCGGCGAGGGCGGCCACCAGGGAGGCGGGGCGCATGTCGGTCCAGACGCGCTCGACGTGGTCCAGGCAGGCCTGGCGGCCGTCGGGGCCGTGCACCACGGTCCAGCCGGCCGGGACGGGGGTGGCGGCGGGCCACAGGGAGTGCTGGAGCTCGTCGTTGCGGACCACGACGTAGGAGGCGTTGTCGTTCTCGAAGGGGTTGCTCACGGCGGTTCGCCTTTCGGTTCGGGCGTGCGCGTACGGGCGTACGGCGCTTCGTGGGACGGGCAGCGGTGGGTGGATCAGGAGCGGGGCGCGGCCTGGATGTCGAGGCGGATCAGGGCGCGTGCCGCGTCGAGGGCGGCGTGCACGCCTTCGGGCTCCCGGTGGCGGGCGATCACGTGCCCGAGCCGGTCGGAGGCGCTGCGGGGGCGGCGTACGGGTGTGCCGGGGGCGGCGGTGACCAGCACCGACGCGACCCCGTCGACGGCTTCGGCGGCCCGGGTGCCCTCGGCGGCGGTGAGGGTGCCGTCGGCGTCGGCGAGCAGGAACTGGATGCCGGCGTGGCCGGCGTCCTCGGCCTTCAGGTGCGGGGGCAGGCCGAGGGCGGCGCGGAGCTGCTCGCCGAGGAGGTCGACCCCGGTGGCGAGCCGGATCAGCTCGGGGATCATGCCGCCGGCCGGACGGGGGTTGATCTCGATGAGGGCGGGGCCGTCGGCGGTCAGTTTGACCTCGGTGTGGGTGGCTCCCAGCCGGATCCCGGCCGCGTCCAGGGCGGCCGTCACCGTCTCGGTGATCGCCTGTGCGGTGGTGGCGGGCAGCGGGGCGGGGAAGAGGTGGCGGTGTTCGACGAAGTGGGGGGTCGCGGTCACCGATTTGGCGGTGATGCCGACGCACTCGGCCCGCCCGTCCCGGCTGAACATCTCGACGCTGTACTCGGGCGCCTCCAGGTATTCCTCGACGAGGACGGTGCGGGCGGTGGGCATGCCCCGTACGTTGGTGTCGATCGCGAGGATCCGCTCGATCTGGGCGCGGGCCTCGTCCTCGTCGGCGCAGAGCAGGACGTTCGTGGAGCCCGAGTCGTCGGCCGGCTTGACCACGCAGGGCAGTCCGGTCCGGGCGACGGCGGCCGCGGCCCCGTCCGGTTCGCGGACCAGGGCGTAGCGGGGCTGGCGGACGCCCGCGGCCCGCAGCCTCTCGCGCAGGGCCGACTTGTCGCGGCAGACGGCCACCGCTTCGGGCGGGTTGCCGGGCAGGCCGAGCCACTGGGCGGTCCGGGCGGCGGCCGGTACGTAGAAGTCGCTGGTGGTGGTGACGCCGGCGATCTCCTCGCGGCGGAAGCGTTCCTGTACGGCGGCGCGCAGGGCGGCGTCGGAGTTGGTGTCGCAGCGCAGCACCTCGGCTCCGGTGTCCGCGAGTCCGCGGTAGCGGTCGGGGTCGCCGGTCAGCAGGACGGGTACGGTGCCCAGTTCGCGGGCGCGCTCCAGCGCGAGCATGCCGGTGCCGGTGGTGTTGGACTCCACGAACAGCAGGTGGCGGCGGATCCCGGCGGGCGCGCCGTAGGCGAGGGTGGACCAGGTGCGGGCGGTCGCGTCGGGGCCGAGGGGGGCCGGTGCGGTGGCGGTGGGCATCTCGCGCAGCCGGTTTTCGTCCCAGTGCTCGTCGTTGTAGACGGTGTCGGCGTAGCGGTCGCCGCGGTCGGGCAGGATGCCGACGATCCGGGTGCCGGGTTCGGCGCGTTCGGCGAGGCCGGTGAGGACCCGGTAGACGGAGCCCGAGGTGTTGCCGCCGAAGATCTGCTGTTCGCGGGCGAGGTCCCAGGTGGCGGCGAAGGCCTCGTGGTCGTTGAGCCAGTGCACCTCGTCGACGAGGGTGCGGTCCAGGTTCTTGGGCAGCAGGCTGTTGCCCAGTCCGCTCTGCAGGCGCTGCGGTACGTCGGGCTGGCCGAAGAGGGCGCTGCCCACGCAGTCGACGCCGACGACGTGCAGGGCGGGCAGTGTGGCGCGCAGGGCGCGCGCGGTGCCGCAGAGGGAGCCGCCGCTGCCGACCGCGCCGACGAGGGTGTCGAACCGGCCGAGGTCCGCGATGAGTTCACCGGCGAGGGTGCGGTAGGCGCCGGGGTTGTCGGGGTTGGTGTACTGCTGCGGCCAGAAGGCGCCGGGCAGTTCCCCCCGCAGCTCCGCGAGCCGCTCCAGGCGGGCGCTCTGCCAGCCGTGGCTGGTCATGGCCTTCACGATGTGCACCCGGCAGCCCAGGGCGCGGAGTTTGGCGAGGGTGACGGGGTCGATGCGCGGGTCGGTGACGATGTGGACCTCGTGGCCGAGGGAGCGGCCGACGAGGGCCACGCCGAGGGCCATGGTCCCCGAGGAGCTCTCGATGACGGGGTCGCCCGGCTTCAGGGTGCCCAGCCGCCGGGCCTCCAGCAGGATGTTGCGGGCGACGCGGTCCTTCATCGCGAAGAGGTTCTGCAGTTCCAGTTTGGCGTAGACCTCCACGCCGCGGGCCTCGCCCAGGCGGAGCCGGACCAGGGGGGTCGCCCCGATCGCGTCCGTCACGGTGTCGAACAGCATGCTCAGATCTCCAGCTCGGTGGGGTGGGCGGGCAGGGCCGTCGGGCTCCAGCTGTCGCCGCCGCCCAGGGAGCGGTGTACGGACACCTCTCCGCCGAGGGCTGCGCAGCCGGCCCGTATGTGCTCGGTCTTGCCGGTGAGGGCCGGGTCGCCCGCCTCCAGGAGGACGCCGAGCATGGTGCCGCTGTGGGCGAGCACCAGTCCCAGGCCGTCGACCTCGCGGCACAGGGCGTGCAGGTGCGCAAACCCGGCGCGCCGGCGGCGGCGGGCGTTCATCTCGGCGCTGCGGGTGGCGACGGCGCCGACCTCCTGGAGGTCCGCGCGGGCCACGGCGGCGGTCAGCCGGTCCAGCAGGAGCGCGTACTCCGCGCGGTCCGCGGAGCCGATGGCCCGGGCGACCCGGTTGTGCGCGACCGTGTCCACCTGCCCGCCCTCGTCGTGGGCGACGACGGCGAGCGGAGGGAGCACGCCGAGGCGGCGGCCGAGGCGCACCTCACGGTGGTGGAAGGCGACGATCTCGTCGTACATGACCCCGTCGGCCGGTTCGATGCCGCGCAGGAAGTCCTCCGTCTCGGCCGGGGTGAAGGCGCGGCCGTGGGCCGCGCCGACGGCCCGTACGGTGGCGACGAGGTCGGCGGAGGAACTGGCCAGGCCCTTGCCCTCGGGCAGGTCTCCGGCCACCTCCAGCAGGCCGCCGTCCGTGCTGCCGAGGGCGGCCAGGACGGCTTCGGCGACCCGGCGGGACTTGGCCTTGTGCGCCGGCCGCACCTGGACGCCGGGCCGGCCGGGCACGGGGTGGAACACGGCGGTGGCCCAGCGTGCCAGCGGGAAGGTGACCAGGAAGTCGCCCTGCGGATGGGGCAGGGCGCCCTGGAGCAGTTCGCCGAAGGTGCCGAAGGCGCTGCCGGTTCCGGCGGGGGCGGTGGAGACCGCCCCGGCGGTGTCAGTGCGCGTGCCGTACGCGGGCGCGGGTGCCATCGCCGTCCTCCTGCTCATCGGTCTCGGTGCCGGCGGTGGCGCTGGCGGCGGTGGCGGTGCCGGCCGCTCCGTACAGGGCGAGGTCGCCCTCCTCGGCGCCCGCGCGGATCACCGCGGCGCGCCGTTCCCAGTCGGCGGCGAGCCGGTCGTAGGTCTCCTGCTGCGTGCGCAGGACCGTGCGTACGGCCTCGGGGCGGGCCGAGCCCGCGGACACCATGCGTTCCAGACCCCGGTCGACGTCGAAGGCCTCGGCCAGGAGCCGGGCGGGGTCGGTGAGGGTGATGCCGTGTCCGGCGGCCGCCTCGGCCAGCAGGGCGGGCTCGCCCGGGGCGGGAGCGGCGCCCGCCGTCGCCGCGAGCACGACGTACTTGCCGGCGACGACCTGGGCGGTGCGCCAGGGGACCCCCTCGGTGAGGCAGAGGGCGTTGGCGAGGCTGAATCCGCCGAGGAACTCGGCTGCGCACACCTGGCGCATGCGGTCGGCGCGGAAGGTGAGCCGGCGCAGCACCTCGGTGAGGAGGCGGACGGTGCCGTGGGCCGAGTCGAAGGCGTTCAGCAGGTGGGTGCCGGCCTCCTTGGAGACCTCGACGAGGTTGCAGAAGGGGGTGTTGCGCTGGCCCAGGAGCACGTCGAAGTGGAAGGCGGTCAGGTGGGCGGTGCGTCCGCGGATCCGCTCCAGGACGGGGTAGTTCTTCTTCTGCGGCATGGCGGAGGAGATGCCGGACAGTTCGTCGGGCAGTTCGATGAAGCCGTACTCGCTGCCGCCCCAGGTGAGCAGGTCCGTGGTGAAGCGGCTCAGAGCGGTACCCAGGAGGCTGAGTTCCGCGGTCAGTTCGGCGCTCCAGCGGCGCGAGGCCACGGCGGTCAGGGCGTGGGGCTGGGGCCGGGAGAAGCCGAGCAGCCGGGCCATCCGGTCGCGGTCCCAGGGCAGTTCCTGCCCGGCCATGGCTCCGGCGCCCAGCGGGGAGGCGTCGATGCCGTCGTAGGCGTTCAGCAGCCGGGCGTGGGTGTGCAGCAGGTGCTCGGAGAGCGCGGCGAGGTGGAAGCCGGGGGTGATGATCTGGGCGGCCTGGAAGTGGGTGTAGCCCGGCATGGGCAGGTCGCAGGTCTTCTCGGCCAACCGGTGGACGACCGAGCCGAGTTCGAGGAGGGCCGCGGCGAACCGGGTGAGCTGGTCGCGTCCGTACATCACCTGGGCGCAGGCCTGGAGGTCGTTGCGGCTGCGGTCGGCGTGCCACGCGACGACCGGGTGGGGCAGGCCCGCCTCGACGTGCCGTTCGAGGGCGAAGGCGATGTCCGACATGTTGGCGCCGGGCCGCGCGCTGAGGGTGTCGGGGCCGACGGAGTCCAGCAGCGCGGCGATCCGGCGGGCCTCCTCGGCGGTGATCAGGTCCATGCGGACGTACTCGGCGGCCAGGGTCTTCTCGATGGCGACGTAGTGGCGCAGCAGGTGGCGGGACTCGAACGCGAACTGCGGGGCGAGCACTTCGTCGTGGAGGAGTTGCGCGGGGCCGCTGCTGATGCGGCCGGTCAGTTCGGGGGCGGCGGGCCCCGGGGTATCGCTCGTCACGTGGTGTTTCCGTTCCTGTTCTGGTGCGGGGCGCGGGGCGCGTCGGCGCATGCCTCGCCGGCGCGCGGCTCGCGAGGGCGTGGCACGGGGGGCGGGGCAGGGCGAGGGCGAAGGGGGCGGGCCTACGGGGCCTGGCTCAGCGGTGGTCGGCCGCGGCGAGGGCGGTGCTCAGCAGGGCGGCGGCCCGGGTGCTGTGCGGCGGTCGCATCAGCCCGTAGTGGTCGGTGGGGACGTCGTGGCGGGTGAAGCCGGCCGCGGCCCGCCCCTCCCACCGGTCGGCGGCGCTCTCACCGGCCCCGGTGCTCGTCTGGAGGAACAGGACCGGGCACGGGGCCGCCGGCGGTTCGTACGCGGCGGCCGCGCGGATCCCCGTACGGAACACCGCGTAGTGCCGGGCGAGGTCCCGCGGGTCCAGTCCGGGGGCGAAGCCCTCGTGTTCCACCTGTTCGGCGAGGACGGCGAGGCGGGCCGTGGTACCGGTGGCGCCCCGCAGCGCGCTGCGCAGGGCCGACGCCCCCTCGTCGGACGGGTCGAAGCCGGCGGAGCGGGCCAGGTCCTCGTGGAACCACACCTGCAGGTCGCACTCGTCCGCGGGGACGTGGGCGGGCTCGGGGTAGCCGGTGTCCAGCAGGGCGAGGGTCGCCACCTCCTGCCCGGCTGCCCGCAGCCGGACGGCCGTCTCGTAGGCGAGGAGCCCGCCGAAGGACCAGCCGGCCAGGTGGTAGGGGCCTTCGGGCCGGATCCGGCGCAGGGCGTCCACGTGGGCCTCGGCCAGCTCCTCGACGGTGGCCCCCGGTACCGGGCCGGGGGCGGTGAGCCCGGGCGCCGTCAGGCCGAACACCGGTCGGCCGGGGGCCAGTTCGGCCGCCAGGTCCCGGTAGCAGAAGACGTTTCCGCCGATCGGGTGCACGAGGAAGAGCGGGTCGAGCGTGCCCCCGGGCCGGATGCGGACCACCGGGTCGGGTGCCGACCCGGCGTGCCGGCCGCGCAGCAGGCCGGCCTGCCGGGCGACGGTCGGGTGTTCCATGACGGTCGAGACGCCGAGCCGTTCGCCGAAGGCCTGGTTGATCCGGCCGATCAGGCGCAGGGCGTCGATGGAGTGCCCGCCGGACGCGAAGAAGTCGTCGTGGACGCCGACCGGGCCGGCGGCCAGGAGCCGCTCCCAGATGCCGGCGAGGCGGGCTTCGAGTGCGTCGCGGGGCGGGGTCGGCTCCACGCCGCCGCGCAGGTCGGCGGGGTCCGGGTCGGGCAGGGCGGCGCGGTCCAGTTTGCCGTTGGCGGTCAGCGGGAGGGTCTCCAGGGACACCCAGGCGGACGGGACCATGTATTCGGGGAGCCGTTCGCGGGCGTGGGCGGCCAGTTCACCGGGGTCGGCTACGGCGCCGCTGCCCGGGCCGGCCGATTCGGGGACGAAGTAGCCGACGAGGCGTTCGCCGCGGGGCAGGACGGCGCAGTCGCGGACGCCGGGGTGTTCGGCGAGGACGGCTTCGATCTCCCCCGGCTCGACGCGGAAGCCGCGGATCTTGAGCTGGTGGTCGGTGCGGCCCGCGTACTCCAGGGCGCCGTCGGGGCGGTGCCGGGCCAGGTCGCCGGTCCGGTAGAGGCGGCGGGTGACGCCGTCGGGGCCGGTGTGCTCGACGAAGCGTTCGGCCGTCAGTTCCGGTCGTCCGTGGTAGCCGTCGGCGAGGCCGACGCCTTCGAGGAACAGTTCTCCGGTGACGCCGAGGGGGACCTCGGCGAGGCGCCGGTCGAGGACGTGGGTGCGCATGTTGGCGATGGGGCGGCCGATGGGCACGGTGTCGCCGCCGTCGGGCCGGCACTGCCAGTACGTGACGTCGACCGCCGCCTCGGTGGGCCCGTAGAGGTTGTGCAGTTCCACCCCGGGCAGCCGCTCGAAGAACCTGCGCTGGACCTCGTACGGGAGGGCCTCGCCGCTGCACACCACCCGGGTGAGGCCCGCCGCACCGGTGACGGCCGCAGGGTCGTCGAGGAAGACGCTGAGCATCGAGGGGACGAAGTGCACGGTGCTGACGCCCTCGTCCTGGATCAGCGTGGCGAGGTAGCCGGGGTCGCGCTGGCCGCCGGGGCGGGCGAGGACCAGGGTGGCGCCGGTGAGCAGCGGCCAGAAGAGCTCCCACACGGAGACGTCGAAGGTGTAGGGCGTCTTGTGGAGCACCCGCTCCCCCGGTGCCAGACGGTACTCGTCCTGCATCCACAGCAGCCGGTTGGCGATGGCGCGGTGGGAGACCACGACGCCCTTGGGCTTGCCGGTGGATCCCGAGGTGAAGATCATGTACGCCGGGTCCGTCGGCTCGGGCGCCCGGGCGGGCCCCTCGGCGGCGGGCCCCTCGCCGGCGGGCGCGTCCGTGTCCGGCCGGACGACGGTGACCCCGGAGCCCTCCAGCCGGTCGGCCCACGCTCCCTCGGTGACCACCAGGCCGATGCCCGATTCGGCGAGCAGGGACCGCACGCGCGGCGCCGGGTGCTCCGGGTCGAGCGGGACGTAGGCGGCGCCGGTCTTCAGGACCGCGAGCAGGACGACGGGCAGGGCGAGGGAGCGTTCCAGCAGCAGGCCGACGAAGGTGCCGGGGCCGGCGCCTCGTCCCCGCAGGACCGCGCACAGCCAGTCGGCCTCGGTGTCGAGGGCGCGGTAGGTGAGCTCCGCGCCCTCGAAGCGGACGGCGGGGGCGTCGGGCGCCCGCTCGAGCTGCTCCTCGATCAGCCGGGTCAGCACGTGCGGCCGCAGGTAGGGGACGGCGGTCCGGTTCCACTCAGCGTATCGGCGGTGCTCGGCATCCGGGAGGAGGTCGGCGGCCGTGCACTCGCCGTCCGGGGCCTCGGACAGGTCGCGCAGGGCGGCCCGGTAGGAGGCGTGCGCGCTCTCCATCTGTTCCTCGGAGAACTGGGCGGCGTCGAAGCGCAGGCCGAGTTCGAGCAGGGAGCCGTCGGGGCTGCGGGAGAACTCGGCGCCGAAGGCGAAGTCCGTGCCGGCCTCCCCGGTCTCCTCCAGGATGGTGAACGTGCCGCCGGCGGGCCCGTCCTGCTCCACGTGGAAGTGGGTGTAGTTGAAGAAGGTCTCGAACAGCGGGCCGCCGCCGGACAGGCGCTGGATCTCGGCGAGCGGGAAGCGCCGGTACGCGTGCAGTTCGGCCTCCAGCTCGGCGACGTGCGCGACGAGCCCGCGCCAGTGCGTCCCGGTGACCTCGACGGTCAGCGGCAGGGTGTTCAGGAAGGCGCCGACGACCTTGTCGCCGTCGGCCTCCTCGGCCCGCCCGTTGTGGACCACTCCGGTGGTGACCGCGTCGCCGCCGCCCAGCAGGGCCATGACCCGCAGGTGGGCGGCGAGCAGGACCGTGCGCAGCGGTACGCCGCACTCGGCGGCCAGGGTGGTCAGCCGGGCGTGCAGCCCCTGCGGGAGCGGCGCGAGGTACCAGGACATGCGGGCGGGTCCGCCGGTCGCCGCCGGGCGCGCCAGCCGGGTCGCGGGGGCGTCTGCGGCCTTGCCGGTCCAGAACGCGCGCTGCCCGGGGTCGGCGAGGGCGGCCCGTTCGAGGGCGACGAAGGTGGCGAACCGGGAGCGGGGACCCGCGTCCGGGGAGGGGCCGTCCCCGGGGGTCCGGGCGGCGAGTGCATCGGTGTAGCAGGAGGCCAGTTCGGTCAGGAGCGAGCGTTCGCTCCAGCCGTCGAGGACGGCGTGGTGCTCGGCGACGAACAGGCGGAGCCGGGTGTCCGAGAGCCGCTGCACGTGGAAGCGGATCAGCGGGGGACTCTCCCAGGCGAACGGCCGGTCGCGTTCGGCGGCGTAGCGGGCGGCGACGGCGGTGTCCTGCGCCTCGGGGTCGAGGCCGTGCAGGTCCTCGAAGGTGATCTCCGGGCGGGCGCCGTGGTGCACGAGCTGGAGGGGTTCGGTGAATCCGTGCGGGTCGAAGGAGGTGCGCAGCATCTCGTGCCGGGCCGCGAGGACGTCGATGGTGGTCCGCCAGGCGGCTTCGGAGAAGGGCGCCTCGACCAGATAGGAGGCCACGTTGTGGTAGACGCGGCCGCCGGCCGACGGCAGGTCGCTGTGGTAGAGCATGCCGGCCTGGAGCCGGGTCATCGGGTAGGCGTCCTCCAGCCCGTCGGGCAGGGCGGCGCGGTCCTCGGGGGTGAGCAGGGCGAACGGCTCGTACGGGGCTGCGCCGGCGGGCGCCGGCTCCCTGCGGGTCACGGCGGGGGCGAGTGCGCGGGCCGACTGGCGGCGCATGAGGTCGGCGACGGTGAGGTCGAGGCCGCGTTCCCGGATCCTGGCGAGCACCTGGAGGGAGCGGATGGAGTCCCCGCCGAGGGCGAACCAGTTGTCGAGGGCGCCCACCCGTTCGTGCCCGAGGACCTGCGCGAAGACCTCGGTGAGTGCGGTCTCGACCGGCCCGCGGGGTGCTTCGTAGGCGGCCGTGGGGGTCCGGGCGACCGAGCCGGGGGCGGGCAGGCGGCGGCGGTCGGTCTTGCCGTTGGCGGTCAGCGGGAATGCGGGCAGGGTGACGAACGCGCCGGGGATCATGTAGCCGGGCAGGCGCTGCTCGAGGTGGGCGCGCAGCTCCTCCACGGTGGGACCGGCGCCGTTCTCGGCCCCGGTGACGGCGAGGTAGCCGACGAGGACGTCGGTTCCCGCGGGATCCGGTGCGACGAGTGCGACCGCGGCGTCGACGAGGGGGTGGGCGGCCAGGGCCGCCTCCACCTCGCCGAGTTCTATCCGGAAGCCGCGCAGTTTGACCTGGTGGTCGATGCGGCCGAGGTACTCCAGGTCCCCGTCGGGCAGGGCGCGCGCCAGGTCGCCGGTGCGGTACAGCCGCTCGCCGGCCGCGAGCCCGGCGGGGGCGTCGGCGACGCGGCCGGAGGTGCCGTCGGCGGGCACGGTGGGGAAGCGCTCGGCGGTGAGTTCGGGCCGGCGCAGGTAGCCGCGGGCCAGGCCCGCTCCGGCGACGTACAGTTCCCCGACGGCTCCGCGCGGGACGGTCCGGCCGCGTGCGTCGAGCAGGTGCAGGCGCAGGTCGGGGATGGGCACGCCGATGACGCTGCCGCGGCCGTCCTCGGCGTCGCGGGCGGTCAGCAGGCGGTAGGTGACGTGCACCGTGGTTTCGGTGATGCCGTACATGTTGACCAGGCGGGGTGCGGTGTCGCCGTGCCGGGCGAACCAGCCGGCGAGGGCCGCGACGTCGAGGGCCTCCCCGCCGAAGACGACGTGTCGCAGGCTCAGTTGGGACCCGGTCGCAGAGGATCCGTCGCCGGTGCGGTGGTGTTCCTCGTCGACGCGGGCCAACTGGTAGAAGGCGGACGGGGTCTGGTTGAGCACGGTGACGCGCTCCGCGCGCAGCAGCCGGTGGAACTCCTCGGGCGAGCGGCTCGTGCCGTACGGGACCACGACGAGGCGGCCGCCGTGGGCGAGGGCTCCCCAGAGCTCCCACACGGAGAAGTCGAAGGCGATGGAGTGGAAGAGGGTCCACACGTCCTCGGGACCGAAGCCGAACCAGTGATCGGTGGCGGAGAACAGCCGGGTGACGTTGGAGTGGGGCACGAGGGTGCCCTTGGGCAGGCCGGTGGAGCCCGAGGTGTAGATGACGTAGGCCAGGTGGTCCGGGGTCACACCGGTCTGCGGGGCGGTGTCCGGCTGGGCGGCCAGGAGCGGGGCGTCGGCGAGCAGGTCGACGGTGTGCAGGGCGGGGGCGTGCGGAGGGCCGGCGGTGGTCGAGTCTGCGGCGGGCAGATCTGCGGCGGGCGGACCTGCGGCGGGCGCGGGGGCGTCCCACAGGTCCCGGGTGGCAGTGGTGCCGACGACGTGCGCGAGGCGGGCGTCGCCGATGATGTGGCGCAGCCGCTCGGGCGGGTTGTCGGGGTCCAGCGGCAGGTAGGCGCCGCCGGCCTTGAGGATGCCGAGCAGACCGACGACGAGGTCGGCGGAGCGGGGCAGGCACAGTCCGACGAGGGTGTCCGGGCCCACGCCGAGGGCGCGCAGCCGGTGGGCGAGCCGGTTGGCCCGGGTGTCGAGCTCGCGGTAGGTGAGGGACACGCCCTCGTGGACGAGGGCGACGGCCTCGGGGGTGCGGGCGGCGTGGTCCGCGAAGAGCTCGTGGACACAGCGGAGTTCGCCCGGAGTCTGCGGGAGGGCGCCGCGGGGCGGGCGCGGAGCATCGACGGTGAGGGAGGATCCGATGCCGCCGCGCTCCTCACCCGACAGCATCGGGAGGGAGTCGAGCAGGAGTTCGGGGTGGTCGGTGGCGGCGTCGAGAAGGCGGGCGAAGTGCCGGCCGAACTGCTCGATCGTGGAGGCCTCGAACAGGTCGGCGCGGTACTCCAGCCGGCAGCTCGTCGCCCCGCCGCTGCGTACGACGTCGAAGGTGAGGTCGAACTTGGCCGTTCCGGCAGGCCCTTCGAGTAGCCGGGCCTTCGGTCCCGGCAGGCCGCCCGTCATGCCGTCCTCGTCGTGCAGGCCGAACATGGCGTGGAACAGCGGCGCGTCCTCGCCGGTGCGCCCCGGCGCGATCCGGTCGACGACCCGCTCGAAGGGCAGGTCCTGGTGGTCCTGGGCGTCGAGCACGGTGTCCCGTACGCGTTCGAGGTGGATCCGGAACGCGGGGTTGCCGGAGAGGTCCGCGCGGATCACCAGCGTGTTGACGAACAGGCCGACGGTGTCCTGGAACTCCTTGCGGTTGCGGCCCGCCACCGGCGTCCCCACCAGCACGTCGTCGGTGCCCGTGTACCGGCCCAGCACGATCTGGAAGGCCGCCAGCATCAGCATGTAGGGGGTGCTGTGCGTGTCGCGGCACAGACCCTCCATCCGGGCGAGCACCGGGGCCGGTACGTCGAAGGAGTGCAGCGCCGCCGCGCCGCGGGCCGCTCCTGCCCTGGGGCGGCCGTCCCGGGGCAGGGGTGCGTCGGGCAGTTCACCGCCCAACTGCGCCTCCCAGTAGGCGAGCTGGCGCCAGGCGGTCTCGCCCCGGAGCCATTCGTCCTGCCATTCGGAGAAGTCGGCGTACTGGTACTCCGGGCCCTCCTCGGCCGGTTGCGGCCGCGGACCGCCGGCGCACCGGGCGTACGCGGCGAGGAGCTCACGGGCGAGGATCCCGACGGACCAGCCGTCGGCGACGATGTGGTGCAGGCCGAGCGCGAGGACGGCGCCGTCGGGGGTGTGCAGCAGGGCCGCGCGGAAGAGCGGTCCGGCCTCCAGGTCGAAGGGCCGGTGGTGTTCGGCGGCCGTCCACTCCTCGACGTCCCGCTCCCCGGCGGCGGTGGCCGAGGACCAGGCGAGCTCGGCCCCGGTGTCGACGTGCTGCCACAGCTCGCCGTCCCGCAGGACGAAGCGGGTGCGCAGCGCCTCGTGCCGGTCGATCAGTTCCTGCGCGCAGCTGCGGAGCGCGCTCTCGTCCACGGGCCCTTCCAGGCCGTAGAAGACCGGCATGTGGTAGGTCGGCCGGCCTTCCTCCATCTGCTGGAGGAAGTACATGCGCTGCTGGGCTGCCGATGCGCGGAACGCGCTGAACGACGGCTCCACAGGGCGTTCGGTCGGAACGTGACTGGCCAAGACAACTCCCTCGACGCCGCACCGGTGCCTGGTACGCGGCGCATGCTCCGCTTGATTGCCCCTTCAGCCTAGGAAGGGTGCGGATTCGGGTGAAGTCGCCTCTTTACGGTCCCGGATTCACGTGACCGGCACCGCCGGGACGGAGACCTCGCGACCTTGCCGGGTCCGGGTGGCGCGCAGAGCCGTGCCGCAGGCCTGTTCAAGCCGTTTACCTGCTGGTAACTTACAGCGCCGTTACCACCGGTAACGCACGACGACTGTCCCGGTGATCCACGAGACGAATCCGAGGGAACCATGCACCGCATCGCCATGGGGAAGCTGGCAGCGGCAGTTGCCACCGCCCTGGCCGTCACCGCCGCTCCGGCGGCCGCGGCCGCTCCGTCCGCCTCGTCCACGGTCGCGGCGGGCGACTCGTTCTACGCGTACGACGGCAGCGCCCCCTTGTCCTCGTACGCACCGGGCGCCGTCCTCAAGACCCGGACGCTGCGGTACCACGTCCTCGGCATCCCGACGCCGGTCACCGCGATCCAGCTGCTGTTCCGCACCGTCGACGCGCAGGGCCGCCCGTCCGCCGGGGTCACGTCGATCGTGCGCAGCCCCAACGGAGACGGCAGCAAGGCCGTCTCGTACCAGTCGTTCTACGACTCCCTCAACCCCGCGGACTCCCCCTCCCGGGCCATCGCGGGCGACGTCTCGCTCGGCGGCCTGATCGCGAACGGCGAGTCCCTCCTCCTGGTGCCGCTCCTGCTCTCCGGCTACAACGTGATCATCCCGGACAGCGAGGGCCAGAACGCCGACTTCGCGGCCGGCCCGGAGTACGGAACGAACACGCTGGACTCGATCCGAGCCGCGAGCCAGTCCCCGCAGACCGGCCTGAACTCCAACACCCGCATCGGCCTGGCCGGTTACTCGGGCGGAGCCATCGCCACCCACTGGGCCGCCGCACTCGCGCCGGGCTACGCGCCGGACGTCGACAGGAGGCTGGTCGGTTACGCGGAAGGCGGCCTGCTCGTCGATCCGGCGCACAACCTCAAGTACGTCAGCGGCAGTTCCATCTGGGCCGGGGTCGCACCCATGGCCGTCATCGGGGCCGCGCGTTCCTACGACATCGCGTTCGAGCCCTACCTCAACGCATACGGTCAACGGGTGTTCAAGGAGCTCGAACACGGGTCGATCGTCAACGCGCTTGGTCAGTACCCGGGGTTGACCTGGAAGAAGATGGTCAAGCCGGAGTACGCGAACCCGAATTCGGTTCCCCCCTTCGTCGAGGCGGTCAACAAGCTGAACCTCGGCTCGGCCCCCACCCCCAGCGCCCCCGGGTTCATCGTCCAGGGCGACGGAGGCGTCCTGGAGGGCACCCTCAGCAACCTCCCGGGCATCGGAACGGGTGACGGGGTCATGGTCGCCGGAGACGTGCGCGCGCTGGTCCGGCAGTACTGCGACAAGGGCAACACCGCGATCAAGTACCAGCAGTACGAGTTGCTCAGCCATGTCGGCGCCGCCGTTCCGTGGGCACCCGCCGCCCTCGGCTGGCTGGGCGACAGGTTCGCGGGCAAGACGCCCCCGTCCGACTGCGGCCGGATCCCCGCGGGCAACTCGCTCGCGCCGGAGGTCCCCACGGCGAGGCCCTGACACCGGAGGGTGCTCCGCACCACCACGAAACGGGCTGGACGTCTTCGGCGCCGGATGTGAATCAAGAGGTGTACGGAAAGGAATGCGGGGCAGGCGGAGGTCATGACGGAACGCGAGTTCCGCCGTGAACGCAGTACGGAAAAGGGAGAGTCGGTGGGAATTCATTTCCACGTCTCCCATTGACCGGAGGAGTTGTTTTCGCATGACTGAGAATTTTTGGGGCTACCGCGAGTCCGCCGGCCGTCTGGCCGGAGCGGATCTGACGGGATACAAGGTCGAGGCGAGCGACGGTTCCATCGGTAAGGTCGACAAGCACTCGGACGAGGTCGGCTCCTCCTACGTCGTGGTCGACACCGGACCGTGGATCTTCGGCAAGGAAGTCCTCCTGCCGGCCGGCACGATCACCCGGATCGACGCGAACGACGAGAAGATCTACGTCGACCGGACCAAGGAGCAGATCAAGAACGCTCCCGAGTTCGACAAGGACAAGCACCTCGGCGACGCCGACTACCACCGCCAGGTCGGCGGCTACTACGACGGCCCGCACCACCTGTAACAGGTGTGGAACCGACACGGGCACCCCAGGGCGGGGGCGACGGCTTCAGCTGTCGCCCCCGCCCTGCTGTCGCGCCCTCTTCGACCGTCGGCGATGTCGAGGAGACGCAGGGCCTGGGTGCGGCTGCCGCCCTTCATGGGGGTCGCTCCAGATCGGGCGCTCCGAGGGCATCGAGATGGTCGAGGGGAATCTCCCGTGCCTCCCAGCCGGACAGCAACGGCGAGGTGCTGAGGGCGCGCCGTACGAGGTGCAGTGCCCCGGAGCGCGCTTCTTGAGCGGACTCGGCGAGGGAGTAGACGACGAGGTCGGCCCTTCCTTCGCCCGTCAGTACGGTCAGGTGCTCCGGCCGGTCCGCCGGTTCGGCGTAGGCCCACAGCACGTCGGTCAGCAGGTTCGGGTTCAGGCGTTGATGCGGAGCCTGGGGACTTGCCGTCAGCTCCACCGCCGCCATTGCGAGGTGCATGGCGCATCAGTCCCAGATGAGGCCGAAGAGGGCGAAGAACATGGCGCTTCCTTTCTCTACGGTGGGGTTCCTGGAGATTCCCGTGCGTTTCCGTCGACTTCTGTTGCTTTCAGCCGGTGTTCTCCGGCTGCAGCAGAAGCATCGCCGCGGTGGCGCGCGCCTGGAAGGCGTCCGGGGTGAGAGCAAGTGGTCTTGAACGTTTGGTGTCACCCCCGGCTCCGCGGCCATCAGAGCTCGGCGGCTCTCCCGGTGGTGAATGCCGATTTCGACAAGACAGAGCGGCGACGGCTTGTCAGGCTCAGCGCCCGACGTCTTTTCGTCCCCACGGAGGATCTTCTTGTTCGCCACGCTCGGGCTCGAACCCTCTACGGAAGCCGTCTACCGGCTGATGGCCACCCGCACCGAGGGCTGGGGCGTCGAACAGATCGCCGCACACCTCGGAAGCACCGAGACCGACGTGCGCGAGGCCCTGGACCAGCTCGCCGAGGTCTCGCTGCTGCGCCGCTCGCGATCGATTCCCGGCACCTGGCGGGCGGTCAGCCCGGAGCTCGGGATGCAGCTGATGCTCCGCCGCCACCAGGAGGAACTGGACCGCCGGCAGCGGGAGATAGCCGCGAGCCACGAGACGGTGTCCCGGATGATCTCCGGCCTGCGCCAGGGGCCGAACCCGGACTCCGGCTCGGACGGTGGCGGCGGGGGTGACGGCGGCGGGGAACGGCTGATCGGCATCGACGCCGTCCAGGCCCGCCTCGAACTCATCGCAGACCAGGCCAGGTCGGAGATCTGTACGTTCATGCCGGGCGGCGGCCAGTCCGCCGCGGCCATCGAGGCGGCCCGGGAGAACGACATCCAGCTCCTGGACCGCGGTGTCGGCGTGCGCACGGTCTGCCTGGACAGTGTCCGCGGCAACCCGCCGACCCTCGACTACGCACGCTGGCTCACCGACAACGGTGGCGGCGTGCGGACCGTGCCCACGCTCCCGCTGCGGATGATCCTGGTGGACCGGGCCCATGCCCTGGTGCCGCTGGATCCGGCCGACACCCGTGCCGGCGCCGTCGTCCTGCGGCTGCCGGGAGCGGTCGCGGCGCTCACCGCGCTCTTCGACCAGGTCTGGGAGGCTTCGCTGCCCCTGGGCTGTGACAGGCCGCGCGATGACGGCACCGGCTTGACGCCGGTGGAACGGGAACTGCTGCGGCTGCTGAGCCAGGGCATGACCGACGAGGCGGCCGGCCACCAGCTGGGCGTCTCGCTGAGCACGGTCCGCCGCTCCATGGCGGCCCTGATGGAACGACTCGGCGCGCGCAGCCGCTTCGAGGCGGGCCTGCGCGCGGCCCAGCACGGGTGGCTGTAAGGCACCGGAATGGGGGGGGGGGGGGGGGGGGGGGGGGGGGGGGGGGGGGGGGGGGGGGGGCCGGCGGGGCCGCCCCCCCCCCCCCGGGGGGGGGGGGGGGGGGCGGGGGGGCAGGTCTTGGCGGGAGGTCTGGGGAGGTGGGTCGGCGCGGGGGCGCGGCGCGGGGGCGCCCCGGG